>NZ_JAZDCH010000018.1:0-147247 GCF_036311905.1 Brachybacterium sp. J153 | reverse complement strand
TGGCGAAGACACCAGTCTGGCCCCCTGTGGGCCAAACCGTCTGCCCCCTTTCCCCCCGCCGCTGTCGACCCCCGTTCGACGAGCCGGGTCTCGAGCTGGAACGGATGCGCGAAGGCCTGCGGATCCGCCGCCAGGGCCAGCAGGCGCTCCACCGCGACCTGCCCCAGGGAGAACAGGGGCTGACTGACCGCGCTCAGCGGGGGCGTGGTCCAGCGGGTCATCATCGTGTCGTCGAAGCCGATCACGCTGAGCTGCTCCGGCACCCGGACGCCGCGCGCCTCCGCGGCACGGAGCGCCCCGAGGGCGAGCGGATCGGCCGCTGCGAAGATCGCCGTCGGAGGATCCGTGAGGTCGAGGAGCCGCCGCGCCCCCTCCTCGCCCGCCTCGGCGGTGAAGGCCCGGGAGTCCACCAGCTCCTCGTCGACCTCCAGGCCCGCCCTCGCCATCGCACTGCGATAGCCCTCGACCCGCTGCCGCCCCGGCACCGAGCCGGGAGGACCGGCGAGGAGTCCGATCCGGGTGTGCCCGAGGCTGAGCAGATGCCGCACCGCGGCGGATCCGCCTTCCCAGTTGGTGGCCCCCACCGTCAGGAGCCCCTCCAGCTCCGGCTCCGCCAGGACGGGGTCGATGGCGATGAGGGGGAGCGAGAGGCTGCGGCTCCAGCGGAGGTGCTCGGGGCCGATGGTGGTCACCACGGCGATGACCCCCTCCGCCTGCTGCGAGGCGATCTCCGCCATCCACTCGCGGGTAAGCCCGCCGCCATTGAGGCTCGAGACGATCAGGTCGACGTCCGCCCGCCGCGCGGCATGGACGGCTCCGGCGAGGACTCCCATGACGTACCCGCTGTCCACGGACTCCAGGTGGAGTCCGATCTGGCGCCGGCGCCCGGTCTTGCGTCGACGCTGCTCGTACCCCAGTTCCTGGGCTGCTTCCGCCACGGCGGCACGGGTGGCGCTGCTGATCGCCCCGCGCCCGTTCATCACCTTCGACGCCGTCGCCAGGGACACCCCGGCTCGCTCCGCCACGGACGCCAGGGTGACGCGCCCCGTGTTCCCACCGTTCGTCGCCATCGACCCGGCTCCTCTCCGTCGCTTCTCGCGGTCAGGATACTCATCGGGAAACTTTCTTCTCGACTCTGAACCGATGCAACGGCTCGCGGCGCAGGTCGCACGCCCGGGCGGCAGGTAGCCCAGGACATGCGACACCCCGCCCGTCGAAGAGTCCTCCTGGCGGTCGAGACGGGAAGCGCGAGCGACTCCGCCCGGATCATCACGCGAACCTGCAGGTCACGACTGCAACCGTCTCGATCCGGTCTCGGATCGGGTGCCTGTTGACCCGACGAAACTTCGTTGGTAATTTGCTCTTACTTTCCCCGGCTCGGGCCTCCCTGCCCGCTGTCGACCGATCCCGTCAATGACGACACTCAGGAGCAGGTCATGCGAAACTTTCCTCTTTCCCGTCGGTCCCTGCTCGGCGCGACCGCCGGGCTCTCCGCGCTCACCCTCGGCGCCTGCGGTACCGCCGGCCCCGGCTCCGGTGGAGGCGGCGGCAACTCGGCGAGCTATTGGGCGCTGTCCGGCGAGCCCAACGAGACCATCTACGGCGACTCGGTGGAGGCCTTCAACGAGGGCGACCAGGGCACGATCGATCTGACCTTCTTCCAGAACGACGCCTACAAGCAGAAGATCCGCACCGCCATCGGGGCGGGCGAGGCCCCGACGATCATCTACGGATGGGGCGGCGGCGGTCTGCGCACCTACGTCGAGGAGTCCCAGGTCGACGATCTGACCGGCTGGCTCGACGAGAACGCGGACTACAAGAACCGCTTCGTCGAGTCCGTCTGGGCGGCCGCGACCGTCGACGACAAGATCTCGGCGGTCCCGCAGGGCGCGACCCAGCCGATCATCCTGTTCCATAACAAGACGGTGCTCGAGACCATCGGCGGCGAGGCCCCGGAGACCTGGGACGACCTGCTCGGCGTGGTCGAGAAGGCGAAGTCCGCCGGAGTCGCTCCGATCTCCCTCGCCGCGCAGTCCCGCTGGACCTCGATGATGTGGCTCGAGTACCTGCTCGACCGCATCGGGGGCCCCGAGGTCTTCGCGCGCATCGCGGCCGGCGAGTCCGACGCCTGGCTCGACGACTCGGTCATCGCGATGGGCGAGAAGGTGAAGGAGCTCGTCGACGCGAGCGCCTTCGCGGACGGCTTCGAGTCGATGGCCGCCGACTCCAACACCGACCAGGCGCTGCTGTGGACCGACCAGGCCGCGCTGATGCTCCACGGCGGGTGGACCTTCGGCAGCATGAAGGCGAGCGGCGGCGACTTCGTGCAGGCGGGCCGTCTCGGATTCGGTCCGTTCCCGACGATCGACGGCGGCGAGGGCGAGCTGACGAACCTGGTCGGGAACCCCTGCAACTACCTGTCCCTCTCCTCCGCGGCGAGCGACGAGGAGAAGGAGGTTGCGAAGGCCTTCCTGCGGGACGGCGCGATGTCCGACCAGGTCGCGACCGATCTGATCGCGTCCGGCTCCGTGCCGGTCATCGTCGGCCAGGACGAAGCTCTCGCGGCGAGCGAGGACGCCGAGTACCTGCAGTGGGTCTACTCCTCGATCCAGGAGGCCCCGGCCTTCACGCAGTCCTGGGACCAGGCGCTCCAGCCCACCGAGGCGGAGACCCTGCTCGTCAACACCGAGCAGCTGTTCCTCGGAGCCATCACCCCCGAGCAGTTCGCGGAGAACATGGCCGCCGGCAAGGGGGCCTGAGGATGACTGCGCTCTCCCCGTCGGTCGCGCCGCGCACCATGGGCGGAGCCGACGCGTCAGCGTCCGCCACCCGTCGCTCCGACACGGCGGCCACCGCCCCGCGTCCCTCCCGTGAGCGCGTGCAGATCTCGCACGTCCTGTTCGCGCTGCCCGCGCTGCTGTTCTTCGGCTTCTTCGCCCTGCTCCCCCTGGTGGGCGTCGCCGCCCTGTCCTTCACCAGCTGGAACGGCATCGGGGCCATCGAGTTCACCGGCCTGACCAGCTGGGCCGAGGCGCTCACCCGGCCCACCACCTGGCAGGGGCTCGGCCTCGTCGTGGTCATGATCGTCGCGACCTGGCTGCTGCAGACCCCGATGAGCATCCTGCTGGGAACCTTCCTCGCCGGTCAGCAGCGGTACCGCAACCTGCTCGCGATCCTGTACTTCCTGCCCCTGCTGCTGTCCTCGGCGGCCATCGCGATCACCTTCAAGTCGCTCCTCGACCCGAACTTCGGGCTCGCCAACGGTCTCGACATGCCCCTGCTGAAGCAGAACTGGCTGGGCGATCCGGTGCTGGTGTGGGTGGTCCTGCTGTTCATCATCGCCTGGCAGTTCATCCCCTTCCACACCCTGATCTACCAGGGCGCGGTACGACAGATCCCCCAGTCGATGTACGAGGCGGCGCAGATCGACGGCGCCGGCAGGCTGCGCCAGTTCTTCTCGATCACCCTGCCGCAGCTGAAGTACACGCTCATCACCAGCTCGACACTGATGGTGGTGGGCGCGCTGACCTACTTCGACATCATCTTCGTCCTCACCCAGGGCGGTCCGGGGATGGCCACCCGGATCCTCCCGCTCGACATGTACCTCACCGGCTTCCGCGGGAACGAGATGGGCGTGGCCAGCGCCCTCGCGGTGATGCTGGTCGTCATCGGCCTGGGCCTCGCGCTCGGCGTGCAGCGGCTCGGCGGCCGGGACACCTCCGCCAGCCAGATGGAAGGAGCCTGACATGCAGCGCAACTGGATCGGCGGCGCCTTCGGCTGGCTCTGGCTCGGCGTCGTCCTGCTCCCGATCTACTTCGTGATCATCACGAGCTTCAAGTCGATCTCGACCTACTTCGGCTCGAACCCGGTGCTCCCCTCGGCGCCCGTCGCGATCGAGAACTTCTTCGCCGTGCTCGAGGCGGACTTCACCCGGTACCTTCTGAACAGCGTGCTCGTCGCCGTCGGAACCGTGGTGCCGCTCGTACTGATGGCTTTCATGGCCTCGTACTCGATCGTCCGCGGCACGGGAAGGGTGTTCCGTCCGGTGCGCAGCGTGTTCCTGCTGGGACTCGCGATCCCCGTCCAGGCGACGATCGTGCCGATCTACCTGATGATCATCCGGCTGCACATGTACGACTCCCTGGTCGCCCTGATGATCCCCGCGATCGCCTTCGGCCTGCCGCTCAGCATCCTGATCATCTCCAACTCCCTGCGGGACGTCCCCAAGGAACTCTTCGAGGCGATGGACATCGACGGCTCGACCGAGTGGCAAAAGATGTGGCGCCTCGCCTTCCCGATCGTGCGGCCCGCGCTGGTGACGGTCGCCGTCTACCAGGCGCTGATGTCGTGGAACGGCTTCTTGTTCCCGCTGATCCTGACCCAGAGCCCGGACAAGCGCACCCTTCCCCTGGCACTGTGGAGCTTCCAGGGCGAGTACGCCACCAACGTCCCCGTGGTGATGGCGGCCGTCGTGCTGTCGTCGATCCCGATCATCATCCTGTACGCCTTCGGCCGCCGTTATCTGGTCAGCGGCATGACCGCCGGCTCCGGGAAGTGACCCCACCCTGAAGGAGACCCCGTCGTCCATGACTGACTCAACCCCCCAGCCCCTGAACGTCGGCCTCGTCGGCTACGGCTTCATGGGGGCCGCCCACTCCCATGCCTGGCGCACCGCGCACCGCTTCTTCGACCTGCCCCTCACGCCGGTGCTGCACACGATCGCGGGCCGCACCGAGTCCGCGGTCGCCGCGGCGGCGCAGCAGTACGGCTTCGCCCAGCACACCACCCGCTGGCAGGATCTGATCGAGGATCCCGAGATCCACGTGATCGACATCTGCACCCCGGGCGACACCCACCACGAGATCGCCCTCGCGGCACTCGCGGCGGGCAAGCACGTGCTGTGCGAGAAGCCGCTCGCGAACTCGGTCGAGGAATCCGCGGAGATGGCGGCGGCCGCGGCCGAGGCCGCGCAGCGCGGGATCCGCTCGATCTGCGGCTTCTCGTACCGCCGTACCCCCGCGCTCGCCTACGCGAGGCAGCTGGTCGAGGAGGGCTTCGTGGGCGAGATCCTGCAGGTCCGCGCCCAGTACCTGCAGGACTGGCTCGCCGACGCCGACGCCCCGATGACCTGGCGACTCGACAGGGAGAAGGCCGGCTCGGGCGCGCTCGGCGACATCGGCGCGCACGTCATCGACCTGCTCCAGTGGCTCTCCGGCGAGGACATCGTCGCCGTCTCGGGCACCCTCGAGACCGTGGTCCCCACCCGCCCCGCGGCGGGCGCGATGCAGGGCCTCGGCGGCAAGGGCGACACCTCCGGCGAGCGCCAGCAGGTCACCGTCGACGACACTGCCCTGTTCTCCGTCCGCCTGGAGAACGGCGTGCTCGGCGCCGTGGAGGCGACCCGCATGGCGCAGGGCCGCAAGAACGCGATGCGCGTGGAGATCAACGGCTCGACGGGCTCGGTCGCCTTCGACTTCGAGCGCATGAACGAGCTGGAGATCTACGACGCGACCGCACCCGCAGGCCGTCAGGGCTTCACCCGCGTGCTCGCCACCGAGCCGGAGCACCCCTACGCCGCGGCGTGGTGGCCCACCGGCCACGGCCTCGGCTACGAGCACACCTTCACCCATGAGGTCGTCGACCTCGTGCGCGCGATCGGCGAGGGCACCGACCCCTCGCCGTCGTTCGCCGAGGCGCTGCACGTGCAGCGCGTCCTCGCCGCTGTGGAGGCCAGCGACGCCGACGGTTCGCGCTGGACCCCCGTCGGCCCCCAGACCCCCACCACCCAGGAGACCTCCGCATGAGCACCACCCCAACCCGAGTCGCCCTCGTCGTCCGCGGCGGCTGGGACGGCCACCAGCCCGTCGAGGCGACGGACCTGTTCATCCCCTTCCTGGAGGAGAACGGCTTCAGCGTCCGCATCGAGGAGTCGCCGGCGATCTACGCCGACGCCGAGTACATGGCCACGGTCGACCTGATCGTCCAGTGCAACACCATGAACACCATCGAGCGGCCCCAGTTCGAGGGGCTGCGCGCCGCGATCGAGGCGGGCACCGGCATGGCCGGCTGGCACGGCGGCATCGCCGACAGCTACCGCAACGAGTCGGACTACCTGACCCTGATCGGAGGCCAGTTCGGCTGCCACCCGGGCAAGCACCAGGACGAGCGCAAGGGCGAGCAGGCGGACAACTACGTGCCCTACACCGTGAACATGCTGCCCGCCGCGGCGGATCATCCGATCACCGCCGGGATCAGCGACTTCGACCTGGTCACCGAGCAGTACTGGGTACTGGCCGACGACTACTGCGACGTCCTCGCCACCACCACGCAGAAGGTCCGGGAGTGGGATCCGTGGCACCGCGAGGTGACCTCTCCGGCGATCTGGACCCGCCACTGGGGCGAGGGCCGCATCTTCGTCTCCACCCCCGGCCACCGCGTCGAGGTGCTCGAGGACCCGAACGTGCGCACGATCATCGAGCGCGGCCTGCTGTGGGCCGCGCGCGGCAGCGAGCAGCCCTACGGCGAGCACGGCTCCCTCCGCACCGCCGGCACGCAGGAGGCGACCCGATGAAGGTGGGCATGATCGGCTGCGGGAACATCTCCGCGCAGTACCTGAAGACCTTCCCGACCCTCCCGGACGTGGAGCTGGTGGCCGTCGCGGATCTCGACATGGACCGGGCGCGCGCCGTCGCGGCCGAGCACGTGGGCGTCCGCGCGCTCACGGTCGACGAGCTGATCGCCGATGCGGAGGTGGAGACGGTCCTGAACCTCACCATCCCGGCGGCGCATGCGGAGATCGACCTGCGGGCGATCGCCGCGGGCAAGAACGTGCACGCGGAGAAGCCGTTCGCGGTCACGGCCGACGAGGGCGCCGAGGTGCTCGCCGCCGCGGCGGCCGCGGGGGTGCTCGTCGGCTCCGCCCCGGACACCGTCCTGGGCACGGGCACGCAGACGGCGCGGCGCGCGATCGACGACGGCCTGATCGGCACGCCGATCTCCGCGGTCGCCACGATGATGACCCCGGGCCACGAGCGCTGGCACCCGAACCCGGACTTCTACTACGTGCCCGGCGGCGGTCCGCTGCTGGACATGGGCCCGTACTACATCCACTCCCTCGTGACGCTGCTGGGCCCGGTCTCCGCGGTGATCGGGGCGTCCAGCCGGCTGCGCGAGGAGCGCACCATCGGCTCGGGCGCGCGGGAGGGCGAGGTCATTCCCGTCACCACCGACACCCATGTCACCGGGGTGCTCATCCATGCCTCCGGCGTGCTGTCGACGCTGGTCATGAGCTTCGACGCGGTCGCGACGCATGCGCATCCGATCGAGGTGCACGGCACCCTCGGCAGCCTCTCCGTGCCGGACCCCAACCGGTTCGACGGCGAGGTGTCGGTGAACGCGCTCGGCTCCGGCGGCTGGGAGGCCGTGCCGGAGTCGGCCGGCTACGTCGGGGCCTCGCGCGGCATCGCCCTGCAGGACATGGCGACCCGCGGCGAGCAGCTGCGGGCTTCCGGCGCGCTCGGCCAGCATGCCCTCGAGGTCATGAACGCGATGCTCGAGTCCTCCGGCTCCGGGCAGCGGGTCGAGATCTCCTCGACGCTCGAGCGCCCGGAGGTCGTCCCGCTCCGCGACCCCCGCGAGGGCTGAGCCGGAGGGTCGTCGCCCCTCTCCCTCGGTCGAGGGAGCTCAGCCGAGGGAGAGGGGCAGCATCGCCGCGCGCGGGCCGAGCCGGTCGAGGTCCGCGCGCTCGGCCGACGACGGGGCCCGCCGCCCGGTCGCGATCCGGAGAGCATCGGCGTCGGACCACTCCTCCGGCAGCGCGAGCCGGATCCGGCGCTCGAGCATCCGCCGCGCCGCGGCGAGCCCCTCGGCGGGCGGCCCCGGGACCCCGGCGCCGACGATGCCTGCGCTGTCGGCCGACGCCGCCTCCGCGACGAGGTCCAGGTGGTGCAGGGTCCACTCGAGCACGTAGGCCTGCAGGTAGTCGCGGACGGTGAGGCTCATGCCCTGGGTCGCGACCGGCAGCTCGGGATGCGCGAGGAGCGCGGCGCGACCGGCGGCGGCCCCGAGGTCCTCGAGGTGATGGTGCAGGAGCGCCGGCTCCCCGTAGGCCGTCGCGAGGCGCACGACGAGCGCATCGAGCGGATCGACGTCGGCCGCTCCCCCGTCGGACGTCGCCTCGACCGGCCAGGTCGTCGGTCGCGGGGTCCAGTAGCTGAGGGCGTCGGCCGTGGGGGCGTCGTCGGCGGGTGTGCTGAGGGTGATCAGCACGTCCTGGGCGTCGATCACGAGGTGCGCGACCAGGTCACGGATTCGCCAGCCGGCGCAGCCCGAGGGCCCCTCGAAGGCGTCGTCGGGCACCGCCGCGACGGCCTCGCGCAGCGCGGTCCAGGTGAGGGAGAAGAGGTCCACGCCCGTACCTTAGATGTCGGCGGGGATCACAAGACCGCGGCCGAGCCCGGGAAGGAGCGCCGAGGCGGTGACCCGCAGGATCTACGACGAGGACCCGTCCGCATGGCAGCCGTCCGACTACTACGCGCTGTGGCGCTACCTCGACCGCCTGGCCGAGTACGTCGGCCCCACCGATGCCCAGGGCGAGGATCCGACCCGCCGCTCGGCACGCATCCAGGCGAAGAAGACGCACGTGCGCGACGACGACCTCGCGGCGATCGACCCCTCGGGCGGGAGCGGTGCTCCGACGCTAGGACACCACCGGATTCGCCCTTACGCTCCTCCCATGTCTCACGAAAACGCAGCGCCCGACGCCGCTCTCGCAGCCTTCGACTCCTGGACCGACGCGCTGGTCGCGAAGCTCGCCGACCGTCCGGAGGTGCTCGGGCTCGTCCTCCTCGGCTCCGGCGCCGAGCGCGCCCGGATCGACCGGTGGAGCGACCACGACTTCTACCTCGTCGTCGAGGAGGAGGTCGCGGAGCGCTACCGCCAGGACCTCGAGTGGCTGCCCGACGGCCCGGCCGTCGTCCTCTCTCCGCGCGAGACCGGGCACGGCCTCAAAGCGGTCTTCGCGGACGGTCACGTCCTGGAGTTCGCCGTCGCCTCGCTCGCCGATGTCGCGACGTTCGCCGCCCACCACTGGCGCGTCGTCCACGACACCGGCGCCGTGACGGCGGTGCTCGAGGAGTGCGCCGCCCGGACGGCACGGGAGATCGCCGAGCGGCCGGCCCCCGACCTGGCCCGGGCTGCGGGTCTCTTCTGCAGCCTCCTGCTCATCGGTGTCGGCCGCGCACAGCGCGGCGAGCTCGTCGCCGCGAGCGCGCACGTGCGCATGTACGCACTCGGTGAGCTGCTCGACCTCGTGGGTGCGCTCGTGCCTGCGTCGCCCGACGCTCTGCGCGACGGCCTCGACCCGCGCCGGCGCGTCGAGGAGTCCTACCCGGGAATCGGCGCGCGCATCGGAGCGGCACTCGAGCTCCCTGTCGAGGCATGCGGGCGTGCGCTCCTCGACATCGCGGAGGCCGAGATCGCGCCGCGCATGCCGGACTGGCCGGCCGAGGGCGCGACGACGGTGCGGCGGACGCTCGGGTGGACGTGACGACGGAACGCTGGCCGCACAAAGCGGACCGCACAACGCTGACCGCGATCCCCACGGGAGTAGGAAGGCGGCAACCCGTGGCACGCTCGCCCCGGGACACCGACGGTGCGGAAGACTCGAGCCAGTCCCCGACGGTGCAGTCGACGCGTACCGTTGCGCGCACCGCAGCGCACTGCTGAGCGCGCACCGACCGGCATCCGAGGGAGACCGGCCCAGCTGAGCCGCACCGTCGCCATCACAGCACCACCGCCTCGATCGAAAGGACCCCGCGATGCCCGCCTCCGAAGGAGCCAACTACGCGCCCGCCGCGATGCCGAAGCCGGTCGTCGAGCCCGGCGAGTTCGTCTTCGCCGCAATGCACTTGGACCACGGCCACATCGGCGGGATGACCCAGGGCCTGCTCGGCGCCGGCGGCACCCTGAAGTGGGTGTACGACCCGCAGCCCGAGCGCCTGAAGACCTTCACCGAGCAGTTCCCGCAGGTCAAGGTCGCGAGCTCCGAGCAGGAGATCCTCGATGACCCCGAGGTGAAGCTCGTCGCGGCCGCCGCCGTCCCCGTGGACCGCGCGCCGCTCGGCATCCGCGTGATGGAGGCCGGCAAGGACTACTTCACCGACAAGACCCCGCTGATCTCCCTCGAGCAGCTCGCCGACGCGAGGGCCGCCGTGGAGCGCACCGGCCAGAAGTACGCCGTGTACTACTCGGAGCGGATCCATGTCGAGGCCGCCGTGCTCGCCACCCAGCTCATCCAACAGGGTGCGATCGGGAAGGTCCTCCACGTCACGGGCATGGGCCCGCACCGCATGGGCGACCCGTCGACCCGCCCTGACTGGTTCTTCGAGCGCGCCCGCTACGGCGGCATCCTCACCGACATCGGCTCGCACAACTTCGAGCAGATGCTCACCTTCACCGGCTCTGACGACGCGGACGTCCTCTCCTCCTCTATCGGCAACTTCGGGAACCCCGAGCACCCTGAGCTCGACGACTTCGGCGACGCGCACATCGCGCTGTCCTCCGGCGCGACCGGCTTCGTGCGCGTCGACTGGTTCACCCCGAAGGGCCTGCGCACCTGGGGTGACGGCCGCACCTTCGTGGCCGGCACCGAGGGCTACCTCGAGCTGCGCAAGTACCTCGACGTCACCACCGAGAACGGCCCCAACCAGGTCATCCTCGTCGACGGGAAGGGCGAGCACCGCCTCGAGGCGAACGGGAACGTGGGCTACCCCTTCTTCGGGGAGCTGATCCTCGACGTCCTGAACCGGACCGAGAACGCCATGACCCAGGCCCACGCCTTCAAGGCCGTCGAGCTCGCGCTGACGGCCCAGAAGCAGGCCCGGGAGCTGACCGGCCGCTGAGCCAGTGCGGCGCCGAGCCGCATGCCTGAAGAGCCCGTTGCACAGCCTGTGCGGCGGGCTCTTCCCATGTCCCGGACTTCGCTCAGGCCGCCGTCACGATCACCCCGTCGCACAGCGCCTGTACGCAGCCGGCGAGGCTGAACCCCTCCCCGCCTGTCGTGGCGGCGATCCGTTCAGGAGCCACGCGTGACGGGTCGAGATCCTCAGCGCCTGCGTCCGGCGTCACGGCAGCGGAGCTCTCGGTTCTGCGCTGAATGATCAGGCGCTCGAACATCGCCGGCCATCTCGCCTGGACCGGCCGACCGTCCGCGTCGAGCACCTGGAATCGCGGGCCGATGCCTGACGGCTCCGGTTCCGAACGCACCAGGCGCAAGCCGCCTTCATGCACCATCACGTGATGTCGTCTACAGAGCAGGGCGAGCTCATCGAGGTCCGTGTGGCCACCCTCCGACCAGGGCGTGAGGTGGTGGGCGTCGAGATGCTTCTGCTGGTGACAGCCGGGGAACACACAGGTCGTGTCGCGAAGCCTGAGGGCGCGGCGCTGTGCCCGGGAGGCAAGGCGCTTCGTCCGGCCCAGGTGGAGGATCTCGCCGTCCACGTCGGAGATCACCACTGCGACCCTTCCGGTGCAGGCGAGACGTTCCGCAGTCCGCGGCTCGAGCGCTCCGCCGCCGATCACCGCACAGCGCGGAGGCGTTCCCGCGGGAACGCCCTGCTGCAGCGAATCGGCACTGACCTGGACGACCACGAGGTGTCGATCCTCGCCCGATCGGTCATCCGGCTCGGTGGCGAGATAGGTCCGAGCCAGGTCATGCAGGGCATCGGCTCGGCGTTGATCGAGCGTCGCTTCATTGGTGATCTCCGCGTCTCGCGTCGCAGGGTCGAACAGGTCCTCTGCAGGTGCTGCCGACGCGGCCGTGCTGCGTGCGGGAGGCTCCGTGCCGTCCCTGTTCAGCGCCAGCTCGAGGGCAGTGATCAGCTCGGCTCCGGTCTCGGCGGGGAGCACGGCACGGACCTCGACCATGCCGTCGTCCCTCGTGCGCCACTGCGCCTCGCGCCGGGAGTCCTGGTCGAGTCGGGTGCCATCGATCGACTGGAACGCGGAGACGGTGCGAGCGAGCTGGGAAGCGGTCATCGCCCGGGCCATCTCCACCAGGACCTCCTCCTCTACCCGGTCGGCGACGCGCGTGATCTCGCGGACCTTGGAGTAGGACAGTCGCCCGGCGCGGAACTCGGTCACGGTCAGCGGCAGACCCGGCAGGGCCCTGGCGACCCTGAGGTGCTCTCGCGCCGTCCCGGCGGCCATCGAACAGGCCCAGCCGAGCTAGTGCGCTGTCGACTTCAGCCCGTAGTAGTAGCGGCGACCCTCACAGGCGTCGAACTCCGCGATCAGCAGGATGAAGTCGCAGGTGGCCTGGGCGATCAGAGCCGCCTGCTGCTGGATCCGCTGCCCGAGATCCTCGGCATCGGCACGACTGAGCCGCTGAGCCGGCGCGGCCGAGGGCGCTTGCATGGCAGGGGTTGATGCCGACGGTGCAGATGCTGTCGCCCCTTCCTCCGGCGGGGAGAGGATGACGTCGGTGCGCTGCGAAGCGGACGGGGCGGGCGGCATCAGTGCCTCCGTTCGGCAGATACGAGGACGGAGCATCAGTTCAGCCCGCTCCTCGCGGCTGCGCATCACCCCGGCTCCGACGGTGGATGAGCGCCCTCTGTGGAGGAACGATCGAATGGCCCACCCTCACCGGGGCCTGCGCGCCTGCCACTCTGCACCCCGCACCCCGCCTCGGCCCCTCACCGCTCCCCCCTTGCGATAGTTCGCATTCCTAACTACTATGGGGAGCCGTGACCAGAACCCCTGCCCCCGCTCCCCGCGAGGAGTCCGAGCCGCCGTCGGACGCTCAATCCGAGCTCCCGCAGACCCTCGCCCTCGTGTGCAGCCAGTTCGCGCGCCTCGCCGCGCGCCGCTCGGAGGTGGGCGTGGGGACGGTGTCCTGGCGGGTGGTCGCCACGATCGAGCGTCACGGGCCCCTGCGGCTGAGCGATCTCGCCGATCGCGAGCGGGTCTCGCGCCCCACCGCGACCACGGTCATCAAGCGGCTCGAGCAGGAGGGGCTGGTGCGGCGCGATACGGACCCGGAGGACTCCCGCTCCTCACTGATCAGCATCACCGCGCAGGGTGCCGAGCAGCTCGCGCAGTGGCGCGACCAGCTCGCCGTCGGCGTCGGCGGGCTGCTGGAGCCGCTGCCCGACGAGGATCTCGCCGCCCTCGATCGCGCGGCGCGGATCCTCGCAGAGCTGGTGGAGACGCACGACCGCTGACGGCGCCCATCCCGGCCCCTCCTCCCATCCCCCTGCCGAAGGACTTTCCCGCATGACCGCCACCCAGGCCCCCGCGCCCGGCGCATCCCCCACCACGACCGCGTCCGCCCCGACCCTCCGCGACGCCTTCCACCAGCCGCGCGCCGTCTGGGCGATCGCCTTCGCCGCGACCGTGTCCTTCATGGGCATCGGCCTGGTCGACCCGATCCTCCCCGCGATCAGCGTGCAGCTGGACGCCTCGCCGTCACAGGCGATGCTGCTGTTCACCAGCTATCTCTTCGTCACCGCGATCGCGATGCTCTTCACCAGCTGGCTCGCCTCCCTGCTCGGCACCAAGCGCACCCTGCTGATCGGACTGGCCTTCGTGGTGGTCTTCGCGGCGCTCGCGGCGGCCTCCGGCTCGGTGGGCGAGATCATCGGGCTGCGCGCGGGCTGGGGCCTCGGGAACGCCCTGTTCATCTCGACCGCCCTCGCCGCGATCGTGGGTGCGACCGCGGGCCCGAGCGGCGGCGCGATCATCCTCTACGAGACTGCGCTCGGGATCGGGATGGCCCTCGGGCCGCTGCTCGGAGGACTGCTCGGCTCGGTCTCCTGGCGCGCTCCCTTCGCGGGCACCGCGGTGCTGATGGGCATCGGCTTCCTCGCGATCGCCGTCCTGCTGCAGCGCGAGGCGAAGCCCGCGAATGTCTCGCCGCTCGCCGCGCTGCGCGCCCTCGGGAACCCGGCGCTGCGCACCCTGGCGCTCGCCGCGATCTTCTACAACCTCGCCTTCTTCACCCTGCTCGCGTACTCGCCGTTCCCGCTCGAGGCCGCGGCCGCCGCTCGCGGCACCCAGTTCGGCGCGATGGGCATCGGCGAGGTGTTCTTCGGCTGGGGCCTCGCGCTCGCGATCACCTCCGTGTTCGCCGCCCCGGTGCTCACCCGTCGCCTGGGCCTGATCCCGACGCTGCTGACCACGCTCGTGCTGCTCACCGTGCTGATGATCGCGCTCAGCCTGCTCCACACGTCGATGACCGGGATGATCACGCTGATCGTCATCGGCGGCCTCCTGCTCGGCGTCATGAACACCGCGCTGACCGAGACGGTCATGGAGGCGACCGATCTGCCCCGCGGCGTGGCCAGCTCCGCCTACTCGGGCGTGCGCTTCCTGGGCGGCGCGGTCGCCCCGGCCGTCGCCGGGCCGCTCGCCGCCGCGACCACGGCCGGCGCCCCCTACCTGCTGGCCGCGGCCGCCCTCGTGGTGAGCATCGCGATGTTGCTGATCGGCCGGCGCCACCTGGCCGCCATCGGCGACCAGCACCATCTCACCGCCGCCCAGGAGGCGGAGGCGATCAGCGTCGGCGACGAGGCCTGAGCCCCGACGCCGACAGGCTCAGCCGCACCCTCACCCCCGGTGCGCCCACAGGTCCCGCAGCAGCGCGATCTCGGCGAGGTGGTGGATGAGCTCGCGGTGGATGTGGGCCACGAGGGTCGCGCGGGAGTACTGGGCGTAGGGCCCCTCCGCCTCGCCGACGGCGACCTGGAGATCCTCCGCGTCCCAGCGGCGCACGCCGGTGATCCAGCGCTCGTACTCGGCGTCGAACTGGGCGAGGGCCTCCTCGGCCGTGGCGGCGTACTCCCAGGTCATGTAGTCCGCGGGTGGTCCGCCGTGATGGGAGGCGCTGCGGGCGGCGAGGACGCCGACGATCACATGGCCCAGCCGCCAGGCGATCGTGGTGAACGGTGCGGGGCTCGGCTCGGGATGCTCGAAGTCGATAGCCATCGCGCCGCCTCCGCCCTGGATCGACGTGGGCGCCTCCCGCCCCTCGGGCACGCGCGGATGGACCGTCCAGGCATGGCCGGTCCCGGTCGGGTCGTAGAAGTACTCCTCATCGGTGAGCCCCTCGAGGCGCGGCCGCAACATCGCCCGCACATGGAACTCGATCTGGTCGATGAGGACGGTGGGCAGGTCGCCGTCGAGGCCTCGCGGTCCGCGCCCGTCGGGGGTCTCGGGGGCGGTGGTCTCGGAGGTCATCAGGACTCCTTCGGTCCGGGGAGGGGTGGGGGCGGTCGACTCGCCGGCCGACGGGGTCACCAGCCTGCGGGCGGCCAGGTCTCGCCGTCGGTCAGGGCGTTCAGCTCGTAGGCGCCCTTGCCGTCGATGCTCTCGCGGATCACGTCGGCCTGCCCGGCGTGCCGGGCGACCTCCTCGATCGTGTGCAGCGCGAGCCAGCGCACGTTCCAGTCCTCGGCGCCGGTGTACCAGGGCGCGTCGGGCGTCGGCACGGGGGCGTCGAGGTCGGCGGCGCGCAAGGCCGCCTCGAGGCGCGTCCCGGCCAGCTCGAGCGCGTCGCTCAGCGAGGCGGCGCTCGCCCCGTCGGGCACGCTCAGCGAGGGATCGCTGAGATCCTCTGCCACCTCACCGGACCCGTGGATCACCGCCTCGTCGCCGACCGCGGCCGAGGCCGCACGGGCCGTGGCCCGCTCGATCTCGTGGGCGTTGCCGTCGACCACCGCGATCACGTGGTTCGCGATCGCGCCGACGCTCAGTTCCGAGGCGCTCGGGGTCGCGCGCAGCTGCTGCGGATCCAGCGCGTGCAGGGTGGTGATGATCTGCTGGACCTGCCGGGAACCGAAGGCGGCGAGGCCATCGGCCTCGGTTGACACGTTGCGGGTGAGGAACGGCATGGCGGGATCCTTCCGAGGATCTGTCGCGAGGAGTCGCGCTGACAGCACCCAGGTTCCCCTGCCGGGCGGACAGATTGTGTCCGCGATGGAGGGCGTGCGTCCTGTCCGCTGCGTCCCGCCCCGCTCAGTCCCCGCTCAGTCCCCGCTTCGCTCCCCCGCCGCCAGCTCGGCGTACGCCGGCGCGAGGCTCATGTACTGCGCGTCCCAGACGTCCATCCCGGGCACGTCGTCGCCGGTGACCGCGCCGGTGAGGCGGTCCAAGTACCACTCCCAGCCGGGGCCGATGTTCTCGACCATCTCGCGGGGGACGCCGTGGTGGCGCAGGGCCACGCGCGTGCCGCCGCCCGCCGAGCGCGCCGCAGCGTTCGGCCCGGCCCCGTCGGCCGCGTCGGCCCCGTCGGCCGCGTCGACCCCGTCGGCCAGTTCGAGCGACAGCCGCCAGGTCCCCTCGCCGGCGGCGGAGCTGACCGTGAGCAGCTCCTGCGGGGTGCAGGCGTGGATCGTGTACTCGGAGGCGACGTCGTCGCCCGGCTCGGCGGTCATGGCCACCTGGACCGTCCCGCTCGCGGGATCGCCGGTGTAGGTCCCGAACCAGGCGGCGAGGCGCTCGGACTCGGTGAGATGGCGCCAGACCTCGGCGCGGGCTGCGGGGACGTGACGGACCAGGACCAGGTCCGTGCCGTCGGCGGTGAGGGCTCCGGTGATCTCCATGCCCGCAGGCTACGCGGCGCGGGAGCGGATCGCCGAGAGCACGACGCCCGCGACGACGCCGAGGACGATCAGCACGACCTGGACGATCACCCCGATCCCGTGCGGCAGCAGCAGCGCGATCAGCAGCACCAGCGCTCCGACGGCGCCGCCCACGGCGAGACCGCCCACGAACGACTCGACCCGGGAGGCCACGGCGACCAGCAGCCCCACGATCACCACCACGGCCACGGCCTCGGCGACGACGCCGACGATCAGCACCAGCGCCGAGCTGGAGATCCCGCCCAGCGCCGGCAGCACCTGGAGCGGCTCGCCGAGCCCGACGAGCAGGCAGCCGATCAATCCGAGCACCCGCGGGAGCGTCGGCTGCGGGACCCGCAGCAGCGAGAGGACCGCCGCGGTGAGCAGGAGCAGCAGGCCCGGGACCTGCGCGAGGCGGGCCAGGAGCGAGGCCAGGGCGAGCTCACCGGCGAGGAGCAACACGATCGCGCCGAGCACGCCGAGCAGCAGTCCGCCACCGAGGGCGAGTCCCGCGGCGTTCCAGCGCTCCTGCGGGCCGGCCGTCGCCCCGGCGGCGAGCGGCACCGAGACGGGGAGCGCGGTCAGCACGGCGATCAGGGTCACGGCGAGGAGGTCGAGGGGCACGACGTCGAAGGACATGCCCACATGGTGCGCCATCGCGCATCGCCGTGGGGCTGGGCGGACGGAATCTGTCCGCCCGGGGGCGCACACTGGCGGCATGGGCGATGTGACCACGAGGGCGCTGCGGCTGCTCGCGCTGCTGCAGTCCCGCAGCGTCTGGACGGGCCCGGAGCTGGCGGACCGCCTGGACGTGACTGTGCGGACGGTCCGCCGCGACGTGGACCGGCTGCGGCAGATGGGCTACCCGGTGCTGACCTCCGCGGGGCACGGCGGCGGTTACCAGCTGGGCGCCGGCCGCGAGCTGCCGCCGCTGCTGCTCGGGGCGCACGAGGCGCTCGCGGTCGCGGTGGGGCTCCGGCTCACGGCCGTCTCGGGGATCAGCGGACTGGACGAGGAGGCCCTGCGCGCCCTCGCGGCGCTGGACCGGATCCTGCCCCCGGAGGTCCGCGCCGAGGTGCAGGCGGTGTCGGACGCGATGGGCGTGATCACGAACGCGGCACCGGCCGCCAGCTCGGAGGTGCTGGTGACGCTCGCGTCGGCCGTGCGGGATCGGGTGCGGGTGAGGGTGGACTACGAGCGGGCTGACGGCGAGCGCTTCGAGCGCCGCCTGGAGCCGTATCGGGTGCTGTCGATGGAGGGCCGCTGGTACCTCTACGCCTTCGACCTGGAGCGGGAGGACTGGCGCACCTTCCGCCTGGACCGGATGCACGAGGTCTCCGCGAGCACCTTCTCCTTCACGCCGCGGGACGCCGGCGACATCGAGCAGAACGTGCGGGAGTCGATCGCGGTGCGCGGCTACGAGCGGTCGGTGACCGTGCGGATCCTCGCCCCGTACGAGCGGATCGCCCCGCAGGTCTCGGCTCGCTCGGTCACGCTCGAGCCCGACGGTCCGGACGCCTGCATCCTGCGCGCCGGCGACGACGACCTGCGCTGGACCGCGCTGCATCTCGCCCTGCTCGGGGAGGAGCTCGAGGTGATCGAGCCGCCGGAGCTGCTGGAGATCATCGGGGGGCTCGGCCGCTGGGCGGACGGGGTCACAGCACGAGCAGAGCGAGCGCCGAGACGACCGTGAGCACGAGGACGGCCTTCTCGAAGATCCCCTGCGGGATGCGCCGCGCGATCCGGGCACCGACGAAGGCGCCGAGCAGGACCAGCGGCACCAGCATCAGGTCCATGGCGAGCGTGTCGCGGGTGATCAGGCCGAGCCCGGCGGAGAACGGCAGCTTGATCACGTTGACCACGGCGAAGAACCACGCGGAGGTGCCGAGGAAGGTCAGCACCGGCATGCGCATGGCGTAGAAGTACATCGACATGACGGGCCCGCCCGCATTGGCGACCATGGTGGTGAAGCCGCCGAGCACGCCGTAGCCGGCGCGGGCGAGCGCCGGGGCAGCGGGCTCCGCCCGCACAGACCCAGTATCGGCCGACGCGGCGCGCAGCTCCTTCCGGCGGGCCGTCCGACGGCGCCAGACGGTCACGGCGATGAGGGCCAGCAGGATCACGCCGATGGTGGTGCGGACGGTCTCCCCGCCGACGGTCGCGAAGAAGATGGTCCCCAGCACCACGCCGATCAGGACGCTGGGGATGAGCCGTACGAGGGTGCGCACGTCGGGCTCGCGCCGGTAGACCCAGAGCGCGGTCGCGTCCCCCACCATGAGCAGCAGCAGGAGGGCGGCGGTGGACTCCTTCGCCGGCAGGGCCAGCGCGAACAGTCCCACCGCGATGGTGCCGCCGCCGGGCATGGCCGTCTTGGACAGGCCCACCACGAGCGCCCCGGCGCACACCAGCGCCCAGGTGGCGGGGCCGAGCGCGGGGATCAGGGCGGCGAGATCTGGCACGAGCGCCGACGCTACCAGCGCCCGCTCCGGCCCCGACGTGCGGTCCGGGAGTGCGGGAGGTCATGGGGCGCGGGAGATCCGGGGCCGAAGGGTGCTCCAGGGGTGGCGGGCGTCGGCCGCCCTCCCTATCCTCGGTGCATGGGGATCACGGGGGTGCGCCGCGGCGGAACGCTGCTCGTCATGCTGGCCTGGCTGCTGCTGGTCTCGCTGGTCGCGGCGCCCGCGGCCCACGCCTGCAGCTGCATGAGCTACGACCTCGACGAGGCGATCGAGGCGGCGGACCTCATCGCGGACGTCACCGTCGAGCACGAGATCGCCGACATCGCGGGGGACGTCACGTACTACGCGGTGGTCGACACGGTGTGGAAGGGCGAGGAGACGCGCACGATCCGGCTCCGCACGTCCTCGGCGATCACGGCCTGCGGCCTGGGCCGCATCGAGCCGGGGACCCCGCTGCTGCTGTGGGGGTCCGGCGGCGACGGCTCCTACTCCACGACCTGGTGCGCCCTGCCGCGGGACGCCCCGGAGGATCTCCGCGGCGCGCTCACCGACCGCCTCGGCGAACCCGCCGATCTCACCGATCAGCCGGTGCCGCTCGAGGCGGACCGGCTGCCGCGACCGGGCCTCGGGGTGCTGCTGGCGGCGGGGATCCTCGGCATGGTCGCCGCGGGGGTGGGCCTGGTGCAGGTCGCCGCGGTGCTGCTGGGTCTGCACCTGAACCGTCGCGGCCGTCGCTGAACCGATGCCGGGTCTCGCCTCCGGCGCCCGGCCACACCCGCCGGCTCCGTCCGGCCGTGACCCCGTGAGCAGGTAAGGTCGGTGCTCGTCGACCGGTGCCGAGGGGGCGCCGACGCAGTCGACCAGCACGAGACGAGGGGTTGCGCTGTGGAAGCGTTCAGTCTGATGAAGATCCTGGGCGGGCTCATGATGCTCGCGGCCGCCTCGCGCTTCGGCATCCCGGCGTTCCGCAACCTGAGGACCTCGCAGCGGCTCGCCGAGAGCGGCACCCAGGTCGAGGGGCGCGTGGTCTCCGTGTTCCGGAAGGTCACCCGGAACTCGGACTCGGTCGGCAGCAGCAGGACGGTCACGCTCATCGAGACCATCGAGTTCACCACCGCCGACGGGCGGACCGTGCGCGGGAACCCGGTGCTCTCGGACGTCGGCCGCACCAACCGCTCCGGAGCCTCCGTGGTCGTCTACTTCGATCCCGCACAGCCGGAGAGCTTCATCGCACCGCTCGACGAGCTGAAGGTCTCGCCGCTGCGCCCGGTGGTCCTCCTGCTCGTCTGCGCGATCTTCGTGATCTGGGGGCTCAGCTGGGTCCTCGGCTCGCTGGGCTGAGGAGGGCTCATGTCCGCAGTTCAGTTCCTCCCGCTGATGTTCCTGGTCATCCCCGGCGTGATGCTGCTGGGCGCTCTGTGGAGGCTCCTCACCGCCGTGGTCGAGCTGCTGCGGGGTCGACGTCTCGCCGCCACCGGCCAGAAGGCCCAGGGGCGCGTAATCTCCTCGCAGTCCCATTACAGCGGCCGCGGCGACAGCTCCAGCGTCACCTACATGATCGAGACGATCGAGTTCACCTCGGATCGTGGCCGGACCGTGCGCGCGAACCCCTGGGTCGCCGAGCATCACACCATCGACCGCAGCGGGATGACCGTCGACGTCCTCTACAACCGGGACCGCCCCGAGCGGTTCATCGCGCCGCAGAACGGCCGCGCCCTCTCCCCCGTCCGTCCGCTCAAGGGGATCGGGATCTCGCTGGCGGTCGTGGCAGTCAGCGTGTTCTTCCTCAGCCGCGTGTGGCCGATGGTCTCGAGCTTCGGCACCTTCGACCGCTTTACGGACTGGTTCTGAGGCGCGGGGCACGCCACCCCCGCACCCTCTGCGCCGCCACACTTACCCCGCGCGCTTCCCCCGCACCCCCCTTGCGCCGCTCCGCGCGGACATGGAAACATCATCCTCGATGTCGCGTCGATTCGAATCGACGCACCCTCCATCGGCCGACCGCCGCCATCTGTTCCTCGAGGAAGAGGCCCCTGTGACCACAGTCCACCCGTCCCCCGCTACCAACCCCCTGCGGGTCACCGTCTGGGGCGAGAACCGCCACGAGCAGCGCGACGAGCGCGTGCGCGGCCACTACCCCGAGGGCATGCACTCCGCGATCCGCGACGGGATCGTCGAGAACCTCGGCGACTCCGTCACCACCCGCTTCGCCCTGCTGGACGATCCCGAGCACGGGCTCAGCGAGGAGGTGCTCGCCCAGACCGACGTGCTCACCTGGTGGGGGCACATGGCGCACGGCGAGGTGTCCGACGAGGTCGTGGACCGCGTCCAGCGCCACGTCCTCTCCGGCATGGGCCTGGTGGTGCTGCACTCCGGGCACTGGAGCAAGATCTTCGTGAAGCTCATGGGCACCACCTGCACCCTGCGCTGGCGCAACGAGTCCGATCGCGAGCTGGTGTGGACCGTGGACCCCACCCACCCGATCGCCGAGGGCGTGCCGCATCCGATCGTCATCCCCGAGCAGGAGATGTACGGCGAGCACTTCGACATCCCCACCCCGGACGAGCTGATCTTCGTCTCGTCCTTCAGCGGCGGCGAGGTGTTCCGCTCGGGCTGCACCTTCCGTCGCGGCAAGGGGAAGATCTTCTACTTCTCCCCCGGTGACCAGGACTATCCCGTCTACCACCACCGCGACGTGCGCCGCGTGATCGCCAACGGCGTCTCCTGGGCCCGGCCCGCGAGCCCCGAGCGGGAGGTCCCGTTCCTGGACCGCTATCCCACCGACTGGTTCCTCTCCGGCGAGGGCGGCCAGGGCGTGGGCGATGCTGAGGCCGCGGGGAAGACCTCATGACCGAGGCGCTCTCTTCCTCCAGCCTCGCCCGCCCCACCGACCCTTCGGACTCTCGCGTCCCCGTCGTCGTGGTCGGCGCGGGCGGCATGGGCCGTGCCTGGATCCGCACGGTGCTCGACTCCGACGCGGCCCGGCTCGTCGGCGTCGCCGACGTCGTGCCCGGTGCGGCCGAACGCGCCGTGCAGGACATGATCGAGGACCCGTCGGCGCGCGAGCGGATCGCCGTCGGCACCGACGGGACCGAGATCGCCCTCGCGACCGTCGCGGAGGCGGTCATCGACGTGACCGTGCCAGAGGCGCACCACACGGTGACCGCCGCGGCCCTCCAGGCCGGCCTGCACGTGCTCGGCGAGAAGCCGTGCGCGGCGACCCTCGCCGAGGCGGTGTCGCTCGCCGGGCACGCCGAAGCGAGCGGGAAGCTGTTCATGGTCTCGCAGTCCCGCCGGTACAACCCGCACCTGCACGAGGCGCGGCGCCTGGCCGATGCCCTCGGCGGGGCGGGCATCGTCGCGACCCGCTTCTTCAAGGCGCCGCACTTCGGCGGGTTCCGCGACGAGATGCGCCACCCGCTGATCGTGGACATGGCCATCCACGCCTTCGACGCGGCGCGGGTGCTGATCGAGGGCAGCCCCGTCGCGGTCCGCGCGATCTCCCACAACCCCTCGTGGAGCTGGTACGCGGGAGATGCGGCGGCGACCGTGCACGTCACCTACGACTCGGGCGCGGTGCACGCCTTCACCGGCTCCTGGTGCTCGCCCGGCCAGGAGACCAGCTGGAACGGCGACTGGCGAATCAGCTGCGCGGGCGGCACCGTGACCTGGGACGGCGAGACCGTCCCGCGCTCCGTCGCCGCGGAGGGCGAGACCGTCGAGGGCGCGGCGCCGTCGGCCGCGGAGCGCTGGGAGCTCGCGGGCTCGCTCGCCGACTTCTGCGCCGCGCTGCGCGGCGGGCCGGTGCCCGCCGGGGAGGTGCACGGGAACGTGTGGACGCAGGCGATCGTCGAGGCGGCGGTCCGCTCGGCCGACGAGGACCGCACGGTCCAGCTCGCCGAGGTGCTCGACAAGGCGCTCGCGCAGGCCCGCGAGATGCCCGGCCCGGAGGCCGTCAGCACGGCGCTCTCGCGATGGGAGGATGGCGCGAGCGGCCTGCGGGCCGGGTGAGCGGACGAGCCGGGGCCTCCTCGGAGAGCGGGGAGCAGCGGTGGTGAAGCGGGCGGCGCCGACGAGCCAGGACGTGGCGCGGCTGGCCGGTGTCTCGCAGTCCACCGTGAGCTACGCCCTCACCGGGGCACGGCCCATCTCCGAGGAGACGCGGCGGCGCATCGAGGCAGCGATCGAGGAGCTCGGCTACCACCCGAACTCGGGGGCGCGCACGCTGCGCTCGCGCCGCTCCGGGGTGATCGGGCTGATGGTCCCGGCCACCGCGCCCCGCCCCGCCGGCCCGATGCCGTTCCTGGTCGCGATCTCGCAGGAGGCCCGCCGCTTCGACCTGGACGTGCTGGTGGTGACGGCCGACGAGGGCGCCGCCGGGGTGCGGCGGGTCGCCGGCACCGGTCTGTGCGACGGGCTGATCCTGATGGAGATCTCGCGGCAGGACGAGCGGCTGGACGCGGTGGCGGCCTCGGGGCTTCCCTGCGTGTCCCTCGGCAAGCCGGACGAGATGCCGGGGGCGTCCGTGGTGGACCTGGACTTCGAGCTGCTCGGGGCGAAGGTCGTCGAGGGCGCGCTCGCGGCGGGCTGCGCGCGGCTGCTGCTGTTCGGGCAGCTGGACGAGAGGAGCCGCCGCAACGACGTCTCCCGCTTCCTGCGGGGTCTGCGGGCCGCGGCGCCCACCGAGCTCGAGGTGGTGATCGCCCCGGGCACGCCGGAGGAGGTGGTCGCCCTTGATGCGTCGTTCGACGGGGCCCGGGGGCGGACCGCTCTGTTCGGGCTGTCGCAGGAGCAGGAGCTGCTGTTCGCGCTGGCCCTCGCGGGGCGGCTCGGCCGTGAGGACCGCGTGGTGATCTCCTTCGCCGACCAGCCCCTGGACGGGGTGGGCGGCCCGGTCGCCACGCTGCCCCGGCTCACTCCGCGCCAGGCCGACGTGAGCGCGCTCGCGGTGCGGGAGCTGGTCCGGCTGCTGCGCGAGCCGGGGGCGGAGCCGCGCACGACGTTGCTCCCGCCCGCCTGGGCCGGGTAGCGGCGCTGCCCCGCCGGGCGGGTCGGCAGGGCTGTCCCGCCGGGCGGGTCGTGTGGTCGCGGCTGCGGCGTCGGGCTCAGAGCCGCCAGTGATCGGCGGCGGCGAGCGCCTCGTCCCGGTTGGAGGCGCCGAGCTTCCGCATCAGGGTGAGCCGGTGGGACTTCACGGTGTTCACCGAGACGA
Organism: Brachybacterium sp. J153; assembly: GCF_036311905.1. Lineage (NCBI taxonomy): Bacteria > Bacillati > Actinomycetota > Actinomycetes > Micrococcales > Dermabacteraceae > Brachybacterium > Brachybacterium sp. J153. The sequence goes on along the minus strand of NZ_JAZDCH010000018.1, from coordinate 122,959 downwards.
ACATCGCCTCGGCCATCTCGGGATTGGTCGCGCCACGGCGCAGCAGCTCGAGCACCTCCCGTTCGCGATCCGATAGCTCGAAGGGGCGGCGCGCGAAGTGCCCCGCGTAGCGCATCGCCCGTTCGAGGCGCAGGGAATCACCCCCGGGCACCTCCTGGGAGATGCGCACCAGCTCGGAGACCTCCGCGGCGGTCGCATGGCTGAGCACGTACAGGCCCAGGTCACGGCGTGGAATGAGGGCGGTGGCCTTCGCGAGGGCGACGCGCACGCTGGGGATCCGGCCCTCGCGCAGCGCGTAGAGGCTCTCCATGAGCAGCACGGTGAACTCGGTGCGCGGGTAGAACGGCCGCCCGGGCACCGGGCTGGCGGGCAGGAAGCCGGGGCTCGGCAGGGGCCGGCCCAGCTGGCGGGCGAGGAAGTCGGTGATCCGCTGCATCTGGCTGTGCCCGGATTGCGCGAAGTCCTGGGGGACGGAGAGGGTGGCGCGCTCGTAGGCGCTGGCGTAGGTCGCGAGCTTCGCCGGGGCCTGCCGGTAGACGGCGATGTGGGCGCGCATGAGCTGCAGCAGCGGCAGCCCCTCGGGATCGGGGAGGCGCTCGGTGGCGGCCTGAAGGTATGCGTCGGCCGCCTCGAACTCGCCCGCGTCCATCGCCTCCCACATGAAGCACATGGCGGCGGCCAGCACGTCCACGTCGCGGTGCAGGCGCTGGGACCCGGCGAGCAGGGGCTCGGGGTCCAGGCCGTCCTCGAGTCCGCGGGCGCGATGGTCGTGGAGGATCACGCGCAGCGCCGACTCCGTGCGAACCCCGCGCGGATCGAGCCGGGCCGGATCGGTCTCGATCACCTGGACGGCGAAGCGCGCGATCTCCGCGGCGGGGATGGCGTTGCCGCTGCGGAAGGCGGTGTCGACCACGAGCAGCAGCACGCAGACATCTCGGGGACGGGCCGCCTCGGCGGCCTCCGTGCCGGAGAGGTCCGCGATCAGGGCCCGCAGCCGGGTGAACACCTCGATCATCCCTTCGCGCTCGCCCGCGTAGAGGGCGAGGGCGAAGGCATGGGCGAGGTGCCCCATCCGGTCCCAGGGGGCGTCGGACCCGGTGGTCTCGAGGTGGATGCGCAGGGCGCGCAGCGCAGCGCGCAGGGAGACCGGGGACTCCGCGCGGTGCGGGCTGAGCCGCAGCCGGGCGAGCAGCAGAGACGGATGCTCCTCGAGGGAGAGCGGGCTGATCCGCTGCAGCGGCGCCCACAGCGAGGACAGTGCATCCGGCAGCACGTCCCAGATCTGCTCCGCCAGCAGCTCCTCGGCCTCAGCGAGCTCCCCGCGGGAGACCAGGGCGGTGACCAGCAGCTCGTGGTCGCCGGTGCGGCGGGCGGCCTCGACCAGGCGATGGTCGAGCTCGAGGGTCGGGGTGGAGCGGGTGAGCGCCGAGTGCAGCAGCATCTGACGGATCGACCGGTCCCAGCGGAAGACCCGCATGCGCAGGCCGTCGTGCCACACCCGGGTCCCCAGACCGAGCGCGACCATCCGGTCGAGGTAGCGGGCGGCGGTGGCGGGGTCGCCGAGCGCCTCCGCCTCGCGCGTGGTGATCCGCGGGGTCTGCAGCACGAGGCCGAGGAAGGCGGCGAAGGGAGCCGGCCCCCAGTTCCCGGCGCCGACCATGAGGTAGGCGCCGAGGGCCCGGTCCCGGGTGAGCAGGCCTGCGTCGGCGTCGACGGGCAGAGCGTCGAGGCTGGTGAGGATCATGCCGGGGTGGCCGTGGGTGGCCCGCCGGAGGGCGGTGGCGGCCTGCTCGGACAGTTCGACACCGCGCTCGGCGACGAGGGCGCGGGTCTCCTCGAGGGTGAGCTGGGCATCGCTCTCCCCGAGCATCGTGAAGTAGTGGCCCAGCTCCTCGGCCCGGCGGACGAGCGGGGACATGTCCACACCGACGACGAGCAGCCGGACACCGGCCGGGAGGAGCGTGAGCGCGGCGTCGAAGATCTCGACGGGCAGGTGATCGGCCTCGAGGATGCCGATCGAGACGGGCCGGCCGAGATCGCGCAGGATCCGGAAGGTGCTGTCGCGGAGACGCTCCTCGTCCAGGGAGAGTTCCCCGCCGCTCTCCCCGAACTTGTGCCGCAGTGCGGTCAGCAGCAGCTGCAACCGCTCGGGCCGATGCCGCGGAATGTGGCGGGCGTCGAAGAGCAGCCGGATCTCGCCCGACTCCGGAACCGCCTGGCTCTCCCACTGGTGGAGCACGGTGGACCGACCGCTGCCGGGCACCGCCTCGAAGAACAGCAGCGAGGAGGCGGCGTCGAGCGCATCGAGCAGTCGACGATGGAGCACGCGCACCCTCCCCTCGTTCCCCCGCGGATCAGCCGACGCGGGGTTCGCCTGTGGGCCCGAGGTCCAGCTCGGGTCCGCACAGGTCTCAGCCCCTGAAGTGATATTGCATCACGGGGCACTGACACGTAACAGGCCGCGCCTCGCGGCTGTGGACGGGTGGGCGTGGGGAGGAACGGTCCGGCGCGACGGTGCGACGGCGAGGGCTATCGTCGGGGGCATGAACGTTCCCCCGCTGCTGGACCACATCGTCATCGCCGGCCCGTCCCTCGAGGAGCTCGTCGGCTGGTTCCGCGATCTCACCGGCGTGACCGCCGCGCCGGGTGGGAGCCACCCTGTCGGCACCGCGAACGCGCTGGTCGCGCTCACCGTCGGCGGCGAGCGCCGGCCCCACTACCTCGAGCTGGTCGGCCCGGATCCGGAGCGGGAGGGCGAGGCGCTGCCGAAGCTGTTCAACATCCACCGGCTGCGGAAGCCGACGCTGATCACCTACGCCGCGCATCCCGGCGGCCTCGACGGCGTCGTCGCGGCGGCACGGGCCGGCGGCGTGGAGCTCGGCGACCCGCAGCCTCTCTCGCGCACCACCCCGTCCGGCGACACCCTGGAATGGCGCCTGACCCAGGCCCCGCCGCCGGTGAACTACGGCCTGCCCTTCCTCATCGACTGGGGCACCGCGGACCAGCCCGGGCTCGGCGATCTCCCCACGATCGAGCTGGTCTCCTTCGCCCGGATCGAGGTCAACCCCGAGCCGCTGCGCGAGGCCACCGCCGCGCTCGGCCTCGGCGACGCCCTCGCCGAGATCCGCGAGGGCCAGGGCAGCCGCTTCGAGCTGGTGCTGCGCACGGAGGACGGGCGCGAGATCACGATCTGAGGGCCAGCGCGGCGGGGTGATGCGGAGGGTCGGCGGCGCGGACCGAACCGGAGGGTCGAGCCCTCAGCCGATCCAGTCCGTGTCGACCTCACCCCCGTCGGCCGCCGCCCGCAGCGCCCCGATCACCAGCGCCATGGCGCAGGCGCCGGGGTCCATCACGCCCTGCGCGCTGTCGCCGACGTAGCTGGCGCGTCCGCGACGCGCGGTGAGCTCGGCGGTGCCGCGGGCCGCCTCGACCGCGGCCCGTTCAGCGGCGGCGAGGGCCGGCCCTGCCTCGGACTCTCCAGCCTCTTGGAGCGCCGTGACGGCCGGGGCGAGGGCGTCGACCATGGTGCGGTCCCCCACCTCGGCCTCGCCGTACTTCTGGATCACGGCCTGGCCGGCGGCGAGCGCGGCGGTGAGCGCCGCGAGGTCGGGGACCGCCCCGTCGTCGGCGGCCTTCGCGAGATCGCGGAAGAACATGCCGAGCAGCGGGCCGGACGTGCCGCCGACGCCCAGCCAGGCGCGGGACACGGCGGTGACCCAACCGCGGTAGTCGGCGGGCTCCGCGCCCTCGAGCTCGCGGCCGAGGTTCTTCATGGCGGTGCGGACGTTGTCGCCGAAGTCGCCGTCTCCGGCGCGACGGTCGAGGTCGCCGAGCGCGGGCGCGGCGATCTCGAGCGCCCCTTGGAGGGTCGTGACGAACGTGCGGCCGAGGGCATCGGGCAGGGCGTGAACAGTCATCGGTGTGCTCCTCACCAGGTCAGGGCAGGGGTGGTCACGGGCGCGTCCCACAGGCGGGTCAGCTCCTCGTCCAACGGCAGCAGCGTCAGGGACACGCCGTGCATGTCGAGGCTCGTCACGTAGGAGCCGACGAGGCTGCGGCCCACCGCCATCCCCGCATCGCGGAGGCGGTGGTGGAGTCGGCGGGCGACGAGGTTCAGCTCGAGCGGGTAGGTGCCGCCGAGCCCGTTGACGATCGCGAGCACCTCGGTGCCGCGCTCCAGGTGGAGCTCCTCGAGCAGCGGGTCGAGCAGCAAGTCGGTGAGGCCGTCGGCGGTGGTGAAGGGGACGCGGCGGGCGGCGCGCTCGCCGTGGATCCCGACGCCCAGCTCGACCTCGTCGGCCTCGAGCGTGAACTGCGGCTCGTCGTCGCCGGGGTGGGTGCCGGCGGCGAGCGCCAGGCTCATGGTGCGCGCGGAGGCGGCGACCCTCCGCCCCACCTCGGCGACCGCGGCGAGGTCCTGACCCTCCTCGGCGGCGGCCCCGCAGATCTTCTCGACGATGACGGTGGCTGCGGTGCCGCGGCGGCCCGGCCCGCCGCCGTCGGCGGACTCGGTCGCGAGATCGTCGTCGACCAGCACGATCTCGGTCTCCACCTGGTCGTCGCCGCTGATCTCGCCGGCGATGCGGAAGTTCAGCACGTCGCCGGTGTAGTTCTTGACGATCTGGACGACGCCCCGTCCGGAGTCCGCCGCCTTCGTGGCCTCGAGGACCTGCAGCGCGGTGGGGCTCGCGAACACGGCGCCGGCGACCGCGACGTCGAGCATCCCGGGGCCGACGAAGCCTGCGTGCAGCGGCTCGTGACCGGAGCCGCCCCCGGAGACGAGGCCGACCTTCCCCTGTGCGGGCTCGGCCCGGCGCACGAAGCGGTGCTCGACGTCGAAGGCGAGGCGTCCCGGATGGCTGAGGACGAACCCCTCGAGCGCCTCCGGGACGAGCTGGTCGGGGTCGTTGACGATGCTGCGGCGCATGGTGGTCCTTCCGGCGGGCGGATGCTCGGTTCCGACCCTAGCACGCGGCGCGCGGTCCCTCACCCCTCCGGGAAGAACCGCTTCCGCAGCAGCGCGGACTGCACCGTGCTGCCGTTGCGGCGATCGAGGGCCGCGGCGATCCGGAGGGCGTCCTCGCGCAGCCGCGGGCCGCGCTCGTCCGCCGGTGCGTGGTCGAGCAGGAGGCGCGCCGCGCCGGCGAAGGTGTCGAGGTGGGTCGGGTCCCCCGGGGTCGCGTCGGCGAGGGCGACCTCGAGCACCCAGCCCCGCGCCCGCGGATCGTGGGAGGCGACCTCGAGCAGGACCGACCGCGGCAGGTCCCCGAACTCCTCGAGGTCCCGGTCGACCGTCTCGAGCTGCGCGATGACCGCGGCGACGTACTCCTCCGCGGACCTCCCCGCGCGGAGTGCGGACCAGGTCAGCCAGGCGTGCGCCGGCCGCTGCTGCGCGGGGTCGTGCGAGCGGTTCAGCACGCCGCCCGCGATCTCCGGGATCGCGCCGGGATCCACCGGGGCGAGGATCCGCGCCAGGTCGAGGTGCACGTCGAAGGGGTCCACGTCGCTCGTCTCGGCGGCCAGTCGGGAGCGGACCTCCTCGAGCCGCGGGCCGATCTCCGTACTCCGTCCGAGGTGGGCCGCGCGGGCGAGCTCGGCCACGGCGAGCGGCGTGGTGGGCATCCCGGTCACGGCGCGCAACTCCGTCTCCGCGGAGATGATCTCCGCGATGCGCTCGAGCGTGATCGAGGGCAGATCCAGGGCGGTGAGGACGACCGGGACGAAGAGCCCCGCGGCGGCCTTCTCGAGGGCCGGCTCGATGCCGTCCGGCGCGGCCCTCTGGGCGCTCTGCACCCGCGGGTAGCGCAGCACCATCGCCTCGTGGTCGCCGGCCTGATAGGCGTGGAAGGCGTGCATGAGGTGGGCGGTGAACTCCGCCATCGGCAACCTCAGCTCGCGGGCACGGGTGATCGTGGCGGCGACGAGCGCCTCGGCCTCCTCCGCGGACTCGGCCTCCAGGATCGACATCGACAGCTCGTGCAGCTCGACGTAGCGGTCCGTGAGCGAGATGGGAACGGCATCGAGCGTCACGGGCGCGGTGCGCCGCGGGATCCACCCCGCGCGCAGGATCCGCTCGGCCCGGTCCTGCGGGTCGGCGTCGGCCCCGGGACCGTCGCCGTCGGCGATCGCAGCGGGCGGCAGGCCGGCGAACCAGAAGCGTTGCAGCTCGCGGGTGTGGACGTCGGTCCCGCCTCGGGCGTCGTGCGCCGCGGCGGCCTCCGTGGCCAGCGCGCGCAGCAGCGCCGCCTCCTCGCCGTCCGGCTCCTCGAGGGAACGGCTGCGGGCGAGAGCGGCCTGGAGCTGCCAGTCGACGTGGTCGAGCCGGCTGTTCTCGAGGCCGAAGTCGGCGGCGAGTCGGGCCTCCTCCGGCCGATGCTCCACCACCAGGAGCAGGTCCTCGATCTCCGTGGAGCGGATGAGGCGCTCGATGCCGAACTGGTCGAGCAGCTCGTCGCCGATCCGGGCGGCGACGTCCCACCTCCCCGCCCGCGCGGACAGCGAGCCGAACGTGGTCCGCAGCAGCACGAGCTGGGTGTGGTCGTCCCGGTCCACGTCGATCGGTCCGGGCGGGACGCCCATCGCCGTGAACCGGCGGGCGAGCGTCGCCGCGGCCAGCCCGGGATCGACGCCCTCGAGGATCATCATCTCGAAGGTGACGGTGTTGGCGTCGAAGGGGGGCCACTCGGGGCTGCCGATGCCCTGCCACTGGTCCAGCAGAGTCATGGCGCGCTCCGGCTCCCCGAACCCGGCGGCGAGGAGGGCCCGCGCGAGGGTCACGTTCGAGAGGTCGAAGCCGTGCGCGATCGTCGGCCTCTCCACGAGGTCGACGACGCGCTCGAGCTGGGCGCGCGGGACGGACGGGTCCTCCCCCACGGTGACCACCAGGCTGGCGACCGAGCCGAGGAACCGCTTCAGGTTCTCGGGGTGGATGTGGTCGCCGTAGCGGCCGACGATCTGCATCAGTCGCGCATAGGCGTCGAGGGCCTCCGCCGGTTTGCCGCCCGTGCTGTAGATCGAGTACTGGCCGAAGCGTCCGCTGGCCGCGAGGTGGGGCACGCCCTCCGCCTCGCAGGCCGCGATCTGCTCCTCCCAGGCGCGGACCGTGCCGAGGTCATCGGGCATGTCCCAGAGCTCGCTGCTGCGGTCGATGAGCGCGCGCACGCGCTGGGCCTGCTCGCCGGTGAGTCCTGCGACCTGGTCGTACCGGATCATGCTCGTCCCCGTTCGTCGGTGGTGTCGTTCTCGGTGCAGCGATCCTCGGTGATGCGGTCCTCGGTGGTGCGGTCCTCGGGGCGCGCCGCCGCCAGGAGCAGCGTCTCCAGGGCGACGGCCAGCCCCGCCTGTTCCTCCGCGTGCAGGCGGATGCCGGCCTGGAGCAGGCTCAGCAGGTGCAGGGCGCGGATCGCCCCGTCCCGGGCCGACGGGGCGAGCCGGCCGCCGAGGGCGCGGACCGCTTCGCCGCGGAGGTTCAGCACGAGCGCCGGGCGGGGGTCGACGGGGGGTGCGGGGCCGACGGGGGCTCCGCCGCCGAGCAGGTCGGCCCACGGGTCGTCGTCGGCCTCCTCGAACACGAAACCGGCAGCGCGGCCCGGCACATGGAGGACGAGCTGGGTCGCCGGGCGGAAGGCCCGCACGTCGACGGCGACGCCGAGCGGGTCGAGCACGGCCCGTGCTGCGTCGCCGATCCGCTCGGCGAGGCCCGCGTCCTCGTCGCGCGGCTCGGGCAGGTCCTCCAGCAGCCGCGTCAGCTCGAACGCGCGCGCGGTCAGCCGGGTCTGCGACTCCCCGTACGCCCGCAGCATCGCCGCGCCGTGCGTGTAGGCGCCGTTGACGAGCAGCCCGCCCTGCGCCTGCACCAGCGGCGCATAGGTGGAGAACTCGCGGTCGTCGGTGGTGAAGGTGATGCGTGAGGGCATCTCCACCAGGCGCAGCAGACCGGCGCTGGTCTCCCAGGTGAGGTGGCGGGCGACGAACTCGAGCATCTCCTCGTGCGCGACGGCCAGGGCGATGAGGCTCTGCCCGTGCACGTCGACGAACCGTGTGAAGACCGCGGGGTCCCCGGCGGCGAGCTGCTCGATGCCCGCGCGGATCTGCCGGCCGATCTCCTCGCGCGCGGTGGTGAGGGAGCCGGACTCGTGGAGCGACTCGCGGGAGGCGGTGAGGCCGAGCGATCCCGCCTCGAGAGCGACGCGGGCGAAGGCCACCCATTCGGGCACCAGCTGGGTGTTGTCGGAGGCGACGGACATGCCGTGCGAGAACACCCGGTCCCCGGCGCGTCCCCGGCCGGGCGTCGCCTGAGGGGTCACGAAGGCGACGCCGCGGACGCCGAGCATCGGCACGTGCAGCGGGATGCTCGCGAGCGGGGTGAAGCCGAAGGCGTCCATGCACCAGCCGGCGGCGGCGGGCTCGGGCAGGTCCCAGGGGGCGGTGTTCCCGCTGACGACGGTCGGTGGGGCGGGGTCGCCGGCGACGGCCACAGTGATCGGGACGGTGAGGAGGCTCGCGTACTCGCGGGCGAGCCGGGTGACGCGGTCGGCGCCGACCCATTCGACCTCGTCAGGGCGCACGTGCACGCGCACCTCGGTGCCCGGTTCGGCAAGCTGCTCCGGCGCGGCCGTGACCGTGAAGGTGCCGTCGCCGCGACCCACCCAGCGCATGGTCCGCGCCTCGGGGTCGCGGGCGCTGCGGGAGGTCACCTCGATCTGGTCCGCGACGAGGAAGCAGGACAGCAGGCCGATCCCGAACTGGCCGAGGAACTCGCGCCGCGCCGCCGCGAGCTCCTCCCGCTTGCTGGACGCGCCGATGGTGGACAGCAGGCTGCGGGCCTCCGCCTCGGTGAGTCCGATGCCGTGATCGCGCACCGTGAGCGCCCCCGCGGCAGGGTCGACGACCAGCTCGATCGGCGGCAACGGAGCTCCGTGCTCATCGCTCCCACCGCGCGCGACAACCGCGTCCCGCGCGTTCTGGATCAGCTCCCGCACGTAAACGCGCGGGCTCGAGTAGAGGTTGTGCGACAGGATCTCGACGATCCCCCGCAGGTCGACCTGGAAGTTCTCCGTGGCGGGCGGCATGGGGGAAGGGTACGGGGGGTGTGGGGGCGATAGGCCGATGTCGTCGGGACGACGAGCGTCCCACGCGGACGCGTTGACCTCGGCGAGGGGGCTCACCGAGATCTAGGGGGTCCGCGGGGCGCTGGGCGTTCGCCGCGGCGTCAGCGCTCCGCGTGGCGCCCGCAGACCTGCGCGGCCGTCATGACTCCGCCGGCGGTCAGCCACGACAAGATCGCGACCGCCGAGACGGCCGAGCCGATCGACAAGACCGAAGCGAACGATCCGATCGAACCGATCGACAGCACCGAGCCGACGCTCCCGATCGAGAGCACCGAGTTCTCCGAGCAGATCGAGAGGACCGAGCCCTCGGAGCGGTAGGAGAGGACGGACGGCTGCGGGGTGCGGGGCATGTCGGGCCTCCGAGTGAGCGCGGGGTGGTGGTGCCACTCTCGCCGGTGATGGGGTGGGTAGCAAGGGGTCGTAGGTAACGCTCGCCCGATGTCAACGCTGGCCCTCCCTGCCCACAGCCCGAGGGTGAGCCCTTCTGCTTCCGCCCGTCGTCAGGAACTTGGTCTCGTGAGTGCTCAGCGCACTCGTCGGCAGCCGTCCGTAGGATCAACACTGTCGGTGAACTGCTAAGGAGCAACCGTGGGGGAAAGTCCAGTCATCCGCGTCGTTGGGGCCATCGTGGAACGTGACGGCGCCGTTTTCGCCGCCCGGCGCAACGCCGACCGGAGCGCTGGTGGCCTGTGGGAGTTCCCGGGCGGCAAGGTGGAGCCGGGCGAGTCTCCCGAGGCCGCTCTGCGACGCGAGCTGAGGGAAGAGCTCGGAGTCGACGTCACCGTCGGCCCTTTCGTCGACCGGAGCCTGAGCAATGTCGGCACCGCACGTATCGAGCTCTCCTGCTACGCCGCACAGTTCGAGGGCGACGACCCTTCCGCCAGCAGCGATCACGACGCGATGCAGTGGGTCCCCCTCGCTGAGTTGTCGTCACTGCAATGGGCGCCGGGAGATGTTCCGTTGCTCGCGGACTTGCCCGAGCGGCTGATTTCTCTTCGACACAACTCCGAGGCGGAGTGATGGAGGCAAAGCAGGCCCTCGATCCAGGGCTCTACGAACTGCTCCTCACCACCGGCCTGACCGACGCCGTAAGGTCGACGGAGGCGCGCGGATTCCTCACGCCGACCGATGACGTGGACGATGCTGATGTCGCGCACATCCTTACTCAGCACGTCGCACGGACCGTGGAGCAGGCGCTGAGAATCGCTCCACGTGAAGAGCGCATCGCGCTCGCAAACCGGGTGCTCTCTGCACTCCCCGCCGCAGTGCCGGATCCCTCTGTGTCTCCGGGTCCCCGGCTCCTCACGTCGGTGACGGCCCCCGAGGCACCTCTGATGCCGCGTCCCTCGACGCCTCTCAGCGACGTCGCCCTCTTCACCAATTCCCGGATGGACCCCCAACTCGGGTCGGAGCTGCGCCTCGAAATGGCGAGCGCTGATCGCATCGATTTGCTGTGTGCATTCGTGCAATGGAGCGGGATTCGGGTGCTCGAGTCAGCGCTGCGCGAGGCCTCAGAACGTGGTGTGCCCATTCGTGTGCTCACGACGACGTATATCGGCGCCACCGACCGAAAGGCGTTGGATTACTTCGTGCGCTCGCTGAACGCCGAGGTGCGGGTCAACTACGACGCCCAATCCACGCACCTCCACGCGAAGGCGTGGATGTTCCATCGGGCCAGTGGCTACACGACCGCCTACGTCGGCAGCTCCAACATGAGCCGCGCTGCTCTGGTTGATGGGCTCGAGTGGAACGTTCGCCTGTCCCATCTCGCGACTCCAAGCCTGGTCGACAAGTTCGAGTCCACCTTCGAGACGTACTGGGATGACGCGGCCTTCGCTCCGTACGACCCAGACACCGACGCCGAGTACCTCGACGCGCTTCTCGCGAAGAACAATGGCCGCGCCCCCTCGGCAGCCCTGTCGATCAGCCATCTGGATGTGCGGCCGTACCCGCATCAGATCGAGATGCTCGATGACCTCTCGGCGGAACGGGAAGTCCACCACCGCCATCGCAACTTGCTGGTCGCGGCAACGGGGACCGGCAAGACCGTGGTGGCGGCGCTGGACTACAAGCGCCTGCGGGCGTCGGAGGACGACCAGCCGACGATCCTCTTTCTCGCGCACCGCCAGGAGATTCTGGAACAGTCCCTGAGGACCTACCGCGATGTCCTCAAAGACGGAGCCTTCGGGGAGCTCTTCGTCGGCAGCAACAAGCCTCTCCGCCGCCGCCACGTCTTCGCGTCGATCCAGTCGCTGCAGCAGCCAGGTGAGCTGGAGCGGTGGGCTCGTGACCACTTCGACGTCATCGTCATCGACGAGTTCCATCATGCCGAGGCAGCGACCTACCGGAAGGTCCTCGACTACTTCACGCCGCGCGAACTGCTGGGCCTGACGGCGACTCCTGAGCGGGCCGACGGGGTCGATGTGGCGCAGGCGTTCTTCGACGGCCGTGTGGCGAGCGAGTTGCGGCTCTGGGACGCCCTGAGCGCCGATCTCCTCGTCCCGTTCCATTACTTCGGAATCGCCGACGGCGTAGATCTTCGTGGTGTCCGCTTCGCTCGCGGCTCATACAACATCGACCAGTTGAACTCGGCGTTCACCGGCAACGATGCGCGGGCGAGCAAGGTACTGAATGCTGTGCGAGACAAGGTCACCGATCCCCTTCGGATGAGGGCCTTGGGGTTCTGCGTCAGCGTCGACCACGCTCACTACATGGCCGACGTTTTCACCCGTGCCGGTCTCCCCTCGCGTGCTCTGACCGGTGCTTCCGGATCGGACGAGCGCCGGGAGGGATTGGCGAAGCTTCGCAGTGGCGAGATCGTGTGCCTCTTTGCCGTCGACCTCTTCAACGAGGGCCTCGACATTCCCCTGATCGATACCGTCCTCATGCTGCGTCCGACGCAGTCAGCCACGATCTTCCTGCAGCAGCTCGGCCGGGGCCTGCGGCGAGCGGAGAACAAGGCTGTGCTCACCGTCCTCGACTTCGTCGGCCTGCAAAACGAGAACTTCCGGTTCGACCTGAAGTACCGAGCCCTCACTGGGCTCTCGCGCAACAAGCTCGAGCGCAGCATCCGTGACGGCTTCCCCTTCCTCCCTCCCGGGACGCAGATCGTCTTCGACCGCGTCGCACAAGACATCGTTCTGTCGAACGTTAAGAAACAGCTCAAACTGTCGACCCGGGATCTGGTCGCCGATGTGCGCCAGCACAAGCCCGAGAACGTGGCCCCCAACGAATACGCGCTCGGGTCGTACCTGACGTCCGGCGAGCGATCGCTCGCCGATGTGTACGCGCCCGGCACCCGTAGCCTCGCTGGAGAGAAGAGATCGGCGTCGTGGTCCGCACTCGTCGACTGGGCGTTCCCAGCCTCCATCCACGAGGGATTCTCGGACGAGGCGGACGCCCTCCTGCGCCGAGTCGGCACCCTCACGCATGTGGACGATCCCGAGCGGATTCGCGCCTACCGTCGCTTGCTGACCACACCGACGCTTCCACCCGACGTCGAGACAGACCTCTACGCGGCCATGCTGGCCTTCTCCTTCTGGCCAGCGGGCGAGCAGGGCGTCCGAGCGGGGCTGGAAACCATCCGCTCATCCCCCCAGGTGGTCGCAGAGATGCTGAATCTCCTGGCGTACCAGGAGCAAGCGTCGCGCGTTCTGCCTGAGTCGCTCCGCGGATCCGCAGCTCGCTCGCCGCTGCGCTCTCATGCGCGGTATTCCCGAGAGGAACTGCTCGCGGGTTTCGGCCTCGGCACTCTCGATAGGGGAACTCCGGGGTCAATCCGTGAGGGGGTGAAGTGGCTTCCCGCGCTAGGCGTTGACGCCCTCCTGGTGACGCTCAAGAAGTCGGAAGCCGACTACTCCCCCACGACGATGTACCGGGACTTCGCCATCAACCAGGAGCTATTCCACTGGGAGTCGCAGAGCACGACCAGCGCGGACAGCCCCACCGGTCAGCGATACATCAACCACTCGTCGCGCGGCTCGAGCGTCGTCCTCTTCGTGCGGCGTGCGAAGACCGGCGACATCGGGACTGAGCCCTACACCTGCCTCGGCACGGCTCAGTTCCAGCACGCGACGGGGACGCGACCGATGCAGATCGTATGGAAGTTGGACCGAACGATGCCGGTCGATCTGTTCATGGAGGCCCGGGCGGTGGCGTGAGCAACTTGGTCAGGTCGGAACGATGACGCCCCGGCGACGCCCGACCGCGACTACCCCGAACCCCCACAACCCCACCACCGGCAGCAGCGGCCACCACCAGGTCACGCCGCCCTCCCCCGCGACGCCCACGTTCGCCATGACCGCGAGCCCCGCGATGACGCACACCGCGGCGGCGAGCGGCTTCCAGAGGGGCGGGGCCGGGCGGTCGTCGGCCCGCGGGGTCTCGAAGGGGCCCATGACGAGCACCACCAGCCCCGTCAGCGCGAGCAGCGCCAGCACCCACAGCGGCCGCGTCGCCCACCACAGGCCGCTGAGCGGCTCGGGCAGAAGCGCCCGGGCGTCGAGCGCGAGCAGCAGGTGGGCGAGACCCACCATGACGGTGAGGTGCCACAGGAACCAGGTCATGATCCGCTGGTTGACGAGCACGGTGACGAACCAGAGCCGGGGCCGGCGCAGCAGCGCCTCGAGCGGCTTTTCCAGCGACAGCACCAGACCCGCCTGGAGCATGCCGAGGAACGCCATCGTCACCCGCGTGGGGCTCGAGTTGGAGATCTCGTCTCCTCCGGCGGTGATCATCGAGACCGGGTACGGGCCCACCAGCACGAGCAGCAGCAGCCCCACCAGACCGATCCCGGCCAGCAGCAGACGCCTGCCGCTGCCGGCGAGCCGACCGTCGAGCCAGGCGTACCCGACCTGGTGGAACGCCGCCCAGACGAGCAGGTAGTTCGGGTAGCCGAGCAGTGGCTGGTCGGCCGCGATGCTCACGGCGTCGACGACGCCGGCGAGCGCGATGCCGCCCACGATCGACCACCAGCCGAAGCGCTCCCACAGCTTGAGGCACGGCGGGCCCACGAGGATCACCATCAGGTACGCGGCGAGGAACCAGGTGGGGATCAGCGCCATCTGCGAGGCGAGCTGCACGGTGGTCGCCTGCGCCCCCGCGGCGACGGCGACCACCCCGATCACCAGCCACGCGAGCAGCAGCGGGATCAGCGGGATCCCGAGACGGCGCAGGCGAGTGCGCAGCCATTCCGCATACCCGATGTCCTTGCGCCGGGCGGAGCGCCAGGAGAGCCCGTTGGAGTAGCCGCCGACGAGGAAGAAGATCGGCATCACCTGGAACAGCCAGGTCAGCGGGTGGGTCCAGGTCGCGCCGTCGAGCACGCCGTGCGGCAGCATTCCGCCGTCGGCGTCGACCGCGATGATCGTCCAGTGCCCGAGCACCACGACGGTGATCGCGGCGGCGCGCAGGAAGTCGACCACCCGGTTGCGGCTCGCGGGCGTCGCGGCGTCGATCTGCTCGGCGCGGCTGGGTCGCGTGCTCGTCATCAGGTCCCCTCCCCCGCTCCCGGCGGCGACGGCGCCGCTGGAAGTGGCGACAATCTACCCCGATTCGCGCACGCCGCACGGCAGCCCCCTCCGCACTGCCGTTCCCGGCAACACCGTTTCCGCGCAGCGCCACCGTCTGCCACCCTCACCCCATGACCCGCCAGCACCAGCACGCCCACGCGCCGGGACACCCCGCCGCTCCCGGCACCCCTCCCCTCTCCCCCACCGCTCACTGGGAACAGCGCTATGCCGAGTCCGACCGCGTCTGGTCCGGGAAGGTCAACGCCACCACCGCCTCCGTCGTCGCCGCGTTCACCCCGGGCGAGGCGATCGATCTCGGCTGCGGCGAGGGCGGGGACGTGCTGTGGCTCGCCGAGCACGGCTGGACCGCGCAGGGCCTCGACATCTCCCCCACCGCCGTCGGCCGCGCCCGCGCCGAGGCGGAGGCGCGAAGGCTCGCCACCGCGACCTTCGCCGCGACCGACCTCGAGGCCTGGGAGCCGGAGCCGTCGTCGGCCGACCTCGTCACCGCCTCGTTCTTCCAGTCCGACGTCGCGCTCGAGCGCACCGCGATCCTGCGCCGCGCGGCCACCGTGCTGCGGCCCGGCGGGCACCTGGTGCTCGTCTCCCACGCCGCGCCGCCGTCCTGGGCGAGCGACCATCCGGCACGGATGATCGGTTCCCGCGAGGAGGTCGAGCAGCTCGCCCTGCCCGCGGCAGAGTGGGAGGTCGTGACCTGCGAGGACCGGCCCCGCCCGGCCGTCGGGCCGGACGGCGCCCCCGGCGAGCACCTCGACGCGGTGGTGGTGCTGCGGCGGCGCTGAGCCCGGCCCCGCCTCAGGGCAGGATCGCGTCGGTGTACCCGCCGTCCACGCGCAGGGCGCCACCGGTCGTGGCCGAGGCCAGCGGGGAGGCGAGGTAGAGGACCATGTTGGCGATCTCCTCGGGGCGGATCAGGCGCTGGATCAGGGACTGCGGGCGGTGGAGCCGCATGAACTCCGCCTCCGCCTCCTCCCACGGCAGCTGCGCATCCACCAGCTGGTACACGAAGTCCTGCACGCCCTCGGTGTAGGTGGGGCCGGCGATCACGGAGTTCACGGTGACCCCGGTTCCGGCGGCCTCCTTGGCGAAGCCGCGGGAGACGGCCAGCAGGGCGGTCTTCGAGGTGCCGTAGTGGATCATCTCGGCGGGAGTGACGATCGCCGAGTCGCTCGCGATGTTCAGCACCCGCCCCCAGCCGCGCTCGACCATGCGCGGCAGCAGCGCCCGGATCAGACGCACGGACGCCATCACGTTGACGTCCCAGAACCGCTGCCACTCCGCGTCGGTGATCTCCAGTGCCGGCCGGGCTCCGAAGACGCCCAGGTTGTTGACCAGCACGTCCACCTCCCCGGCGGCGTCGAGCGCGGCGGCCAGGCCCTCGTCGGTCGTGACATCGCCCGGTGCGGCGACGAGGCGGGAGGCGTCGAGGCCGTCGGCGGTGAGGGTCGCGATCGCCTCCTCGACGCGGGCGGCAGTGCGGCCGTTCACCGCCACGCGCGCCCCGGCCTCGGCGAGCCGGCGGGCGATGGCCAGCCCGATGCCCTGCGTAGAGCCGGAGACGAACGCGGTGCGGTCGGTGAGATCGAGGTCGATCATGAGGGGTCCTCCCTGGGCGGTGCGCGCCGCTCGGAGCACGGCGCGCGATGGTCGCGTGGTGGGCAGAACGCCGCACCCCCTCGCGGGCTTCCCCCGGCGTCGGGACCTGTGCCGCTCCTCGCAGCCCGCCCCGTCCACATCGCACGCCGCAAGCGCTCCCCCGCCCCGCCGCCCAGGGGTAGGGGTGCCCCATCAGTGCCTCCCGCATCGCGGCGCCCGGTGGTGCCATGGAGCCGTCGGCCGACCTCCCCCGTCGACCGCGCCCGACCCCGGAAGGACCCCCATGCTCGATCTGACCCTGAACAACGGCGTGACCATGCCCGCCCTCGGACTCGGCGTCTTCCAGAGTCCGCCCGCGGAGACCGCCGCCGCGGTCGAGATCGCGCTGCGCGCCGGCTACCGGCACATCGACACTGCGGCCGCGTACGGCAACGAGCGCGAGGTCCGCGAGGGGATCCGCCGCTCCGGCGTGCCGCGCGAGGAGATCTTCGTGGAGACCAAGGTGTGGGTCTCCGACTACGGGCACGCGGAGACCCTCCACGCGCTCGACAAGGCGCGCGGGAAGCTCGGCGTCGACACCCTGGACCTCGTGCTCCTGCACCAGCCGATCCCCACCCGTTTCGACCGCACCCTCGCCGCCTACCGCGCGCTGGAGTCGGCCCTCGGCGGGGACACCGTGCGCGCGATCGGCGTCTCCAACTTCATGCCGCACCACCTCGAGGAGCTGCTCGCGGCGACCGAGATCGTCCCCGCGGTGAACCAGGTCGAGCTG
This sequence comes from Brachybacterium sp. J153, assembly GCF_036311905.1. Taxonomy (NCBI): domain Bacteria; kingdom Bacillati; phylum Actinomycetota; class Actinomycetes; order Micrococcales; family Dermabacteraceae; genus Brachybacterium; species Brachybacterium sp. J153. Next base: position 105,950 of record NZ_JAZDCH010000018.1, on the reverse strand, counting down.
CACCCCTACTTCGCCCAGCCCGAGGTGCAGGCCGCGAACGCCCGCCACGGCATCCTCACGCAGGCCTGGTCGCCGATCGGCGGGATCACCTTCTACCCCGGCTGGGGCGACGAGCGCCGCTCCGTGATGGAGGATCCGACGCTCCTCGAGATCGCCGCGGCGCACCAGAAGTCTCCCGCCCAGGTGATGCTGCGCTGGGGCCTCCAGCACGGCCGCTCCGTGATCCCGAAGTCCGTGACCCCCCAGCGCATCGTCGAGAACCTGCAGGTCTTCGACCTCCAGCTGAGCGCCGAAGAAATGGCGCGGATCGACGCCCTCGACACCGGCGTGCGCGGCGGCCCGGACCCGGATCAGCCGTCCGACGCCTACTTCGACGTCGTCATCGACGAGGCCTGAGCCGGGGTTACCCGCGGCTAACGGCACCTGAGGGAGCATGCTCGGCGGGACATGCTCCCTCAGGCGCCGTGCTGCCGGGTCGGGGGCTGGGCCGCGCCGCCGGGGCAATGGTGCCGTGCCGCCCGGTCACGGGGGCAGCCGCGCCGTGCCGCCGCGGCCGGCACCGGAGGCCGCCCCCTAGAGGCTCGCGAGGGTGACCAGCACGAAGGTGAGGATCAGCGAGATCGTCACGCCGGTGGTCGCGCGACGACCCGTCGGCCGCATCCCCGGTTCGGCCGGCGCCATGACCGTCGGCAGCGAGGCAGTCACCGTCGGCAGCGCGGCGGTCACGGCGGGCAGCGCAGAGGTCTCCGCGGTCGCGGTCGTCTCGTGGCCGACGGGGGCGTCGGGGCGCGTGTCCATGGGGGTCCTCCTCCGGGTGTGATGGGAGCGGGGCGGGAGGGAACGGTCGGCCGCCAGGGCCGATCCGGCCCTCTCCGGCGGTGCTCGGCACCACCGTATTGGCGCAGGCAGGCCCCGAGAAGGGGTCTCGAGCGCCGGTCACCGGAATCACACGAGACCGCCACCGCGCGTCCACGTCGGGTCCGCGTGTCGGGCCCGGGCGGGACGGCATCGGCCGCGTGGAGGCGCCGGCGGCACCGAGGTGCCGGCGCCGTCTCCCCGAGGGCCGGAACGACGGAGGACGGGCCGCGCGCCCCCGCGCCCGACCCGTCCTCTCGCCTGGCACCGGGTGCGGACACCCCCGTCCGCCGTCTCCGGCTGAGGACCGGCACGGGATCCCGTCGCCGCGATCCCTGCCGACCCGGACGGCCCCCACCGTCCCGGTCGACTCCCGCAGCGGGTCGATCCCGTGCCCTGTCCTCGCGTTCCCCGTGGGGCCCGCACCCAGTACCTGGAATCTACGGACACCTGCTCAGAAGCGCGATGGGGTGGACTACCTGGGGAGAAGTCCCCATGTCCCCGCCGCCGCCCTTGACCCGTCCCGGGCGCGGACCTACGGTGCAGGGCACGAGGCACGGGCACGACACCGCTCCACCGGAGGAGATCATGCGTGCCCTGACCCTGACCCAGAACATCACCGTCGACGGCTCGATCGAGATGCTGGACGACTGGTTCGACCCGGCCGCCGATGACCCCGACCAGCGGGAGATCACCCGACGCGACTCGGCGGCGTGCGACGCGATCCTGCTCGGCCGGCAGACCTTCGAGGACTTCCGCGGCTACTGGCCGCTGCAGACCGAGGACACGACCGGCATCACCGAGGAGCTGAACACGATCGAGAAGATCGTCGTCTCCACCACCCTCACCGATCCGCAGTGGCAGAACACCACGATCATCCCCGCGGACCCCGTCGGCGCCGTGGCGGACCTCAAGCGCGGCGACGGCGGCGAGATCTCGCTGACCGGCAGCATCACCCTGTGCCACACCCTGATCGCGGCCGGGCTCGTGGACGAGTTCCGGCTGTGGACGTTCCCGTACGTGCAGGGCCGCGGCCGACGGCTCGTGCCGGACGGCCACCGCGCACCGCTCACCCTGCTCGAGCACCGGGCCTTCGGCTCGGGCGTCGTCTACACCCGCTGGTCACCCCGGAAGGACCGATCATGACCGCACCCGCCCTCCCACCCGTCACCGATCTCGCGACCTGGCAACAGGAGCTCGCCGCCCTCCGCGCGCGGGAGAAGGCCGCCACCCGCGAGCTCGACGCGATCGCCGCCCAGCGTCGACGCCTCCCCATGGTGGAGTTGCCCGAGTACACGCTCGAGAGCGCCGACGGGCCCGTACGCCTGGTCGACCTGTTCGACGGTGCCGCGCAGCTGATCACCTACCACCACATGTGGTCGCCGGGCGCCGAGTGGCAGTGCGGCGGTTGCACCGGCTACACCTCGCAGTTCACCCGCACCGACTTCCTGCGCCCCTACGACGCGCGCTTCGTGATCGTCACCCAGGGGCCGATCGACGAGGCCCTCGCGTACCGCGAGAAGGTCGGCAACCGCATGGACTGGTACTCGACCGCCGGCAGCGACTTCGGGGCCGACATGGGCGCCGGTCCCGGTGAGGGCTTCGCGGTGAACGTCTTCCTCCGCGACGGCGAGCGGGTGTACCGCACCTGGCACACCGACGGCCGCGGCACCGAGCAGCTCGGGCACACCTTCTCCCTCGTGGACGTGCTGCCCTACGGCCGCCAGGAGGCGTGGCAGGACTCCCCCGAGGGCTGGCCGCAGTCGGACACCTACGAGAAGTGGCTCGACTCCCCCGACGTCGCGGCGCTGTACGGGCCGGGTGGAGCCGCGCACGACTCGGCGGCGCAGGGAGCGGGCTGCTGCGCAGGCCAGGACCCGACCACCCCCGACACCAAGGAGCAGGCATGAGCACCGAGACCCCGAGCGACGACGGAGGGCGCGCCGCACCGGACGAGGGACGCTACGTCGTCTCCCGCACGATCCCCGCCACCCCGCAGGAGGTGTTCGCGCTGCTCACGAACCCCGCCCGGCATCACGAGACCGAGCCGACGGACTGGGTGCGCGGCTCCCTCGAGGAGGACCCGGCGCCGCTGACCGAGGTGGGTCAGGTGTTCGGCATCGAGATGTTCCACGTCAACGCCCATGGGCGCTACGACATGCACAACCGCGTCATCGCCCTCGAGCGGGACCGCACCGTCGCCTGGGAGCCGGGCCAGTACGGCCCGGACGGCGAGCTGGGCACCGGCGGCTGGACCTGGCGCTACGACCTCGCGCCCGACGGCGACGGCACCCGCGTCACCCTGACCTACGACTGGAGCGCGGTCCCGGCCGCGCTGGTCGAGTCCTTCGGCCTGCCGCCCTTCCCGCCGAGCTTCCTCGAGCGGTCCCTCGAGGCGGTGGAGCGGGCGGTCGTCGGGGGGTGAGGGGCGGGACCGGGGAACCGGCTGCCGCCCCGGTCACGCGCCGGTCCCGATCCCGCGTCGGGGGCTGTCCACGAAAGGGACGTCAGCGGCACGAGACCTGCATATAGCAGGGCATGTGCCGCTCACGTCCCTTTGATGGACAGCAGCCCCGCCGCTGGGCCGACGGAGTGCCGGACGGCCGCCCCGCAGAAGGACCCTCCGGATCAGACTGCCCCGCGGCGCATCGGGAACGACAGCACACCGACCGTCCCCGCCCCCGGCTCGACCACTGCGGCTCCCTGACCGTCGGCCCCGTCGGCCGCCCCAGGCCCGACCCCCGCCCCGAACACGACCCGCTCGCCCGACCCACCAGGCACCTCCGCGACCTCTCGCACAGCGGCGCTGACCTGCGGGTCCAGCACCACTTCACCCGCGGCGGGATCCAGCAGGAACACGTGCAGCAGCTCGCCTCCGTCGGCCCCGGGACCACGCGTGAAGCGCACCCCCGCGGGCGGGACGCGCACCGCCTCGTGGAACCAGGGGCGGGTGCCGAAGATCGCCGCGCCATGTTTGCCGAGCCACGCCCCCAGCTGCTCGAGCGCCGCGGACTGCAGCGGCGGGACCGACCCGTCGGCGCGCGGACCCACGTTGATCAGCAGGTTCCCGTTCTGGGAGACCACGTCGACGAGGAGGCGGATCAGCGCCGGGCCGTCGAGGGCGTGCTCGGCGGACTCGTCGGCGTTGACCCCGAACGAGAGGCCGAGCCCGCGGGTCGCCTCGAACACCGCGTCCTGGACGGCGTCGATCTCCTGGTACTCGCGGGTGAGCACGCCGTGGACGGGCGCGCCCCAGCGGTCGTTGACCAGGCCGTCCGGCACCGCGGCGAGGTGCTCGGTGAACAGCTGGACGAGCGAGTCGGGGCCGGGGTGCTTGCCGGCGTCGGGCCAGTCGATGTCGTTCCACAGCAGATCCGGCGCGAAGCGGTCGATGAGCTCGCGCAGCTGCGCGGCGGCGTAGGCCGCGAAGGCGGGGTCGTTGCGGCGCAGCGCGAAGAGGTCGTCGTTCGAGGTCAGCGGCGGGAAGTCGCTCACGTGCCAGTCCAGCGCGCCGGAGTAGTAGAGGCCGAGGCGCAGACCGGCCCCGCGGGTCGCGCTCGCGAGTTCGGCGATCAGGTCGCGGCCCGGTCCGCGGCGCGCGGCGGTGAAGGGGGTGGTGGCGCTGTCCCAGAGGCAGAAGCCGTCGTGGTGCTTCGTGGTGGGGACGAGGTAGCGGGCGCCGGCGCGGGCGGCGAGGTCGACGATCCGGGCGGCCGCGTCGGGCGCAGGATGCCAGTCGTCGGCGAAGTCCTCGTAGGAGCGGCCGACGCCGTAGAGCCGCTCGTGCCGCTCCCGGGTGGGGCTGCCGGGGATGCGGACGGTGTTCGCGTACCACTCGGCGTACTGGTGGCGGGCGTAGGCGGTCTCGACGGTGACGTCGCTGCGGTCGAGCACGTCGGCCCAGGCGGGGACCGAGTAGAGGCCCCAGTGGACGAACACGCCGAGCTTCGCGTCGCGGTACCACTCGGGCACGCGCAGCTCCGGGTAGGCGGAGGCGGGGGCGGCGTCCGCGGGGCCGTGGCGGTCATCGAAGCTGATCATCGGGGCGTCCTCCTCGAAGCGGGGGTCTCGCAGGCGGGCTGGTCGGGCGGCCGACGGGCGGGGTGAGGCAAGGCTCGCGCGGTGGCGGGCACCGAGCTCAGATGCGAGGATGAGCCCACGTTATCAACCGCTTAAGTCCCGGGGGTCCCCAGTGCCTGCGACACCGTCGTCCACCACGCAGCCGCCGCGCGATGCCCGCCCGCCGCGCCTCGGCATCGCCGGGATCGCCATCGAGTCCTCGACCTTCACGCCCTACCGCTCGAGCGCGGCGGACTTCGAGGTGCGCCGCGGCACCCACGAGATCCTCGACCGCTACCCCTTCGCCGTGCCCGAGGCGGAGTACGTCGGCGTCCTCCACGCCCGCGCCCTGCCCGGCGGGCAGCTCGACGCCGCGACCTACGCCGGCTGGAAGCAGGAGATCGTCGACGGCCTCGCCGACGCCCACGCCGAGGCGCCGCTGGACGGGTTCTTCTTCGACATCCACGGGGCGATGAGCGTCGTCGGCCTCGAGGATGCCGAGGGGGATCTGATCACCGCGATCCGCACGGCGATCGGCCCGGACGCCGTGGTCGGCACCGCGATGGACCTCCACGGCAACGTCTCCGAGACCCTGTTCGAGGCCTGCGACCTGCTGACCTGCTACCGGCACGCCCCGCACATCGACGCCTGGGAGACCCGCGAGCGCGGACTGCGGGACCTCGCGTCGGCCGCCGCCAGCGTGCGCGACGGAGGCGCCCGGCCTCACAAGGCGCTGGTGCACGTGCCGATCCTGCTGCCCGGAGAGAAGACCTCCACCCGCATCGAGCCGGCGCGCTCGCTCTACGCGCGGATCCCCGCGCTGACCTTGCGCGACGACGTCACCGACGTGTCCTGCTGGATCGGCTTCGCCTGGGCGGACCAGCCGCGTTGCCAGGCCGCGATCGTCGCGCACGGCGACTCGGCAGAGGCGGTCGGGCAGGCCGCGCTCGAGCTCGCGACAGCGCTGTGGGAAGTGCGGCACGACTTCGAGTTCGTCGCCCCCACGGGCAGCTTCGAGGAGTGCCTGGACCGGGCGATCGCCTCGCCCGACCGCCCGTTCTGGATCTCCGACTCGGGCGACAATCCCGGCGCCGGTGGCGCCGACGACACCACCTTCTGCCTCGCCCGCCTCGCCGCGCGGCCCGAGATCCGTGCCGGCGAGGTGAGCGCACTGATGGTCTCGCTCATGGATCCGACGACGGCCGACGCCGCCTGGGAAGCGGGCGTCGGCGGGCGGGTGGAGGTTCTGGTGGGAGGCCGGATCGACGCGCGGGAGCCCGGGCCGGTGCCGCTGCGGGTCGAGGTCGCGGCGCTCGACGAGTCGGGGCCGACGGGCCGCGCCGCCGCGCTCCGGGTGCTCGAGGATGAGACGGGAGCGGGCGCGCCCGACGCTCTGGAGGACGCGGCGCGGACCGGGCTGACCGTGGTAGTCACCGGGCGGCGATCGCAGTGGGCGACGCACGACATGTTCGCTCGGCTGGGGCTGTCGATGACGGGCTTCGACGTGGTCACCGTGAAGATGGGCTACCTCGAGCCGGACCAATACGAGTCCGCCGCCGACTGGCTGCTGGCCCTCACCCCGGGCGGCGTGGACCAGGACCTGCTGCGCCTCGGCCACGAAAGGATCGCCCGGCCGATGATCCCCTTCGACGCGGAGATCCCCGCGCCGACACCGGCCGACGTTTGGCGCGGCGGCGGGGTCTGAGGGGGCAGAGCGGCGGGGTCTGAGGCGAAGCTGCGAGGCCTGGAGGCGGGGCGCTGCTGAAACTCCGCGCCAGGCGTGACCTGAAGCCCTGTGAGCCGGTGAGGTCACGCCAGGCGCAGTTTTTCAGCAGTCGGCGGGGCGGCGGGCGCCGACTCACAGCGGGAGCACAGCGCGACCTCGGCGCGCGTCGAGGCGCGGCCCGCATGCTCGACCCCTCCCCTCCCCGATGGAAGGACCCGTATGAGCACGTTCCGCCGCCTGATCGGCACCGCCCAGAAGGCCCTCGACTCCTCCAGCTCCTCCTCGTCCCGCAGTGGCCGCGGGAGCGACTGGCGCGACCTCGTCCGCAGCGCCGCCGACTCCCTGACCGGCGACACCTCCTCGTCCCGCGACAGCTCCTCGTCCCGCGACCCCCACCGGACGACGTCGGCCTGGGACGACACCTCTCACCGCACCCCGTCGGCCTGGGACGACACCCCGTACCGCACCTCGCAGACCTCGGATACCTCGCGCACCTCGGGCGTCGGCATACCGACGACCTCGATGCCCTCGCTCTCCGACGAGCGCCCCGGCCACGACGCGGGTCCCGCCCGCGACACGGCGGACCTCTCCACGGAGGACCGTCGGGCGATCGCCCGCTACGACTATCTCGTCCGCACCGCCGAGCCGGACCAGCTCGAGCGGGTCCACCGCGAGGCGTTCGAGCGGCTCACCCCGGCCCAGCGCGCCCAGCTCGGGGCGACGATGCGCGAGGAGCTGCCCGAGGGCGAGCGGCCCCGCAGCGAGGCGCCGCAGGATCTGGCGCGCTCCGCGACTCGGCTCGCGGCCTTCGACCCGCGCCGGCTCACCGAGATGCTCGGCCGGTCCGGCGGCGGACGCTCCGGCGGAAGTCGGGGCCGCGGCCTGGGCGCTGCGGCCCTGGGTGCCGGCGGTGTGGGCGCGGTCGCCCTCGGCGCGGGCGGGCTGCTCGCGGCCGTCGCGGGCGGTGCGGTGCTCAGCTCCGTCGGCGGCTCCCTGCTCTCGGCGGCGATCGGCGACGGGATCGACGTCGACGCCCTCGCCCCGGACCTCGGGGACCAGCTCGCCGGCTTCACCGAGGGCTTCGAGGGCGTGGAGGGGCTCGAGGGGGTCGACGGCATCGCCGACGGCCTCGGCGGCGGCGTCACCGACCTCGGCGACCAGCTCTCCGGCCTGGGCGATCAGATCTCGGACTTCGGTCTCGGGGACCTCTTCGGCCGCTGAGGCACCGGGGCCCGGGGCCGGGGGCCCGGGGCGCAGAGTAGGACCGCGCGCCCCGGACCCGCGGCTCACTTGGCCTCGGGATCCGGCTGGTGGATGCCGAAGACGTTGTTCTCGGTGTCGTGGAAGTAGCCCTGCCACGCCATGCCCGGCAGCGCGTACTTGGGCAGCGCGACCGCGCCGCCGGCGGCGGTGATCTTCTCGGCGACCGCGTCGTAGTCGGCGACGCCCATGGTGATCACGGCGCCCATGACGGGTCCGCCCACCTCGGCGTTCTCGCCACCGGGGCGGCCGAGGATCGCGCCGTCGATGCCGGGACCGGCGCCGGTGGTGACGCCGAAGTAGGGCATGCCCGCGAACTCGGACCAGTCCTCGGTGGTCCAGCCGAAGACGCTGGTGTAGAACTCGATCGCCCGCTGCGGGTCGGCGGCCTGGATCTCGAAGTGGACGGGTCGGCCGGTGGCCCAGTTCTGGTCCGGGGCGTCGGCGGCGGAGTCGGCGGTCTCGGACGGGGTCGCGGCGTTCTCGCTCATGGCGGTTCCTCTCGAGGCGGCCCCACGCCGGTGCGGGGACTCGCGCTCAGCGTAGGACCGACGTCGGACGCTCGGGAGGGGTCCGTCGGATGATCCGGAGATCGTTGCCGCGGCGCCACGACGAGGTCATGTGCGTCTGTGTTCCATCGGTGGCACACAGCTGCACATGACCTGACCGCCGAGTGTGCCCGGGCCACTGCCGCCGCCCGCACTCGCGCCCAGGCTCCGGTGCCAGACCCAGCGCCCGACCCCCGGCCCCGGCGCCGAGCACCCCGCGCCCTCAACGCCCTGGCAGACTCGTCCGCGCCTCGACCACCCGCTTGCCATCCGGTCAACCGGTTGGGCACACTGCTCCCACCACCTCGTGAATGGATGACCCAACGATGTCTCGTCTCGCGTCCCGTACCGCCCTCGTCACCGGCGCCGCCTCCGGCATCGGCCTGGCCGTCGCCACCCGCTTCGCCCGCGAGGGCGCCCGCGTCGTGATCGCCGACCGCGATGCCGACGCCGCCCGGACCGCCGTCGACCGACTCTCCGCCGAGCTCGGCGAGGGCACCGCCTACGCCCTGACCATGGACATATCCTCCGAGCCCGCGGTCGAGGCCGGGTACGCCGAGCTCGCCGAGGCCGGCTGGACGCCGGACGTCGTGGTCGCCAACGCCGGCGTGCAGCTCTTCGGGCAGGACGCGAAGATCGCCGATCTCGACCTCGCCGTCTGGCAGCGCACCGTCGACGTGAACCTCACCGGCACGATGCTCACGGTCAAGCACGCGGTCCGCGCGATGCTCGCCAGCGGCGGCGGCTCGATCATCCTCACCGGCTCGCCGACGGGCCTGACCGGCGAGGGCAACGACTTCACCTCCTACTCGACCACCAAGGCCGGCATCCACGGCCTCACCCGCACGGTCGCCGCCGCCTACGCGAAGGACGGCATCCGCGTCAACGCCGTCATCCCCGGCTACACCGAGACACCGCTGGTCACGAGCATCTCCGACGACCCGGAGGAGCGCGCGGCGATCGTCGGACGGATCCCGCTGGGCCGCCCCGGCACACCCGCGGACGTCGAGGGAGTCATGGTCTTCCTCGCGAGCGACGACGCCGCCTTCGCGACCGGTGCTCTGTTCCGCGTCGACGGCGGCATGACCTCGCTGTGACCGCCGACGTGCCGACCGCCGACGTGCCGGCCGCCGACGCTCACGGATCGGGACCCGTCGCTCAGCCCTGGGCCTCCGACCGCTGGTCGCTCGAGGTGCGCGGCGACGAGCTGGCCGACGTCCGCTGCGACGGCCGCGTGGCGCTGCGGGCGATCCGCGCGGTCGCCCGCGACGAGGACTGGGCGACGGCGTGGCCGCGGGAGGTCCGCGTCGACGCGCACGCCGACACGCTCACCCTGTCTCTGGAGATCGCCGACCTCGGCCTCGAGCTGGCGGGCACGCTGCGCGTCACGGCCGAAGGGGACCGCCTGCGCGTGGACCTCGACCTCGAGGCGCGCGCCGACTCGTCGACCAACCGCACCGGGCTCGTCGTGCTGCATCCGCCGCAGCTCGCCGGCACGCCCCTGCAGGTCACGCACCCGGACGGCGGCGACTCCGAGACCCTGTTCCCCGTGCAGGTCAGCCCGCATCAGCCGGCGCGGGACATCGCCGGCCTCGCCTGGGCGGCTGACGGCCTGCCGCTGCGCCTCGAGCTCGCGGGCGACGTGTTCGAGATGGAGGACCAGCGCAACTGGACCGACGCGTCCTTCAAGACCTACTCGCGGCCGCTCGAGGAGCCGTTCCCGTACACGCTGCCCGCCGGCGAGCGCGTGCGTCAGTCGCTCGTGCTCACCGCGGGAGCGCGGGTGGGCGGTGCGGCCGACGCGAACACCTCCGCCGGCGGGGACGCCAGGGCCGGCGTCCCCGAGGAGCTGACCTGGCACCGCGGCGGCACCGTGCCGTTGATCGGCACCGGTCACCTCGACCTCGAGCTCGCCGACCCGACCTGGCCCGCCCGTCTCGACGCGGCGCTCGCCGAGGCACTCGCCGGCACTCGATCCGGCCTCGCGCTCTGGGTCGTCTACCCCTCTCCGGCGGACCCATCGGCTCTCGCGGAGCTGGGTCGCCGCCTCACCGCCGCGGCCGCCGCCGGCGCGGAGCTGCGTTTCGTCGGGATCGCCGACGTCGCCCGGCACGTGACCACCCCGGAGCTCGCGACCGCCCTGCGCGCCGTGCTGCCGGAGGCGATCCCCGTCGTCGGCGGCGCCCGCTCGCACTACACCGAACTGAACCGCGAGTGGGAGACGGTCCTCGCCGCCGGCCCGTCCGCCCTGGCCTTCGCGACCACGCCGCTGTTCCACACCCTCGAGACCGAGCAGCTGATCGAGGCGGTCGCGATGCAGCGCCTCCTCGCCGGGCAGCTCACCGCCCGCGCGCCGGGGCTGCCGGTGCACGTCGGCCCCATCACGCTGCGGGCCCGCTTCGCCAACGTCGCGACCAGGCCCCAGCCGGTCCCCGCTCCGGCCCCGCCGTTGGACCCTCGTGCCGGGAGCCCGCTGCACGCGGCATGGACCGTCGCGAGCGCCGCGGCGCTGTCGGTCGCGGGTGTCACGTCGTTGACCTTCGGCGATGCCGACGCCTTCCGCGCGGGAGGGACAGCCGACGCAGGCGCGGCAGCCAGCGCGAGAGGGGCCTCCCCCGCTGGTCAGACGAGCCCCGCGCACGATGCCGCCTCCCCCGTGCCGGCCCTCGCCGGACTCGCCGGCCGTCCGCTCTCGACGGGGCGCTCGGCCGACTCCCTCCTCTGGGCGATCGGCGACGGCGAGACGCTCCTGCTCGCGAACCTCTCGCCCCGTCCGCGCCGCGTGCTGCTGCCCGGCCGCGACGCGCCGGTCTCCCTCGACCCCATCTCCTGGTCAGCGCTCTGACAAGCCCCGACACCCCTCTCGACGAAGGACACCGCCGACGATGACGCGTCTGCCCACCACGCCCGCCCCCGCCCCGAAGCGCTGGACGCCGGGCACCGCCCCCTGGCAGTCGGTCCCGTCGGCCCGCCCGACGGCCGCCCGCGTGATCATCGACAACGACTTCGCCGGCGACCCCGACGACCTCTACCAGCTGGTCCACCACCTGCTCTCCCCGTCAGTCGACATCCGCGCCGTGATCGGATCCCGGCTGCGCGAGGGCGACGGCTTCTACCCGCACCCGGACTCCGCGACGCAGGCCGCGGCGATCGCCCGGGACGTGCTGGACCGAGTGGGCCTCGACGCGCCCGGGCTGGTCATCGAGGGGTCGAACACCCCGCTCGCCTCGCGGACCGCGCCGCAGCCCTCCCCCGCCCTCGACGTGATCATCGCCGAGGCGCTGCGCGAGGACACCGACCAGCCTCTGTTCTACGTCGCCGGCGGCGGGCTCACCGACATCGCCTCCGCCCTGATCGCTGAGCCGCGCATCGCCGAGCGGATTATTCTGGTGTGGATCGGGGGGAACGAGCATGCGGGCCTCGCGACCCCGCCGCCTGGCGCCATGCCGATCGAGTACAACCTGCTCATCGACGTCCTCGCCGGTCAGGTCGTCTTCACCGACACCGAGGTCGAGATCTGGCAGGTGCCGCGCGACGCCTACCGCCAGTGCCTCGTCTCCGAGGCGGAGCTGCGCGGACGCGTCGCGGCGACCGGCCCCGTCGGCCGCTACCTGTACGACGAGACCATCACCGTCACCGAGTTGGTCACCGGTCACGGCGGCCACCACCCGGAGACCTACGCGCTAGGCGACTCGCCGCTCGTGCTGCTCACCGCGCTGCGCTCCTTCTTCGAGGCGGACTCGTCCTCGAGTCGGCACGTCGTGATGCCGACGCCGGCGCTCGGGGCCGACGGCGGCTACACCGCCCAACCCGACGCCCGCCCGATGCGGGTCTACACCCACCTCGACACGCGCCTGATGTTCGAGGACCTGTTCACGAAGCTGCGCGAACTCGACGCCTGGCAGACCGCGCCGTGAGCTGACACCACCTGCCCCGCCCGGCCCCGGCCGGCCCCAGCCAGCTCGCGCCGCGGATCACGGCGCCTGAGGGAGCAAGTTCGGCAGATCATGCTTCCTCAGGTGCCGCTACCCACCGGTCACGAGTCGACGAGGGTGACTTCGAAGCTGTACCGCGACGCCCGGTACACGTGGAAGCCGAACTCGATCACGCTGCCGTCGTTCGCGAAGGACTTGCGCTCCATGGTCAGCAGAGCGGCGCCGACCTGCTCCTCGAGCAGCTCGGCGTGCTCCTCGTCGGCGACGGTCGCGCCGATCCGCTCATGGGCGAGCACGGTCGTGATCCCGCGCTCGCGGAGGCAGGCGTACAGACCGGAGGCGGCGAGCGCCTCGCGGGAGGGGGCGATCCGCTCGGGGATCGAGTTGCGCATGACGGCGAGCGGCTCCCCGTCGGCGTAGCGGACCCGGATCAGGTCCAGCACCTGCTCTCCCGGGGAGAGCTGCAGACGGTCCAGCGCCTCCCGGGACGGCCGACCGATGCGGTACTCGATGATCTCCGTGCGCGGGGACTTCCCGGCGGTGCGCAGGTCGTCGTACAGCGAGGTCAGCGCGACCTGCCGGTTCACCGGGGCCTGCACCACCTGGGTGCCCACGCCGCGCTTGCGCACCAGCATGCCCTTGTCCACCAGCTCCTGGATGCCCTGGCGCACGGTGGGTCGGGACAGCTTCAGCCGCTTGGACAGGGCCAGTTCGTTCTCGAGGCGGCTGCCCGGGGGCAGGATCCCGGAGCGGATCGCGTCCTCGATGCCCCCGGCGAGCTGCAGGTACAGCGGGGTGCTCGCGTCGCGCTCGATCGTGAGGTCGAGGGTGATCGTGCTGTTCTCCGACGCGCCCGGCTCGGTGGCGACCGCCTCGGGCGTACCGGGCTCGGCGGCGTCCGCCTCGGGAGCGCCGCCCTCCGCTGCGCTGCTCGCGGTCTCGCTGTCCACGTCGTCCTCCTCGAGTTCCGTGCTGTGCCGCAGGATACGGGGCGGCTCCTCGCGGGCCACCCCGTCCGGCCGGATCAGGCGGGCCGGTCCCGCAAGGTCACCGCGACCGCGCCGTCGGCGGCGAGGGACTGCTCGGCGGCCTCGCACACGGCGGCCGCGACGTAGCCGTCCCAGGCGGTCGCCGAGCGCGGCGCGATGTTGCTCCCGTCGGCCACCGCGGCGACCCAGGCCTGCACCTCCGCGTCGTACGCGGCGAGGAAGCGGGGCCGGAAGTCGAGCGGCACGGCGCCGCCCCAGCGGGAGCCCGCCTGCTGGGTGGTGACCATCCCGGCCTCCTGGCCCACGGTCGCCGCGCCCTTCGAGCCGACGAGCTCGGTGCGCACCTCGTAGCCGGCATCGGTGCTGACCCACAGCTCGTCCGTGACGACGGTGCCGGAGGCCGTGCGGAAGAGGAACAGCAGCGGGTCGTGCAGACCCTCGGGCGCCTTCTCGGTGGAGCGCGGCATGACGGTCTGCACCGAGACCACCGGCTCGTCGAGGAAGAAGGAGATCGCGTCGATCTCGTGCACGGCCGAGTCGTAGACCATGTGGGTGTCGGTGAATCCGGGCAGCACGGAGGCGTTGCGGTGCTTGCAGTTCAGCAGCAGCGGGGTGCCCAGCTCGCCCGCCTCGAGGGCGTCCTTGAGCTGGCCGTAGCCCGCGTCGAAGCGGCGCATGAAGCCGAGGGAGACGAGCGCCCGACCGGCCTCGTGCTCGGCGCGGACCACGTCGTAGGCGTCGGACGGGTTCATCGCGAGCGGCTTCTCGCAGAGCACCGGCTTGCCGGCCTCGAGGCAGGCCAGGACCTGCTCGCGGTGGAACTGCCCGGGGCTGGCGATGAGCACGGCATCGACATCCGCCGCGGCGATCACCTCCTGCCAGGTGTCGACCACGCGGGAGCCGGGGGCGGTGGCGGAAACCTTCTCGGCGGTCGCGCGCCGGTAGTCGCTGAGCACGCTCACGCGCGCCCCCTTGATGCGGCGCGAGAGGCGCTCCACGTGGTCGGCGCCCATGCGGCCGACGCCGATCACGCCGACCCGCACGTCCTGCGGGGCAGCGGAGAGGTCCGCCGGACCGGTCTGCGCGGCGGTGTGGGTGCTGGGGTCGGTGGTCATCGGGTCTCTCCGTCGAGTCGGGGGTCGATCCCGGCGTCGGCCCAGGTGCCGCGCACCCAGGTCTGCTCGGGATGGTCGGTGATGTTCCAGGCCCGCTCCGCCTCGGGGCCGGCCATGACGTTGAGGTAGTACATGTCGTGACCGGGGGCGGCGGCGCAGGGGCCGTGCCAGCCGTGCGGGACCAGCACGGTGTCGCCGCTGCGCACTTCGACGAGCACGTCGATCGGCTTGTCGGGGCCGCTCGCGGTGGTCTGGTGATAGCCGAATCCGCGACCGGCGGGACCGTCCTGGATCTCGTAGTAGTAGATCTCCTCGAGCTCGCTCTCGGTCTCGGTGGTCTCGTCGTGCTTGTGCGCGGGGTAGCTGGACCAGTTCCCACCAGGGGTGATGACCTCGCAGGCGATGAGCGAGTCCATGCCGTCGAACGCACCGACGGCGCCGAAGTTGCGGACCTTCCGGGTCATGCTGCCGCCGCCGCGGATCTCGACCGGCACGTCCTCGGCGCGGATCAAGGTGACCGGATGCGCGCCGGTCGCGACGGCGGTCGCGAGCGCGAAGCGGCCCCCGCCCTCCGACGAGATCGTCAGCTGGGAGCCGACGGGCACGTAGAGCACGTCGGTCGCGGCGGCGAAGACGTCGGGCCGGCCGCGCAGGTGGTGGTTCTCCCCGCCGACGGAGACCTGGCACGCCCCGTTCAGCGGCACGACCATCGCCTCGACGCCGTTCGCGGTGACGGCCTCGCTGCCGCCCGGGGCGAGCGCCAGGACGCGCAGCCCGGTGTGGACCCAGCCCTCGCGCGCGCCGGGATCGATGATCGTCTCGTAGCTGCCGCGGCCGGTGGATCCGGCCGGCAGGTGGAGCTGCTCGGTGGTGCTCATGGATGCTCTCCTGGTCGAGGGGTGCGGGTCTCCGGGCTGTCAGCCCGCGCTCGCGGCGCGGACCATGTCGACCGACGCGGTCACCGCGGCGGTCACGTCGCCCCCCGCCGGGTACAGCAGGGTGCGGCCGACGACGAGCCCGCGCACGTTCGGGCGGGCGAGAGCCCTCCCCCACGAGGCGCGCAGGGTCGCCGGATCGTCGTCCACCGGGTCACCGCCGAGGATCAGCGTGGGCAGCGTGGTCGCGTCCATGACCCGCTCCATGTCCTCGACCGCGGGCAGCTTCAGCCAGGTGTAGGCGCTGGTCGCGCCGAGGCCCTGGGCGATGTGGATCGAGGCGATGACCGCCTCCGGGGAGAGGTCGTTGATGATCTTGGTGCCCGGCCCGCCGGGGCGGGACGACAGGAACGGCTCGACCATGGCGATCAGCTCGTGGCGGGCGAGGTCGGTGACCGCCTGCGCGCTCGCCTCGAGGATGAAGGAGGTGCGGTCGTCGTCGAGGTCGATGCGGGTGAGCATCTTCCCGCCGTCGAAACCGGCCCGCTTGATCGCGGTGGCGTCGTAGGCGGTGAAGCGGTCCTCGATCTCCCAGGAGCTGCCCTGGAGGCCACCGCGGTTCATCGAGGCGAACACGACCTTGTCCTCGAGCGCCCCCATGACCAGCAGGTCCTCGAGGATGTCGGCGGTGCCGAGCACCCCGTCGACGCCCGGGACCGCGAGCGCCTCGCGCAGCCGGTCCAGCAGCTCGGTGCGGGAGGCCATGGCGTCGGGGCGGGGGCCGACGGCAAGGGCACCGCGCGCGGGATGGTCCGCCGCGATGATCATCATGGTGCCGTCGGTGTCGGCGACGGTGCGGCGGGAACGGGCGGCGGCGAGACGGGCGAACCGGCCCGGATCCTCGAGGCGCACGCGCGTGACCTCGTCGTAGGTCGAGACGAAGGCGTCGGGGCCGCTCATCGGGCCTCCGCTCCCGCTCGCTGCGCGGCGCCGCCCTCGCGCGCCGTGCCACGGTCGCGCAGGGCGCCCAGCATCTCCTCCACGGTCTGGCCGTGGTTGGGGTCGCCGCCCGCGAGGAGCAGGTCGATCTCCTCGGTGGTGGGCATGGCGGTGGAGCATTCGAGGCGGCTGGTGACGATGGCACCGGCCGCATTGCAACGGGTCAACGTCTCCTCGAGGGACTGGCCGGTGAGCAGGCCGTGGCAGAGCGAGCCGCCGAAGCTGTCGCCGGCGCCGAGGCCGTTGATCACCTGGATCAGGTTGGGGGCGACGACCACGCGCTCGTCGGCCGTCTTGCCGAGCACCCCCTTCGGGCCCTGCTTGACGATCGCGATCTGCACGCCGGCCGCGAGCAGGGCGTCGGCCGCACGCTCGGGCTCGGTCTCGCCGACGGCGACCTCGCACTCCTCCCGATTGCCGACGGCGACCGTCGCGTAGCGCAGCGCCGCGCGGTACTGCTCGCGGGCCTCCTCGACCGAGGACCAGAACATGGGCCGATAGTCGAGGTCGAAGACGGTGTGACCGCCCGTCGGGCCGCCATCCGTCCCGCGGGCTTCGAGGGCGGCGTGGTGGGCGGAGCGGCTGGGCTCCTCGGAGAGGCCCGTGCCGGAGAACCAGAACAGCGGCACCTCCCGGATCGCGGGAAGGTCCAGGTGCTCGGGCGCGACCTGCAGATCCGGGGCGCTGGGCTGACGGTAGAAGTACAGCGGGAAGTCGTCCGGCGGGAAGATCTCGCACAGGGTGATCGGGGTGTTCAGCTCGGTGTTCTTCACCGCGTAGCGGCCCGAGACGCCCAGTCGCTCCATCTCCTGCACGACGTAGCGGCCAAAGGGATCATCGCCCACGCCGGTGATCACCGCGGGGCGGTGCCCGAGCCGTGCCGCGGCGACGGCGACGTTGGTGGGGCTGCCGCCGAGGAACTTCCCGAAGCTGGTGACGTCCTCGAGCCCCTTCTCGATCTCCAAGGGGTAGATGTCCACGCCGCTGCGGCCGAACGTGATGATGTCGAGATCAGTTGCCATGGCTCTCCATGCCTCCCTGCGTCAGAACCTGGTGCGGATCTCGTGGGCTGCTCTGCCCCACGATCCTCCCGGTGCCCCATGATCACACGCGGGAACCTCTATGTCTATACAAAGAGCGCGATGTGTTGGACGGTGTCGAGTGCACCTCCGCCGACCCGCCTCAGACAGGAGCAGGGGCCGGAAGTGCGGCGACCACGGCCCGCCCGACCAGGTCCTGCGGTCTCGCGAGGGATTCCGACGAATCCCGCCATGGGCCCCGACAATCCCCGCGAAGGATGCCTACGAGACCGAGGCCGGATTGTCCTGTCGTAGTGATCGAGCAATGCCGACCAGACGGGAAGCTAGAACAGGATCCCCGGACCGGGACTGCCCCGGCAGCCCGACTGCAACCGCGTTAGCGCCTCTGACCTGCGGCGATGCTGCGGCGAGCGCGTGATCGTCTTGTCATGACAAAGTGTTGACATGCTCGGCCTGGCGGGCCATGCTTATCGGACGAGCTCACCGTCGAGAGGACCCCGTGCGGTCTCCGGCAGTGGCACCGACACGCCCGCCGGCGCGCACGGCGGGTCCGACTCCCGCCCCACAGCACGGCGGGCCTGCACCACGGAGGCAGCATGAGCGAGACCCCTTCGGCCCCCGCCGGGACATCGTCGGCCCCCGCCGCGTCATCGGCCCCCGCCGCCTCATCGGCCCCCGCCGGAACGATCCGGCTCACCGTCGCCCAGGCCCTGGTGCGCTTCCTCGCCGCCCAGCACAGCGAGCGCGACGGCGTGCGGCAGCGTCTGATCCCCGGCACCTTCGGGATCTTCGGCCACGGCAACGTCGCGGGCCTCGGCCAGGCGCTGCTGCAGAACGCCGTCGACCCCGCCCCCGCGGAGGCCGGCCTCCCCGCGGAAGCGGGGATGCCGTACTTCCAGGCGCGGAATGAGCAGAACATGGTGCACACGGCCGTCGCTTACGCGCGCACGAGGAACCGTCTGCAGGCCATGGCGTGCACCGCCTCGATCGGCCCGGGCTCGACCAACATGGTCACCGGCGCGGCTCTCGCCACGATCGACCGGATCCCGGTGCTGATCCTCCCCTCCGACGTCTTCGCGAACCGCGCCGTGGACCCGGTGCTGCAGCAACTCGAGGACGAGCGCGCCCTGGACGTCTCCGTCAACGACGCCTTCCGCCCCGTCTCCCGCTTCTTCGACCGGATCTGGCGCCCCGAGCAGCTGATCCCCTCGCTGCTCGCCGCCATGCGGGTGCTCACCGACCCCGCCGAGACCGGCGCCGTGACGATCTGCCTCCCGCAGGACGTGCAGGCCGAGGCCCATGACTGGCCCGTCGAGCTGTTCCGCGAGCGGACCTGGCACGTCGGCCGCCCCGTACCGGAGCCCGCGGCACTGGACCGTGCGCTCGAGGTGATCCGCGGCGCGCAGCGCCCCGTCGTCCTCGCCGGCGGCGGCGCGATCTACTCCGAGGCCTCCGCCGCCCTCGAGGCCTTCGCCGACGCGACCGGCATCCCCGTGCTCGACACCCAGGCCGGGAAGGGCGCGCTCAGCGCCGACCACCCGCTGTGCCTCGGCGGCGTCGGCGCGACCGGCAACGACGCGGCGAACACCCTCGCCGCCGAGGCCGACGTGGTCATCGGCGTCGGGACCCGCTACACCGACTTCACCACCGCCTCCCACACCGCGTTCCGGAACCCCGACGTCCGCTTCGTGAACCTCAACGTCAAGGCCTTCGACGCCGCGAAGCACGCCGCGACCATGCTGGTAGCCGACGCCCGCGAGGGTCTGACCGCGCTGCAAGCCGGGCTCCAGGGCTGGCAGGCCCCGGCCGCGCACGGCGAGCGCGCCCGCGAACTGCGCGCGCAGTGGGAGGAGCTGATCGCCCCCTGCTTCGCCCCGCACGACCAGGAGCTCCCGGCCCAGACCGAGATCTTCGGCGCGCTGAACCAGCTGATGGCCGACGACGACATCCTCATCAACGCCGCCGGCTCCATGCCCGGCGACCTGCAGGCGCTGTGGAAGGCCCGCTCCCCACGGCAGTACCACCTCGAGTACGGCTACTCGTGCATGGGCTACGAGCTGCCGGCCTCGCTCGGCGCGAAGATGGCCGCGCCCGACGCGGAGGTCGTCGCGATCATCGGCGACGGCACCTTCCAGATGGCGCCGCAGGAGATCGCCACCATCGTCGCCGAGCGGATCAAGGTCATCCTGGTGATCCTGCAGAACCACGGCTGGTCCTCGATCGGCTCCCTCTCCGAGTCCCACGGCAGCCAGCGTTTCGGGACCCGGTACCGGATGCGTAGCCAGGAGAGCGGCCTGCTCGACGGGGACACGCTCCCCTTCGACATCCCCGCCAACATCCGCTCCTACGGCCTCGAGGTGCAGGAGGTCTCGAGCACCGCGGACTTCCGCGAGGCCTACCGTCGGGCGTCGGCGTCGACCGAGGCCACCGCGATCGTGGTGAACACGAACCTGTACGGTCCGAACCCGCCCGGGATCGGCTGGTGGGACGTGCCGGTCAGCGCCGTCTCCCGGCTCGAGTCCACGCAGGCGGCCCGCGCCCGGTACGAGGCGGAGATCGCCCCGCAGCGCCACTACCTCTGACCCCGTCGGCCCCGGCACCGCCCCGCGCCGCACCGTCGGCCGTCCCACGCGGCCCCCGTCGGCCGAACGCCCCGCAGACCACACAGACCCCGCAGACCCGCAGACCCGCAGACCCCGAAGGGAACCCCATGGGATACGAGATCACCCACTGGATCGACGGCCAGGAGGTCGCCGGCTCCGGCGCCACGCAGCCGATCATGGACCCCGCGACCGGTGCCCAGGTCGGGACGCTGCACCTGGGCGATGCGGGGACCGTCGACCGCGCCGTGCAGGTCGCCGCCGCCGCGCAGAAGGAGTGGGCGAAGGTCTCGCTCGCCCGGCGCACCCAGATCCTCTACCGCATGCGGCAGCTGATGATCGAGCACACCGACGAGATCGCCGCCGTCATCACCCGCGAGCACGGCAAGACCCTCGCCGACGCGGCGGGCGAGATCGCCCGCGGCCTGGAGACCCTCGAGTTCGCCACGTCCATCACCCAGGACCTCAAGGGCGGCTTCTCGCAGAACATCTCCACCGGCGTCGACGGGCACACCCTCCGCCAGCCGCTCGGGGTCGTCGCCGGCATCACCCCGTTCAACTTCCCGGTGATGGTGCCCTTCTGGATGCACCCGATCGCGATCGCGACCGGCAACGCCTTCGTCCTCAAGCCCTCCGAGCGCGACCCCTCCGCCTCGAACCTCGTCGCCCGCCTCTACCAGGAGGCCGGTCTGCCCGACGGCGTGTTCCAGGTGGTCCACGGCGGCAAGGAGGTCGTGGACGCGCTCTGCACGCACGATGGGGTCGCGGCGGTCTCCTTCGTCGGCTCCACCCCGATCGCGAAGCACGTCCACAGCGTCGCCTCCGCGTCCGGGAAGCGGGTGCAGGCCCTCGGCGGCGCGAACAACCACGCCGTGGTGATGCCCGACGCGAACATCGAGTTCGCCGCCGCGCAGATCGCCTCGGGCGCCTTCGGCTCCGCCGGCGAGCGCTGCATGGCCGTGCCGGTCGCCGTGACCGTCGGCGACGTGCACGAGGAGTTCCTCGCCGCGATCCGGGCCGAGGCCGAGAAGCTGATCGTCGGCCCCGGCAACGACCCGGCGACCGACATGCCGCCGGTCATCACCCCCGACGCGAAGGCGCGCGTGATCCGGATGACCGACGAGGCCGAGGCCGCGGGCGGCACGATCGTGGTCGACGGCCGCGGCCTCGTGGTCGAGGGCCATGAGAACGGCAACTTCGTGGGGCCGACGGTGATCACGGGCCTGGCCGCGGACCATCCCACCTACACCGACGAGGTCTTCGGCCCGCTGCTCGTGGTGATGCACGTGAACAACTTCGACGAGGCGGTGGAACTGGTGAACTCCTCGCCCTTCGGCAACGGCACCGCGATCTTCACCGACTCCGGCCACTACGCGCGCCGCTACCAGGACGAGATCCAGGTGGGCATGATCGGCATCAACGTCCCGATCCCGACCCCGGTGGGCTACTACTCCTTCGGCGGCTGGAAGGACTCGCTGTTCGGCGAGCACCACGCGCACGGACCCGAGGGCGTCTCCTTCTACACCCGGCAGAAGGCCGTCACCACGCGCTGGCCCGCGCAGAACGAGTCCGTCGAGAGCTCGATGAGCTTCCCGACCCACGACTGACCCGGCCCCGCACCCACCCGTCGAAGGAGACCCCATGACCCCCGGCACCGCGCCCGTCCCCGACCGCTCCCGCAACCCCGAGGCGCCGTTCGACAAGCTCACCACCGGGGTGTGCCCGGATCAGTGGGGCGTGTGGTTCCCCGAGGACGAGCAGCAGATCCCGTGGCGCACCGCGCTCGCGGAGATGGCGGAGGCCGGTTTCTCCGTCATGGAGACCGGGCCGTGGGGCTACTTCCCGCAGGACGCGAAGGAGCTGCAGTCCGTCATGGACGAGCACGGTTTCCGCGTCGTGGCCGGGACCGGCTGGGGCATCCTGCACAAGGAGGAGGCCTGGGCGGAGACGGAGCGGACCTTCCGGGCGATCGCCGAGACGCACGCCGCCGTCGGCGCCGAGTACATCGTGCACCTGCCCCCGATGTACCGCGACGAGAAGACCTGGGAGTTCACCGACGACCGGGAGCTGACCGGTGCGGCGTGGCGGCGCTACGTCGAGAACGCGAACGAGCTGGGCCGCATCATGAAGCAGGACTACGGGCTGACGATGGTGCTGCACCCCCACGGCGACTCCCACATCGAGACGCCCGAGGAGATCGCGCGTGTCTTCGCCGCGACCGACCCGGAGCTGGTCAGCTTCTGCCTGGACACCGGCCACATCGTCTACGGCGGCGGCGACCCGATCTCCATGATCGATGAGTACCCCGAGCGGATCGGTTACGTGCACATCAAGGCCTTCGACCCGGACATCACCCGCGAGGCCCACGAGAAGGACTGGCCCTTCGGCGAGGCCGTCGCCAAGGGCGCCTCGGTGAAGCCGCCGGCCGGACTGCCGGACATGCGGGACCTGGTCGCGAAGCTGGCCACGCTCGACAAGGAGCTGTACGTGATCTGCGAGCAGGACCTCTACCCCTGCGACCCGTCCCTGCCGCTGCCGAACGCGATCGCCACCCGCGAGTTCCTGGCCGAGTGCGGCCTGGGCGTGAGGTGACGGCCGACGGGCGCACAGCCGACGGGCGGGAGGACCGCCGGCCGCCACGCCCGCCGGACGGAGTCGCAACATCGGCCTCGGAGTCGTCGGCCTCGGCTGGACGGGGCGCCGGTGCCCACCGGTCACCGGGAGGTCGGCGCGAGCAGGGCAGGATCACGGCTCAGCCGGGTCGGGCCGCGGCCGGGTGCTCCGCCGCTCTCACCCCTCGCGCAGGACCTCGCGGACGATCGAGTCGTCGCGGCGATCGTGCCCGAGCTCGCTGCCGCGCCGGTACAGCGCCTGGGCGGCCGTGGCCAGCGGCACCTGCTGCCCCACCTCCGCGGCGGCCTCGGTGACGAGACCCATGTCCTTGACGAAGATGGTCAGCGCGGAGCGGACGTCGTCGTAGGCCTCCTCGACCATGCGCCCACCGCGGTCCGCGAACATGAACGAGTGGGCCGCCCCCGTGTTCAGCACCTCGTGGACCTGGCGCACGTCGAGCCCCATCCGGTCCGCGAGGGCGATCGCCTCCCCCGCGGCGGCGATGTGCACGCCGCACAGCAGCTGGTTGACGATCTTGAACCGCTGCCCGTCGCCGGGACGGGGGCCGACGACGGGGGCGTTCGCGGCGAGCGCGTCGAGGACGGGGCGCACGGCGGCGACGTCGGCCTCGGCGCCGCCGACCATCACCAGCAGGTCGCCGGTCGCGGCCCGTACCGCTCCGCCGGAGACCGGGGCGTCGACGATTCGGGAGGTCACGCCCGCGAGCCGCGCGACGGCCCCCTCGACGGCGGCGGGGCCGACGGTGGACATGATCAGCAGCACCGTCTCCGCCGTGAGCTCGCCGGCGATGCCGTCCTCGTCGCCGTGGAGCACCGCCTCGAGCTGCTCGGGGGTCGCGACCATGACGGCCACGACGTCCGCGCCGCGCGCGGCCTCCCGGGCGGTGGCGGCGATCGTGGCGACGTCGGCGAGGGCCTCGCGCGCGGCCGGGAACAGGTCGAAGGCCGTCACGGGGAGTCCGGCGCCCGCGAGCGCACGGGCCATGGGGGCGCCGATCGCGCCGAGGCCGATCCAGGCGACGGAGGGGGCGGTGGTCATCAGGAGCTCCTCGGGGTGGGGGCGGTATCAGGGCGAGGGCGGCGGACCGCGGCGGTCAGCACGTCGACCACGTCGGCGAGGGCCTGCTCCCCGCCGACGTTCCCGGGGAAGACGACGTACGGCATGCCGAGCACCTCGTCCGGCGCATCCTCGGCGGCGAACAGCGAGACCTGGCCGGGCCAGAACTGGCCCTCGACCCGTGCGCGGCTGATCCCGAGGCCGGAGGCGGCGACCTCGTGGGAGGTGATGCCGCCCTTGGCGACCACCCAGGCGGGACGCATGGTCCGCACCTGCCGCACCACCTCGACCACGGCGTCGGACACGCTGCGGGCGATGGCGAGCGACGCGGCGGGGTCGTCGGTGCGCACCAGATCGCGGCTGGTGTAGACGACGCAGTCGTCGTGGACGAGGCTCGCGCGCAGGCGCTCCGCGACCTCCGCCAGGTGCTGCTCCCGGCGCGCATCGAGCACGGAGGGCACGTCGATCTCGACCTCGACGAGCCCGCCGCGCTCCTGCACCGCGCGCAGCTGCGTCGTCGTGAGGCCGACGTGGGAGCCCACCACGACCAGGCCGTGCTCCAGCCGGCCGGCGCCGACGGGGATCGCGTCGGCGTCGAGCACCCGCGCCCCGCGCTGACCGGCGAGCGGCCGCACGAAGGACGGCGCGCAGCGGCTGACGAGGGTCGCCCCGGCGGCCTCGCGGCGGCCGACCGCCGCGGCGACGACCTCCATGTCCGCGTACTCGGTCGCGTTGACGACCACCCAGCGGCCGTCGCGGGCCCCGGCGAGGATCTCCTCGACGCGGTCGACGCCGCCGACGCGGATGTCCTCGAGGGAGATGCTCAGCACCTCCGCCGCGGGCAGCACGCCGCCCGAGCGCTCCTCGAGGAAGTCCCGCAGGTCGGAGCGGGTGTAGCCGAAAGTGGCGTCGCGAGCGAAGTCGGTGTCCTCGACGCGGAGGACCTGGTCGCCGACGCGTGCGAAGTGCACGTCATCCTCGGTGAAGCGGCCGGCCTCGAGCATCGCGGGGACGAACAGGATCGCGTCGACCGCGCGACCGCGGGCGGCGAGCTCGGCGGCGATCGCGCGCGGCTCGGCGAGCACGTGCCCGCGCAGGGTCGAGTCGGAGCGGGAGACGATGTGCAGACCCCCGTCGGCCGCCGCCTCCGGGCCCAGCGCATCCAGCACCCCGCCGACCACGCGGCGGGTCAGGGCCACGGCCTCCGCCTCGTCGAGGGCGCGGGAGTTGGTGAGCACGAAGCAGGTCGCCCCGGGGGCGGTGAGCACATGGGCGGCGCGGTCGGTGTCGAGGTCGAGGACCACGTCCACCCCCGCCACGCACTGCGAGCCGGTGGGGTCGTCGTCGAGGACGAGGAGGCGGCGAGCGGCCGGAGCGGGGGTGGACATGCGGGGACTCCTTCGAGCGGGGTCGGGGTCAGGCGGCGATCGCGTACACCACGCTCGACAGCCCGAAGCCGAGCAACGAGATGGTGGTGCCCACGAGCGACCAGGTCTTGAACGTGGTCACGGTGTCGAAGCCGCAGAAGCGGCCGATCAGCCAGAACCCGGAGTCGTTCACGTGCGACCAGCCGATCGAACCGCAGCCGATCGCGATGACCGCGGCGGCGATCGCGACGGAGCCGAGGTCCGCGCCGAGGAAGGCGGGAGCCATGATCGAGGCGGCGGTGGTCGCGGCGACCGTCGCGGAACCCTGCGCGATGCGCATGACGGTAGCCACGAGGTAGGCGGCGACGATCAGCGGCAGGCCCATCGCGTCGAGCCCCTTGGCGATCTCGCCGCCGATGCCGGTCTCGGTGAGGATGCGGCCGAAGGCACCGCCCGCGCCGGTGATCAGGATGATCGAGCAGACGGGCGCGAGGGCGTCGTCGACCAGGTCCTCGAGCAGGCCGCCGAGCTTCTCGCCGCGGCGACGGCGCGGGAGGACGTACAGCAGCAGCATCGCGAGCAGGGCGGAGAGGGACAGGGCGACGGGGGTCGCGCCGAGGAGCCGGGAGAGCTGGAAGAGGACGTCGTCGGAGCCGACGGTGCCCTGCTTCTCGAGGGTCGAGAAGGCGGTGTTGAAGAAGATCAGCGCGAGCGGCAGTAGCAGCACGATCAGGATCGAGACGAAGCCGGGACGCTCGTCCTGCGGCACGTCGCGGGGCTCACCGAGGAGGGCGGGAACGGGGGTGTCCGGATAGCGACGGGCGATGACGCGGGCGACCCAGTAGCCGCCGAGGTACCAGGTGGGCAGGCCGATGAGCAGGCCGATGATGACCACCAGGCCGACGTCCACGCCCATCACGGTCGCGGCCGCGGTGGGGCCGGGGTGCGGGGGCAGCAGGCCGTGCATCATCTGGAAGGACGCGATCGACGGCAGCACGTACAGCATGAAGGAGCCGCCGAGTCGCCGGGCGACCGTGTAGATCACCGGAAGCATCACGATGAAGCCGGCGTCG
The DNA here is from genome assembly GCF_036311905.1 of Brachybacterium sp. J153. Lineage (NCBI taxonomy): Bacteria > Bacillati > Actinomycetota > Actinomycetes > Micrococcales > Dermabacteraceae > Brachybacterium > Brachybacterium sp. J153. The sequence goes on along the minus strand of NZ_JAZDCH010000018.1, from coordinate 79,819 downwards.
AGGAAGATCGGGAAGGCGTAGAGCAGCGAGGCGACCGCGAGGGCCAGCGGGGCACGATGCTCGCCGAAGGTGTCGAGCATCTTGTCGGCCAGCACCTGGGCGCCGCCGGTGATCTCGATCAGCCGGCCCAGGACGGCGCCGAATCCGACGAGCAGCGCCACCGTGCCGACGGTGGTGCTGAACCCGGCGACGACCACGTCGATCACGTCACCGACGCCGATCCCGGCGGCGAGGCCCGTGCCGACCGCGATGATCAGCAGCGAGAAGAAGGCGTGGAGCCTCACCTTGATGATGAGGACGAGCAACAGGATGATCGCGCCGAGCGCGATGAGGAGGAGCTGCAGGACACTGCGGTCCGCGAGCACGAGGTCTTCCATGGATGTCTCCGTTGACGGGGGTGGGGGGATGGGGGCCGGGGAACGGGGGTCGGGGCCGTGGGAAGGGGCGGGGCCGCCCGGGGCCGCGATCCACAGGTCGAGTGCTGCATCCGGACCGCTTTGGCCAGCCGATGACGGTCCAAACGCAGCACTCGGTGCGAGATCCGGCCGACGACGGTCCAAACGCAGCACTCGGTGCGGGAGCCGGCCACCAGCGGGTCGGGACAGCCGACGGGAGTCGCCGAGTGTTGCATCTGGACCGCTATGGCTGGCCGATGACGGTCCAGACGCAGCACTCAGCGCACGCGGGCGGTGGCACTCGGCGCACGCGGGCGGTGACACTCGGCGCACGCCTGCCCCGCTCGCGGGGGACGGCGTCAGTCGGCGCGCGGGGTGGCCTTCGGGGCGGGGCCCAGCTCGGCGAGCAGCTGCGCCATCTTCGCGTAGGCCCGGTTGCGGTAGGCGATGAGCTCGGCGGCGGTCGCCTCGTCGTAGTCGCCGAGCAGGCCCTTGCCATTCTTGACGCCCTTGCGGTCGGCGGCGACGGCACCGGAGATCAGCTCCGGGGTGGCGAGCCGCTCGCCGAAGGCCTCCTCGAAGGTCACGAAGCAGTTCGCGTAGACGTCGAGCCCAGCCTGATCGGCGATGGCGAAAGGACCGAAGAAGCCGAGGCGGAAGCCGAAGGTGGTGCGGACGATGGTGTCGACGTCCTCGGCGGTGGCGACGCCCTCCTCGACCACCGCGGTGGCCTCCTTGAGCAGGGCGTACTGGAGACGGTTGAGCACCATGCCGGGGGTGTCGGCGACCTGGGCGCCCTGGTTCCCGGACTTCTCGAGGAGCTCCTTGACGGCCTCGACGACCTCGGGGGTGGTGGCCTCGCCGGCCACCAGCTCGACGCCGGGGATGAACGGCGCCGGGTTGGAGAAGTGCACGGTGAGGAAGCGCTCGGGGTTCTTCACGGCGCTGACCAGCTCCTTCACCGGGATGGTGGAGGTGTTGGTGCCGATGATCGCGTCCGGCCGGGCGTGCTCGGAGATGCGGCCGAGGACCTCGCGCTTGACGTCGACCCGCTCGAAGACGGCCTCCTCGATGAAGTCGACGTCGGCGACGGCCTCCTCGATGGTCTTGCCCGCGGAGATGTTCTTCTCCACGAGGTCGGCGCTGCCGGGTGCGTACAGGCCCTGCTCCTCGAAGTCGCGGGCCTCGCGGCGCAGGCGCTCGAGCGACGCGTTCGCGGTCTCGACGCTGACGTCGGCGACGGTGACCTGGAAACCGGCGATGGCCAGGACTTGGGCGATGCCGCCACCCATGTAGCCGGCGCCGACGATGGTCACGGTGGAGATGGACATGCGAGGACTCCTTCGTCGTGGGGCGCCGCCGCAGATCGGGGCGCACGCCGCAGACAGTAGCAAATCCTATTGGATCTCGGCTACAGGCGATCTCGCCGCGGGAAAAGGTCCGTGGACCGCCGCCGCCGACGGGTCCGCCGCCGGCCGCCCGCCGGACCGCCCTCGCACGCCGCCGGCCCCGGGACCGCTCGGGTCCCGGGGCCGGCGCGCTGTCCGCGCGGGGAGCTCAGGCGTGGGCCACGAACTCCTGGCGCTGGGCGCCGAGGCCGTCGATGCCGATCTCCACGACGTCACCCGCGGCGAGGTAGGGGAAGCGGCCGGAGAGGGCCACACCCTGCGGGGTGCCGGTGTTGATGAGGTCGCCGGGCTCGAGCACCATGTACTGGCTCAGGTGGTGCACGATCTGCGCCACAGTGAAGACCATGTCGGCGGTCGACGAGTCCTGGCGGGCCTCGCCGTTGACGCTCGACCAGAGGCGCAGCGCCTGCGGGTCGACCGCGTCGGCCGGGACGAGCGCGGGGCCGACGGGGTTGAAGCCCTTGGCGTTCTTGCCCTTGGACCACTGGCCGCCGGACTGCGCGATCTGGAAGTCTCGCTCGGAGACGTCGTGGCTGGTCACGTAGCCTGCGATGACGTCGAGCGCGGCCTGCTCGTCGGCCAGATAGGAGGCCTGCTTGCCGATCACCACGCCCAGCTCGACCTCCCAGTCGACCTTCACGGCGCCCGGCGGGATCTCGACCGCGTCGTACGGGCCGACCACGGTGTTGGGGTGCTTGAAGAAGATGATCGGGACGCTCGGTGGCTGGTCGCCGGACTCGGCGGCGTGCGCGGCGTAGTTCTGGCCGATGCAGATGACGGCCTGGGGGCGGGCGATGGGGGCGCCGACGCGCTCGGACTCCGCCCCCTCCCACACGGGCAGCTCGCCGGCGGCGAGCTTCTCGCGCACCGCGGCGATGCCGTCGGTGGCGAGGAAGTCCCCGTCGAGGTCGGCGGTGAGGGAGTCGAGGCGGTAGGTGACCCCGTCGGCGACGAGGGCGGGCTTCTCCTGGCCGATCGGGCCGAGGCGACGCAGTTCCATGATTCTCCTTCGAAGGGGTGGATGCTCACGACCCACTGTGCCAGCTCCAGACATCGGAGGGGTAGGGGTCCCAGAGGTCGGTCAGCCGGCGCCGCCGCCGGTGACGGTGAAGGCGCGGACATGGGCGATGGTGCGGTGGCTCGCGCTCATGCGGGGGTTCCGTCCTTCTGGGACTCGACCGACGCGACCGGCTGGTCCGACTGCTCGGGCCCGGACTGCTCGGGCAGGTCGAAGCGGACGAGGATCTTGCCGGCCGGGCCCTCCCCCGCGGCGAGCGCGGCGAAGGACGCGTGTGCCTCCTCGGGACCGACGATGCGGCTGACCAGCGGCTCCACCTGGTCGGCGTGCGCGCCGATCCAGGCGGCGGCGTCAGCGAAGTCCTGCGCCGAGTAGGTGAAGGAGCCGATCAGGGTGCGCTCCTCGGTGCTGATCGCGAAGGCGGACACTTCGAGGCGCGGGGAGCCCATGCCGACGAGCACGATGCGGCTGCCGAGGGCGGTCGCGGCGAACGCGTCGGCGAGGGTCGGGGTGAGGCCGACGGCGTCGATCGCGAGGTCCGCCGGCCCGCCGAGCAGGTCGGCGACGCGCTCGGCGAGGTCCCCGGCGGAGGGATCGAGGACCTCGACGCCGAGCGAGGCCACCAGCTCCCGACGCGCCGGGTCGCGCTCGGAGAGCACGATCCGGCGCACGCCCGCCCGGTGCAGGGCGAGCACGACGCTCTGCCCGATGGGGCCGCCGCCGATCACCAGCACGCGGTCGTCGGCCGACGGCGTGCCGCGCCCGACGGCGTGGACGGCGACGGCGAGCGGCTCGATGAGCGCGCCGAGGTGCAGCGGCAGGTCCGGATCGAGCAGCAGCACGTTGCCAGCGGGCACGACGACGTAGTCAGCGAAGGACGCCTGGATCGCGGGCACCACGCCGATCACGGCCTTGCCAGGGGCGTGCTGCTCGCGGCCGCGGTAGGCCGCGACCTGCGCGGCGGGGACCACGACGGGGTTGAAGGTGGCGGGGGCGCCGAGGGGGAAGGCCGCCTCGTCGACCCCCTCGCCGAGCGCCGCGACGGTGCCGGAGGACTCGTGCCCCATGACCTGCCCGGGCACCCGTCGGCCGTTCTCCCCGGAGAAGCCGTGCACGTCGGACCCGCAGATGCCGGTCGCGCAGAGCCGCAGCAGCACCTCCCCCGGACCGGGCTCGGGCCGTTCGCGCTCTACGACGTCGAGCCGGTGGTAGTCGGTCAGGACGAGTGCTCTCATGGGTGCCTCCGGGGCGGTCGGGCGAGGGACGGGCGGAGATGCGTCAGACGGGCCGGTGCGTCGGGGACGCGCTCCGGGCCAGGTGCCGGGACCATCGGGGGCGGGGTGCGGCCCAGCGCTGCGTTGCGGGGCCGACGGGTGCTCCTGGTCGATCGACTCCGACGCTACTGCTCGGCGGGCCGGTTCCGAGGGCGCGAACGATCCGTTCTCCCGAAATCCTATATCCCATCTTGATAAGGTCGCCCTCGTGATCCGCCGCCCGCGGCGGACCCCGGCCCCTCTCCCACCCCTCGCCGCACGCGCCGCGTCGTGGGCACCTGGCCCCCGTAGACGTCGGAGGTGTGAAGATGGGACAGTCCCGCCACCGCTCGATGAGGAGAACCCCGCATGGCATCCCCGACCGATCTCGAGTTCGCCGGCCTCACGGCCATCGTCACCGGAGGCGGCGCCGGTATCGGTGCCGCCACGATCCGCGCCCTCCAGGCCCGCGGCGCCCGCACCGCGGCCCTCGACCTCGACCCCTCCGGCGCGCCCGAGGGCGCCCTGCAGATCCAGGTCGACGTCACCGACCGCGCCGCCGTGACCGCGGCCGTGGACCGTGCCGCCGCGGAGCTCGGCGGGATAGACATCGTCATCAACAATGCCGGCATCGGCGCCCAGGGCCAGGTCGATGCGAACGACGACGCCGAGTGGGCCCGCGTGCTCGACGTCAACGTCGTCTCCGTGGCCCGCGTGACCCAGGCCGCGCTGCCCCATCTGCGCAAGTCCGAGGCCGCCGCCGTGGTCAACACGGCCTCGATCGCCTCGATGCTGGGGCTGCCCGAGCGGGTGCTCTACTCCGCCTCCAAGGGCGCCGTGCAGGCGATGACCCTGGCCATGGCCGCGGACTGGGTGCGCGAGGGGATCCGCGTCAACGCCGTCGTGCCTGGCACCGCGAACACCCCGTGGATCGGCCGGCTGCTCGACCGGGCCGACGACCCCGAGGCCGAGCGCGCCGCGCTCAGCGCCCGTCAGCCCCATGGCCGCCTGGTCGAGCCCGAGGAGGTCGCCGAGGCCCACTGCTACCTCGCCTCCCCGCGCAACCGCTCGACCACCGGCGTGCTGCTGCCGATCGACGGCGGCATGACCAACTTGCGCACCCGCAGCTGACCCCGCGACGGACGGGTCCCGTCGGAGTCACCTCCGACGGAGCGAGACCAACACCGGCCGATCCGCCGGGGTCCCGCCCGCTTGCTTTCTGCCCGCATTCTGCGCGGTCACGCAGTCACGCGGCCACGCGTCCGTCGGCCGCTCCCCCGTCGGCCGCCGCGCCGGCGCCCACGCTCTCGCCGGCGCCCACGCCCGCACCCGCACCCGGCCCGTCGGGCTCCGGCTCACGGTGCCGACCCACCCCGTGCCAGGCCTCGGGGTATTCGACGAAGCTGCGGTCCAGCGCCGCGATGCTCGTCGCGCCGAGCTGGCCCATGGCGAGCTCGAGCTCCTCGTCGAGGATGTCGAGCACGCGCAGCACGCCCTTCTCGCCCGCCGCCGCGTTGCCGTAGCCCCAGGCCCGACCGATCGCGAACTCGAGAGCGGAGGACAGGGGTGAATCGGCCAGGGGAGATCTCCTTCGATGTCCGGGCGGGGCGCGGGTGGTGGGGCGGGGCAGGGCGGTGGGTCCGACGAGGGCCGGGCGCGGGGGCCCGACGGGCGGGCCGGCCGCTGGATCGCCGACGACAGGGCCCCGGGGCGCCCGGCGCCGGGACCCCGGGGGTCGTCAGTGCATGTGCTTGCCGCCGTCGACGTTGATCGAGGTGCCGTTCACGAACGACGAGTCCTCGGAGACGAGGAACGCGATCAGCCCCGCGACCTCCTCGGGCTGGCCCACGCGCTGCAGCGGGATGTTCGAGGACATGCCGGCCTTGCGCTCATCGGTCAGGGTGCCGCCCATGATGTCGGTGTCGATCGGGCCGGGCAGGATCACGTTCGCGGTGATGCCGAACTCGCCCAGCTCGCGGGCGAAGCCGCGCGTCAGGCCCTGCACGGCGGCCTTCGCGGCGGCGTAGCCGGTCTTGGAGAAGGTGCCGCCGCCGTCGAGGGCGGTGATCGACGCGGTGTTCACGATGCGGCCGCCCACGCCGCCATCGATCATGCGCCGCGCCGCGGCCTGGGTCATGAGCAGGGTGCCCTTGGCGTTGACGTCCATGACGCGGTCCCAGATCTCGCCCGTGAGCTCGAAGAAGGAATGCGGGCTGGGGATGCCGGCGAGGTTCACCAGCGCCACGACCTGCGGCAGCTCGGCATCGATGCGGGCGAAGGCCGCGTCCACGGAGGCCTGGTCGGAGATGTCGACGCCGACGCCGATCAGGCGCACGGAGGACTCGGCGCCGAGCTCGGCGGTGACCTCGGCGGCGAACGCCTCGACGGCGGTGCCGTCGATGTCGGCCGCGGCGACGGACCAGCCCTCGGCGAGGAGCTTGCGGACGACGCGGCGGCCGATGCCGCGCGGGGCGCCAGCGCCGGTGACGACGGCGGTGCGGGCCTCGGGGAAGGGCTGGATGCGGGTGATCTCGAGGGTCATGGGTGTTCTCCTTCGAACGGGGTGGAGCGGTGCTGTGGGTGCTGCGGCCGCAGCGGATCCGGCGGGCCGCGCGGATCAGGCGAGGGCGGAGGCCAGCACCTGACGGATGTACTGCACGTTCTCGGCGATGACGCCGAGGGAGTCGGAGCCGTAGTGCTCGCAGCAGAACGGGCCCGAGTAGCCGAGCTCGAGGGCGCGGCGGATCACGGTGCGGTAGTTGATGTAGCCGTACTTGAGCGGCATGGGTGCGCTCGAGTAGGCGCCGGTCGCGGGGTCGAGGTCGCGGGTGTAGTTCTTGATGTGCCAGAAGTTCGAGTGGGGCAGCACCTTCTCGAAGATGTCCTGCCAGGGCTCGACGAGGCGGTGCAGGCGCACGAGGTTGCCGACGTCGGGGTTCAGGCCGACGGACTCGTGGGCCACGTCGGTCACGAAGGAGACCGCGTCGTCAGCGGTGCCGACGTAGGTGTCTTCGTACATCTCGAGGCTGATCTGGATGCCCTGGGCCGCCGCGGCGTCGCCGAGGGTCCGGATGCGCTCGATCGCGAGGTCGCGCAGCGCCGGGTCGTCGACGTGGCCGTCGGCGAGCCAGAACCAGATGGCTTCGTTCTGCGCGGGGGTGGTGGCCTGCATGAAGCCGGTGTTCACGACGGTCACCCCGAAGCTCGGGGCGAGCTCGACGAAGCGCAGGGCGTCGGCGAGGTTCTGCTCGCCGTGCTGGACGTCGACCACCGAGTTGCGGGTCATGGAGATCGAGGAGAGCGAGAGTCCCTCGCCGTCGAGCACGCGGCGGAACTCCTCGACGCGCTCGTCGGAGAGCTTCGCGAGGGGCAGCCAGGCGTCGGTCGGGTCGATCTGGTCGACACCGAGCTCCTTGACCTGTCGCAGCTGCGAGGCCCACACGGAGGAGGACGCCTCGAGGGTGGGGGTGCCGTCGGGCGTGACGCTCCCGAAGGACAGCATGTTGGCGCCGATCGGCCAGGTCTCGGCGGTGTACGGGGTCTGGGCGGAAGACATCGTCGTCCTTTCGTGGAGGCTTCCCGTGGATCCTATAGGAAATGACGGCGGGAGGGAAGGTGGGCGCGAAGCGGGTGGCAGGGCAGGAGCGAAGGTGTATGGGAAGGCAGGTGGGACAGCGGATGGGACGGCGGAGCGGTCTTCGCCGTCCCGCAGGTCCCGCCCCGTCTGCCAGCACGGCCCCAGACGCCCGCGATAGCCTTCCCTCACGCCGACCACCGTTTGACCGACCACCTCAGCCCAGCACTCCGAGAGATCCGCGGGGACCTGTGACGACCAGTCCGGACGACCCGGCTCGCACGCCGGCCCAGGGGAACGGTTCGTTCCCCGACCCGTTCGCGCCCGGAACCCCCGCGCCGTCCGGAGGCGCTGCAGCGTCCGGACGCGCTGCGGCGGCGGGCGCCCCGTCGGCCTCCGGAGCCCCGTCGGCGTCCCGTGGCCCCGGGACCCCGAGCGCCCCCGGCGACCAGGACCTCCCGTGGAAGGCGACCGCCGAGCGGCGCGACCTGTGGGGTCCGGTGCAGAAGCCGCTCGAGGGCGCCGTGCACCCGCCCCGCTCGACCGCCGTGGACCGACCCCGTCGGCCGGGCGGCGCCCTCGCGGCGGGCGTGCCCCTGGCGGCGGGCGGCGTCGGCGCCGTCGGAGCCCTCGCGCTGGGACTCGTGGCCTCGCTCGCCCTGCCCCTCGCGCTGGTCGCGGCGCTCGGCGCCGGGGTCCTGCTCGCCGGCGGCAGCCACTTGCTGCTGCGCGCCCTGCGGCCCGCGCCGACCCTGCTCGTGGAGGCGCAGACCGGCGTCGGCGAGGGCACCCGCGAGGTGCTCGAGCGGATCCTGCGCGCGACCGCGGAGACCCGCGCGACCACCGCCGCGCTGCGTGGCCGCGCCCCCGACCCGGCGGCACGGCCGGCCCTCGACCACGTGGACGCCCTGCTGGGACGCCTCGAGGCCCTCACCGGCGCCGAGTCCGTGCAGTCGAGCAGGCCCTCCGACGGCTCCGTGACACTGCTCGAGGGCATGGCCACCCGGTACCTGCCCGAGCTGGTGGAGGCGATCGAGGACACGATCGGCTTCCTCGCCTCCTTCCAGGGGGCCGCCCGCGAGGACGCCCTGGCGAACCTCACCAGCATCGACCACCAGCTGACCGTGCTCGGCGAGAGCCTCGAGGGGGTCGAGCGGGACGTCGTCGCCGGCGTCTCCCGCGACCTCGAGGTGCACGCCGAGTTCCTGCGCCGTCGCTTCGCCGACGAGCACCTGACCCCGATCATCGACATCTGATCCGAGCCCGAGGAGAACCGATGGACAAGCTGCAGCCCCCGACCCCCGCCCCCGCGATCCAGGCCGCCGAACCCGTCGCGGAGATCAGCGAGGAGAAGGCCGTCTCCCTGCTCTCCGACCTGCCCCCGGAGCAGTCGAAGGAGCTCGAGGTCAAGGCGAGCACCTGGCTCGACACCGTCACCGCGCTGAACCCGCATTCCCAGGAGTTCACCGCGCAGGTCACCGCGATCGGCGCGGTCGCCAAGAAGACCTTCGACCGCACCGGCGCGACCTCCTCGCGCTTCATGGACCAGTCGCTGCGGGACGCGAAGGGATCCGGCACCTCGGAGAAGGTCTCCAAGAGCCTCGCCGACCTCCGCACGCGCATGGAGGACCTGGCCCCCAAGCCGGACACCTTCGCGACGAAGGCGCTCGGCTTCCTGCCGGGTCGCGGCGCAGCCAAGCGCTACTTCCGCGGCTTCGAGTCCAACCAGAAGCAGCTCGACGAGGTGCTGCAGGCGCTCGGCCGCGGCCAGGAGATGCTGCTGCGCGACAACGCCGAGCTGGCCGTCGAGCGGCGCTCCCTGTGGGAAGACCTCGGCAACCTGCAGAAGGCCTCCCAGCTGCTGCAGCAGCTCGACGGCCAGGTCGTCGCCCGCGCCGAGCAGGCGAAGGCCGAGGGGCGGCCGGAGGTCGGCGCGGCCCTCGAGCGGGACGTGCTCTTCGCGGTCCGCCAGCGCCGCCAGGACGTCGCCACGCAGATCGCGGTGACCGTGCAGGCGTACCTGTCGATGGGCCTCATCGAGGACAACAACACCAAGCTCGCCCAGGGCGTCGAACGAGCCCGCACCACCACGGTGACGGCGCTGCGCACCGCGGTGATCACGGCGCAGGCCCTCGAGAACCAGAAGATCGTGCTCGACCAGATCGACGCGGTCAACAAGACCACGAACGATCTCATCGACCGCACCTCGGAGATGCTCGCGCAGAACACCGTGCGCATCCAGGAGCAGGCCGCGACCTCCGGCGTCTCCCCCGAGACTCTGCAGCGCGCCTTCGACAACCTGTTCACCACCATGGACGGGATCGACGCCTTCCGGGCCCAGGCCAACCAGAACTTCCTCACCACGGTCACCGCCCTCGAGCAGCAGGTGCAGCGGGCCCAGCCGTACATGAACCGGATGCAGGCCGAGGGCATCGAGGCGGGCTCCGGCACGGGAGCGCCCTCGCTGCAGTCGGCCGCGGACATCCTCGCCGTCGAGGACTGAAAGCCGCGGGCGGGACCGGCAGAGTGGGGCCGGCCCGCCTGCGGGGCGGGGCCGCCTGCGGGGCCGGCCCGGCGTGCGCCGAGCACCGCCGACGAGCCCGCTCCGGCGACACGGTGGGCGACCGGCGGCAGACGGTCGACCGGTTGATAGGTTCCTCCCATGCCCGTCTTCTCCGACGACTCCTCGGCTGCGATCGCCTCCTCGCTGCAGGCCGTCCCGGCGGGGACCCCCGTCTCGCAGGTCGCCCACCGTCTGCTCGAGCTGTTCACCGGCGGTGAGCTCGAGGTGGGCACGCGCCTGCCCCCGGAGCGGCAGCTCGCCGCGTCGCTGGGCGTCGGCCGCTCCGCGGTGCGGGAGGCGCTGGCCGCCCTCGAGATCCTGGGCATCGTCGACGTGCGCCCGGGCTCCGGCACGTACCTGCGCGGCGCGGCGAGCGACCTGCTGCCGCAGACCCTGCGCTGGGGCCTGATGATCGGCGAGAAGAACACCGCCCAGCTCATCGAGCTGCGCGCGGGCCTGGAGAGCTACACGGCACGGCTCGCCGCGGGCCGGGTCGACGCCGCCCAGCTGGAGACTTTGCGCGGGTCGGTGGCGGCGATGCGCGACGCGGTGGCGGCGGCCGACGGGGACGAGGCGGCCGACGGGGAGGCGGCTCTCCCCGACCCGGTCCTCACGGCGTTCGTCGCCGCCGACGCCGAGTTCCACGCGGTCCTCGCCCGCGCCGCCGAGAACCCGATGCTCACGGACCTGCTCGACGTCACCCGCACCCTGCTGCGGGTCTACAACGACCGCGCCGTGCACCACCCCGGGGACATGCACCTGGCCGGCGAGGAGCACGCCGCGATCCTCGCCGCCCTCGAGGAGGCCGACGGAGACCGCGCCGCCTCCGCGATGGTCGCCCACATGGAGACGGCGCGCTCGCGCCTGCTGCGCGCGGCCGGCGGCGACGACCCGTCGGCCGACGCGACCCCCGCCTGAGACGTCAGCCGGGGGCGGCGGACCGGACGTCGACCTGCCTTCGGCCCCTGCCGCCAGCCCTCACCCCCCGGCCCTGCCTTCAGCCCCTGCCGCAAGCTCCTGCCGCAAGCCCCTGCACCGAGTGCTGCATCCGGACCGTCACCACGCCCTCGTAGCGGTCCACATGCAGCACTCGGGCAGATGCCCCCGAGGAAACGACCCCCGCCCCGGCCCTCCCCCGCACCGAGTGCTGCATCCGGACCGCCACCACGCCCCCATAGCGGTCCATATGCAGCACTCGGGCGGATGCCCCGAGGAAACGACCCCCGCCCCGGTTTTCAGCCCGGGCGGCGGCCATAGGTCGGCCCCGCCCTCAGCCCCTGCACCGAGTGCTGCATCTGGACCGTCACCACGCCCTCATAGCGGTCCACATGCAGCACTCGGGCAGATGCCCCCGAGGAAACGGCCCCCGCCCGACACCTCAGCCGAAGACCGCGAACCAGTTGACGCCCTCGAGCCGGACGGCCTGCGCCGCGCGGATCAGCTCCCCGTCGACGTCGGCGGCAAGCGTCGGCTCCGGGGCGAGAACCAGCACCGGCTTCTCCTCCCCGTAGACGGGCCACAGCGGGGTGCGCTCCGAGAGCGGGCTGCCGGTGCGGGCGAAAGCGGTCCACGCGGAGCGCAGGGTCGCGGACAGCTCCGCCGCCTCGGGCGCCGCCGCGTGGAGGCCGACGGCTGCGTCGAGGTTCCCGAAGGTCAGCGACACGTCCATCTCGTGCGGGGACATCAGCGCCCCGTCCCCCGCCGGAGTGCGCCAGGCGATCCGGTAGCGGTGCACCGGCGAGGTGCCCTGCGCGGTGTGGCGGGCGGCCAGCTCCTCGGCGGGGCCAGTGAACAGCAGCGCGGAGAACAGGGCGACGGAGAGCTCGTAGCCGTCGGCCGACGGGTGGGCGGCGCGCGCTGCCGCGACCAGGGCATCGGCCGCCTCCTCCCCCGCGACCGCGGCAATCCTCGCGCGGATCTCCGCATCGGTGCGGGGGCGGAGCGCGGCGGCGGCGCCGCCGAGGAACAGGGCGCACTCGGTGTCGAGGTCGCCGATGATCAGCGGGACGTCGGCCGTGACGGAGCCGGGCTCGTGCGGCGGGGCGGGGATGATGCGCCCGTCGACCACCGGCGCCGCCGCAGCCAGCCCGCGCCGCGCCATCAGGTCCTGGGCCGCGATCATCAGGTCCTCGAGCGGCAGGGCGGCGAGCGCGGCGGCATCCCCGTCGGCGATCCCTGAGGCGGCGTACAGCTCGGAGCCGACCTCGCGGGCGAGGGCGGCGGAGCGGACGGCGGTGGTCGCCCCGGACTGCAGGATTGCCCGGTGGAAGAGGCCGTGGGCGGAGGGCATCGCGAGCAGGGTCGAGATCTTCATGGCGCCGCCGGACTGGCCGAAGAGGGTCACGTTTCCCGGATCGCCGCCGAAGGCCGCGATGTTCCGCCGCACCCAGCGCAGCACGGCGACCACGTCGAGCATCCCCACGTTGCCGGAGGTGGCGTAGGGAGACTCGGGATCATCCGTGACCTGGAGGAAGCCGAGCGGACCGAGGCGATGGTTGAAGCTCACCACGACCACACCGTGCTCTCGGGCGAGCCGGGCTCCATCGGTGGAGGGGGCGGAGCCGGAGTTCGTCGCGAAGCCGCCGCTGTGCACCCAGATCATCACGGGGGCGCCGTCGGCATCCGCGCCCGGCCGAGGCGTCCACACGTTCAGCACCAGGCAGTCCTCGGACTCCGGGAGGTTGTCCGTCAGCCCGATCATGCGGTTGATCGGGTTCGTGGACCGGTCGACGGGGTTACGAGGATCGTGCTGCGGCGCCATCGGGCCGTACTGGAAGGCGTTCGCGACATCGGCCCACGGCTCCGGCTCCTCGGGAGGGAGGAAGCGGCGCGAGCCGGTGTCCTTCCCGTAGCGGAGGCCGAGGAAGGTGTGGACGCCGTCGAGAATCTGGCCGCGGACCGGCCCGAGATGCGTGGTGACGATGCTCTGCGTGTACATGGTGCTCTCCGATCGGGTGGGTCAGTCGCGGGCGCCGAGGCCGTGGCGGACGGGGAACAGCGGGTCGGCCGTGCCGCCGGGCACGTCAGCGAGCCCTGCCCGCACCGCGTCCATCGAGGCGGGGATCTCGAAGGGCAGTGTGCCGCGCGGCGGGACCGCTCCGGTGAGGGCGTCGATGAGGGCCGCGGAGCCCGAGCCGTACGTCGCGACCAGCGTCGTCGCGACCTCGGCGACGGGGGCGAGGATCGCCGGGCGCAGCAGGGTCGCGTCGATTATCAGCGGGGCGTGGGCGGCGAGGATCCGCAGCCGGGAGACGAGACCGGGCCGGTACTCGAGGCTGCCCTGGTGGAAGAAGGGCTCGAGGAAGAGGTCCGCGCGCGGCTCGAAGGGCTCCTCGAGGCGCACGATCACCAGGTCGGCGTCCTCGGGCCGGTCCACCACCTCGCCCAGGCGGGCGGCCTCCTCGGCGTCGAGGCCGACGACGAACACCCGTCGGTCGGTGCCCTCGAGCGGCAGAAGGCCTTGCGGATCGGCGAGCACCGTGGTGGAGGCGGCCTGCGCCGCCCGGCCCGCGGCGACGAAGTCCGCGGCGCCGGCGACCTGCTCGGCCGCGTCCTCGTCGACGAAGGGGTCCTCGAACAGCCCCAGCCGGAACTTCACCTCGAGCAGCCGCCGCACCGAGGCGTCCAGCCGCTCCTCGGCGACGCGCCCTGCCCGGACCAGCTCCACGATGACCTCGGGGCACTGCTCCCCGCCGAACTGGTCCACCCCGGCCTCGAGCGCCTTCTGCGCGCGGGAGGGGAGGTCGAGGTGCTCGACGCCCCAGGCACGGGCCGGCAGCGGCAGGCCCATCGCGACGGTGTCGGTCAGCAGGCCCCAGTCGGTGCAGATGACGCCCTCGTAGCCGAGCTCCTCGCGGAGGATCCCGGTGAGCACCTGGCGGTTGAAGCCGAAGCCGACCTCCTCGATCGCCTCGCCGTTCCGGACCAGGCCGACCGGCATCCCGTAGTACGGCATGAGCGCGGAGACCCCGCGGGCGATCGCGGCGCGGAAGGGCTCGAGGTGGAGCTCGAACTGCCCGCCCGGGTACACCTGCTCGCGACCATAGGGGAAATGGGGGTCCTCGCCGTCGAGCTGCGGACCCCCGCCCGGGAAGTGCTTGGCCATGCAGGCCACCGATTCGGGCCCCAGCTCGGGACCGATCTGGAAGCCGTCGAGGTAGGCCTCCGCCATCCGCGAGACCCGCTCGGCGTCCGGGCCGAAGGTGTGGAACTGGCGGCCCCAGCGCGGCTCGGTCGCGAGGTCGATCTGCGGGTGGAGGGCGGCGTGGAGGCCGACGGCGCGGTACTCGCGGCGGGCCACGTCCGCGAAGCGGCGCACCTCCTCGGGGTCGTCGAGGGCCGACAGTCCCAGCGGCTCCGGCCACGCGGACATGGCGCCCGCGGAGAAGGCGGCGCCGTCGTTCTCGGCGAAGGAGTGCCGCGGGTCGGTGGAGATCGTGACCGGGATCGAGAAGCGACCCTCCGCCGCGAGGGCCTGGACGGCGTTCGCCCAGCGGGCCGCGAGCCGCGCGGTCGGCGGGAGGGCATGGACGTTCACATGCACGATGCCCTGCTCCAGCACCATCTCGCGGATGCCGCGCTCGGCGATGCGGCCACCGCCCTCGGCGAGGGTGCCGTCGGGCGAGGTCTCCACGATCGCGTGGAAGAGCAGCCCGGCCTTCTCCTCGAGGGTGAGGCGGCCGGCGAGGTCCGCGGCGCGCTCGGCCGCGCCGAGCCGGGGGTCCTCGAAGGGCGCCATCACGCCGTCGTGGTCGAGGTCGCGGAAGATCGTGCCGTCGGCGGCGACGGCGGTGGCGGGGACGGGGCGAGCGGTCATGGTCGGTGACTCCTGGGTCTCGGGGCGGGAGGATGCGGCGGGTGGGGTGATCAGTGGGTCGGTCGTCGTCGGGCGCGGCGGGCGGGTCGACGGGGCGGCCGACGGGGGCGGTCACCCCGGCGCGCGAGGACGCCCCGGGGCGGGCGCCCCGGTCGACGGCCCGTGGACGCTAGGATCGGGTGTCCGTCGGCCGCCGGGGCTCGACGACCGGGCCGCAGCGAGCCCGTCCAGCGGAGGAGCCCAGCGGGATGAGGAGCAAGCGCGCGACCAGCGCCGACGTGGCGAAGCGGGCCGGGGTCTCCCGGGCGACCGTCAGCTACGTGCTCAACAACCGGGCCGACCAGTCGATCCCCGAGTCCACCCGCCGCCGCGTGCAGCAGGCGGCGCGCGCTCTCTCCTACGTGCCCAACGCGAGCGCCCGGGCCCTGCGCGGCAAGCTCCCGCCGGTGATCCTGCAGGTGAGCACCGCGATGCCGTTCGGCCGCAATCTCGGCGAGCTCACCGACGCGCTGACCCGCTACGCGGCGGAGAGCGGCTACTCGGTCGTGACGTTCCAGTCCGGGGACGCGGCCGCGCTCGAGGCGACGATCGCGCATCTGCAGCCGCAGCTGATCGAGACCTCGATGCCGCTCTCCCGCGAGGTCGCGGCGATCCTCGAGCGCAGCGGGATCCCGCACGTCGACGGCTGGGCGCGGCTGCGGGACGCCGACGGGCTGACGATCGTGTGCCGGCTGCAGGTCGAGCGGCTCCTCGCAGCGGGCTGCCGGCGCATCGCCTATCTCGGCGCCGCCGAAGACGACCTCGCCGTGTTCGCCCGCGATCGGCAGGAGGCGGTGCGGGAGCTGGCCCTCGCCGCGGGCCTGCCCGAGCCGCCCGTCTCGGCGCATCCGATGATGGTCACCACCGAGCAGCTCGAGCCGCTGCGCGCCGTGCTGCGCGAGTGGCGCTCGGGCGACGAACCGGTCGACGGGGTCGCCTGCTACAACGACTTCTGGGCCGGGGCGCTGCTGCGCGCCGCGCGGGCGGAGGGCATCGACGTCCCCGGCCAGCTCTCGGTGATCGGGATCGACGACGAGCCGATGGCCGCCTACCTCGATCCGCCGCTGACCACGGTCTCCCTCGACATCGCGAGCTACTCCCGCGGCATCTTCGACGCCGCGCAGGCGATCATCGAGGCGGGCCCGGGCGAGGACCCCGCGGTCCCCCTCCCGGGCCCGGCTCATGCCGTCCTCGTCGAGCGGGAGACGGCGGCGCCTGTCCGCATGGACTGAGAGCGCACCGACTGAGCGCCCACTGCCTGACCGCTCACGGCACCGCGATGAAGCGCAGCGCCATGAACTGGCGCGCGGGCAGCGGGATCGTGGCGCTGCCCTCGACGGTCTCCGGCAGGCGCTCGATCGTCATGCCCCAGGTGTCGAGGACGTCGACCGTGTAGCGGCGCCCCTCCGGAAGCCGCACGGTGCGGAAGCGCGGCCGGTTGAAGCCGAAGTAGAGCAGGAGGTGCTCGCCGGCGACGCCCGCCCACGGGGTGTCCCACTCCGAGGGCAGCGGCTCGAGGACCCCGCCGGGCGCCTCGGCGAGGATCCGGGCGAGGAAGGCGATGCGGTCGGGGCTGGTGCCGTGCAGGTCGCCCCCCTTGGACCACCAGATCTCATGGTCTTCGCGGAAATAGGTCTCGCCGTGGCCGACGTAGCCGCCGCGCACCGCCCCCTCCCAGAAGCGCCGGGTCATCTCCTCTCCGGTGATGTTGCCCCAGCCCTGGTCGAGGTCGCCCTCGTAGGCGCACTCGTCGACGACCACCGGCTTGCCCCACTGCTCGCGCCACTCGGTGACGTTCTCCGCGGTGCGGTAGACGTCGATCCGCTGGGTGCTGGAGTGGGTGATCCAGGGCCGCGAGTAGTCGTAGAAGCGCAGGCAGTTGTGGATCGAGAGCAGATGGCGGGAGGGATCCTCCGCGACCACGATCGCGGCCAGCCGCTCCCAGTCCTCCTCCGCCTTGGTCCACATCAGGTCGAACTCGTTGGCCATCGACCACCACACGTTGGGCAGCGCGGCCAGGCGCCGCACGAGGTAGCGCACGTAGCGGTCGTCGGCGGCGCGGCCCAGCTCGGCGAAGCCCCAGCGGTCGTAGGGATGGAACAGGATGAGATCCGCCTGGATGCCCAGCGCGTCCAGGTCGCGGATCCGGGACTCCAGGTGCCGGAAGTACTCGAGGTCGAAGCGGGTCAGGTCGAAGCCCTCGCCGTCCTCCGCGCGGGGGAAGGGGAAGCGCTCGGGGTCCTCGGTGTTGTAGAGGTACGCCTTCGGGAAGACGCACATCCGGATCTTGGTGAAGGGGCTCGACGCCAGGGCGGCGAGGGTCCGCTCCTGGACCTCCTGCCCCTGGTGCGTCCACGCGTAGGCCGTCGTGCCGAGCGGCACATGCCGCGTCCCGTCGGCGTGCGCGAAGTGGAAGCGGTCCGCGACCCGCACCGCGCCCGGCCCGGCCGGCTCGGCCGAGACCTCGAGGGAGCCCTTGATCCCGTCGAGGGAGCGGGCAGTCGAGGAGGTGACGAGGCGCCAGGTGCCGGGCTCCTCGGGGAGGAAGCGCAGCAGGTAGCGTCCGTCGCCGTCGTAGAAGCCGCCCACCCGCAGGCTGGAGGTGGGGCCCTCAACCCGCGCCTCCAGCTCGACGTCCACGAAGGGGTTCCCGTGGGACGGGCCGCGCAGCGCGATCTCGACCGGGCCGTGCACGCGGGCGTCCGTCGGGACCGTGAGCTCCGCGCTCCCCCGGGGGACCTCCTCGCCCTCGTAGTCGGGATCCGGTGCGATCGCCGGCGCCTCCGCGCGCGGCGGGGTCGTGTCCTCGATCGCCGCGAGGCTCGCCCAGAAGGCGGCCGAGCGCTCCGGGTCGTCGCGCAACGCGGTCTCGTGGTCGGCGAGCATACGCAGCGACATGTTGCGCAGCTGGCCGAGCATCGGCGAGTTCACGAGGCCCGGCAGGGCGTTCGAGAGCACCGAGCGGGCGGCCGGGTTCTCGAGCACGTCACCGAGGCGGGAGTCAGGGGTGTAGCCGGTCATGGCGTCCTTCCGGGACGGCGGATGGTCGGGTCAGAGGACGCCGAGACCGGCGCCCGCCTGGGCGTCCTGCTCGGCCTGGATCGCGAGCAGGCGCCGGCGCTCGGCGCGCCGCTGCTCCTGCCGGTCCGGATCGGGGACCGGAGCGGCCATGAACAGGCGCTGCGTGTAGGGATGCTCGGGATCGCCGGTCACCGCGGCGGTCTCGCCCTGCTCGACGATCTCGCCGTGGTACAGCACCGCCACGCGATGGCTCACGTGACGCACCACGGCGAGGTCGTGGGTGATGAACAGGTAGGCGACGCCGGTCGCCTCCTGGATCTCGATGAACAGCTCGAGCACCTTGGCCTGGGTCGAGAGGTCCAGGGCGGAGACCGCCTCGTCGGCGACGATCAGCCGGGGGCTGAGCGCGAGCGCTCGCGCGATCGCGATGCGCTGCCGCTGCCCGCCCGAGAACTCGCGGGGCAGGCGGGCGGCGGCGTCTGCCGGCAGGTGCACCCGCTCGAGCAGGCCGCCCACGCGGGAGGCGGCGTCTCCGGCCGCGACCCCGTTGGCCGTGAGCGGCTCGGTGAGGATGTCGCCGATGGTCATCGAGGGGTTCAGCGAGGAGTAGGGGTCCTGGAAGACCACCTGGATGTCCTTCGCGAGGGCGCGCCGGCCGCGACGGTCGAGACGGGAGATGTCCTGCCCGTCGAAGCGGATCGAGCCGCCGCTGACCGGGGCGAGGCCCAGCACGGCCCGGCCCAGGGTGGTCTTGCCGGAGCCGGACTCGCCGACCAGGCCCACCGTCTCGCCGGGGCGCACGTCGAGCGAGACCGTGCGGAGGGCGTGGAAGGGGCTGCGGCCGCGGCCGCCCGGATAGATCACGTCGAGGTCCGTGACCTCCAGCAGCGGGGCGGCCTGGCGGTTCTCGGCGGTCATCGCGCGGTCCTCTCGGTCAGGGGCGGGCGCACCGTGTCCTCGTCGAGCATGGCATCGAGCAGGGAGCGGGTGTAGGGATGCTGAGGGTCGCGGAAGATGGTGCGGACCGGCCCGGCCTCGACGAGCAGGCCGTTCTGCATCACCGAGACCCGGTCGCAGAGGTCGGCGACGACGCCGAAGTTGTGCGTGACCAGCAGCACCGCCATCTCCATCTGCTCCTGCAGGTCGCGGATCAGGTCGAGCACCTCGGCCTGGATGGTCACGTCGAGCGCGGTCGTCGGCTCGTCGGCGATGAGCAGGTCGGGTCCCATCGAGATGGCGCCCGCGATGAGCACGCGCTGCACCATGCCGCCGGAGACCTGGTGCGGGTAGGCGTCGGAGGTGCGCTGCGGATCGGGGATGCCGACGGTCCCGAGCAGCTCGAGGGCCTTCGCCCGGGCGTCGGTCTTCGAGAGGCCGACGACCTTGACGAGCGGCTCGACGAGCTGGCTGCCGATCGTGAACATCGGGTCGAGGTTGCTCATCGGCTCCTGCGGGATGTACGCGATCTTCGTGCCGCGCACCGTGCTCTGCCGCGAGGCGTCGGCCGTCGCGATCTCCTGGCCGTCGTAGCGGATCGACCCGCCGATCAGCCGGCCGCCCGCGGGCAGCAGCCCGAGCACGGAGAAGGAGGTCTGGGTCTTGCCCGAGCCGGACTCGCCGATCAGGCCGTGGACCTCGCCGCGCCGCACGGTCAGGTCGATCCCGCGCACCACCTCCTTGACGGAGCCGTCGGGCAGGTCGTAGCCGATGCGGAGATCCTCGATCTCCAGCAGCGCGGAGCCGCTGCGGGCCGCGGCCCGCTCGTCGTCCTCGCGCCGGATCGTCGCGGGATGCTGCTCTCGGACGGCCGACGCCGCGGACCGCCGACGGGTGGTGCGGGCGGCGGAGCGCTCCAGCTCGTCGCGCAGCGCGTTGCCGAACAGGGTCAGCGCCACGGTGGTCACGCCGATCGCGAGGGCCGGCCAGGCCATCGTGACGGGGTTTCGGTACATGACGTCGAAGCCGTTCTTGAGCATCGAGCCCCAGGTGGGGGTGCCGGGGTCGCCGATGCCGAGGAACTCGAGGCCGGACTGGATGGCGATCGCGATGCCGAGCACCATCGCGGACTGGATGATGATCGGGGCGCGGACCACGCCGAGGATGTGACGGGAGATGATCCGGGCGTCGGTCAGGCCGGCGACTCGGGCCGCGTCCACGTACAGCTCCTCGCGGACCGCGCTCACCGAGGCGTAGACCAGGCGGAAGAAGCCCGGGGACATCAGCACGCCGAAGATGACCATCGACCACCACACCGAGGGGCCGACCACGGCCCGCGCGGCGAGCAGCACGATCATCCCGGGCAGCGCCATGGTCAGCGCGGTGACCCAGCTGAAGACGCTGTCCAGCCAGCCCTTGTAGTAGCCCGCCAGCAGACCCGCGGTCACGCCGATCACGAGCGCGACGATCGCCGCGACGAGTGCCGCGCCGAGGGAGATCTGGGTGGCGACCAGGAGGCGCGAGAGGATGTCGTGCCCCGAGCCGTCGGTCCCCAGCAGGTGCTCCGCGCTGGGCTCGGCGAGGATCGCTCGGGCGTCGGCCTGGTTCGCGTCGTGCGGGGCGAGGACCCCGCCGAGCAGCGCGAGCAGCGCGACGACCACGAGCACCGCGAAGGAGACGAGGCCGACGGGGTTCTTCAGCACGCGGCGGAGGAGGCCGCTGGGCCGGACCGTGGCGGCGGAGGCCGGGGCGGCGGAGACCGGGGCCCCCGCGACGGGTGCGGTGCTCATGCGAGCCTCACCTTCGGGTTGAGCAGTCCCTGCACGATGTCGATCAGCAGGTTGACCACGATGACGATCACGGCGGTGACCAGGACCAGGCCCATCACGAGGGGGATGTCGCCCTGGTTGGTCGCGCCGACGGAGAGCTGCCCGAGACCGGGCATCTGGAAGACCTGCTCGACGACGACCGCGCCGCCGAGCATGCCCACGAACTGGACGTTCAGCACCGCGAGGGCGGGGCCGACGGAGTTGCGCAGCGCGTGCTTCAGCAAGACGCTGCGCCCGTCGAGGCCCCGCGAGCGGAGGGTCCGCACGAAGTCCTTCTGCAGGGCGTCGAGCATCGAGCCGCGGACCTGCTGGGTGACCGCGGCACTGCCGCCGATGGACAGCGCCACGATCGGCAGGGTCACCGAGCGCAGCCACTCGACCGGGTCGTCGCCGAGCCGGGTGTATCCCGTCGCCTTGAACCAGCCCAGCTGGATCGCGAGCACCAGCACGAGGCCGACGGCGATGAGGAAGCCGGGGACGGCCATGGCCAGCACCGAGACGAACTGGATGATGCGGTCCACCCAGCCGCCGGCCCGCGCGGCCCACACGCCGAGCAGCACGGCGACGACGCCGGAGATCACGGTCGCCGCGATCACCAGGGTGAGGGTCACGGCGAGGCGCGTGGTGAGCGCCTCCGTGACCAGCTGCCCGGAGAACCAGGATCGGCCCAGGTCGCCGGTGATCGCCCGGCCCAGCCAGCCGCCGTACTGGACGACCAGGGGCTGGTCGAGCCCGAGCTCGGCCGCCCGCTGGTCGACCTGCTCCTGGGTGGCGTTCTGGCCCAGGATGCGCCGCGCGATGTTGCCGCCGCCCATGTAGAGCAGCAGGTAGGCGATCGTGGTGATCGCGAAGGTGAGAATGAGGCCGGAGATCAGGCGCCGGCCGATGAAACGGAGCATGGATGCACCCCTCGGGAGGTCTCCCGCCGGCCGCTCAGGCCGGGGTCACGTCGTAGATGTTGGGCAGGGTGTTGCTCGGCAGCATCGCCGTGACGGTGGTGCCGTCGTTGGTCGCGACGCTTCCCTGGGCGCGGTAGAACGGCACGAACCAGGCCTGCTCGACGATGTAGGTGTTCAGCGCCTTCATGGTCGCGCCGCGGGTGGTCTCGTCCCCGGTGAGGTACTCCTCGAGCAGGGCGTCGACCTCCGGGTCCTGGTAGCCGAAGGGGTTGAAGGTCGCCGTCGGCGAGATCATGAAGTTCGCGAGCTGCCAGTCGGGGTTCTGCTCGAGGGCCATGAAGGTCATGCCGAACTTCGGGGCGAGCATGTCGGCGATGAAGTTGTTGCCGGGCTGCACGTAGTTGGCGGTGATGCCGATGTCGCTGAGGTACTGGGCTATGAGGTTCGCAGCGGTCTGGAAGGACGCGGCGGTGGGCATCTCGACCGCGAAGCCGTCCGCGTAGCCGGCCTCGGCCAGGAGGGCCTTGGCCTTCTCGACGTCGTAGGGGTAGCGCTCGTCGAGCGCCTCGTCGTACGCCTCGGAGCCGGTCGGGAAGACCTGGCCGGTGACGGTGCCGAAGCCGAGGGCGACGGCCTCGAGCAGCGCCTCGCGATCCATGGCGTGCGCGATCGCCTGGCGCACCCGGACGTCGCCGAGGGCCTCGACCATCGTGCCGGCGCGGTCCAGGAGCAGCAGGCCCTGGAAGTCGAGCTCGTTGGAGTGGAGCACGGCGCCGGAGGACTCGGCCTGCGCGAAGGTCTCGGCGTTCGCGAGCTTGGCGTAGTCCAGCTCCTTGGCCTGGAGCGCGTTGACCATCGCGGTGGTGTCTTCGATGAAGCGCATCTCGAGGCGGTCGTAGTGCTGGACGTCGGGGTTCCAGTAGCCCTCGCGCTTGGTGAAGACGTAGATGTTGTTGGTGATCGTCGCCGAGGTGTCGAGGACGTACGGGCCGCTGCCGGCGGGGTTGGTGGCGAGGTCCTCGTTCTCGGCCGCGGCGGGGTTCAGCACGAGGCCGGCGGTGCGGGTGAGGTAGTTCAGCAGGGCCGGATCGGGTTGGGTGAGGGTGATGACGACGGTGTGGTCGTCGGCCGCGGTGACGGTGTCGACGCTGGCGAGGTAGTTCGCGTCGGGGCCGGAGCCGTCCTTGAAGCGGGTCATGCTGGTCACGACGGCGTCCGCGGTGAGCGGGGAGTCGTCGGCGAAGGTGACGTCGTCACGGAGCGTGAGGGTCAGCTCGGTCTCCGACTCGTCGTAGCTCCACTCGGTGGCGAGATAGGGCTCGATCTCGCCGGAGCTCGCGGCGAGCAGGAGGGTGTCGTAGGGGGCCTGGTAGTAGGGGAGGCGGTTGCCCCACTCGGCGCCGACCGGATCGAAGGTGGTCGGGGCGACCATGAGGCCCATGCGGAGGGTGGTCGACCCGGAGCCGCCGGAGCCGCCGCTCCCGCCGCTCGAGCCGCCGCAGGCGACGACGCCGAGGCTCATGGCCCCGATGGCGACGGTGGTACCGGTCAGCTTCAGCATGTCTCGACGGAGCATCGGAGAGTCCTTTCACGGAGGCGCGCCTCGTTGCGGCGCTCGTGCTGGGGGCGGGGACGGCTGGTCATCGCCGTCGCGCCCGAGAGGGTGAGTTGTCGGTGGTGATGCAGGTGTGACTCGTGTAAGTGACCGACAGCACGGATGATGACACGCATTCCTGTCACGTGTAAGTAATGGGTCCGCATCGTGGTCGATCTCGGGTCGGGGATCGGGGACGGATGCCCTCGTCGGCATCACATCGCTCCTCCTCCCGTGCGGGCGACGACCGGAGACGGCGCCTTGTGGGCGGGCCTCGCGAGCGTCGTCCACGGTTCCCGCCTCAGCAGTGACGGCGGGGTGGTGGTGTCGGCCTCCGCCACGGAACCGGGGCTCCGAGGCGGATGGCGGGACACTAACCAGCAACCGGTTGACCTGTCAACGTCGCGAGGTCGGCGCGTCGGGGTAGCGGTCGGAATGCGACCTCGGGGCGGCGGTCGGGATGCGTCCTCGGGGCGGCGGTCGGGATGCGTCGTCGGGCGGGGTGGCCGCCCCCGCGTCGACTGCTGCATCCGGACCGCCACCAGTCCACCCACACGCACCGACTGCTGCATCTGAGCCGCCACCGGTCCCCTCCCCCGCGCCGAGTGTTGCGTTTGGACCGCCACTGGGGCGCTATAGCGGTCCAGATGCAGCACTCGCCGTCGCGGGCGCGGAGCTCGGCCTACCGGGAGCGCGGGACTCGGCCCGCCGGCGGCGACCGACGGTCGACTCGCCGGCAGTGGCGGGCGCCGGGCCCCCTGCCGCGGCGGCGGGCGGATCGGCCATCGGAGACTGCGGCGCGATCCACCCCTCCGCCCAGGGTGGCCAACCGGTTGACCACTTGCGACGAGCTGTGTCAGAGTGCTCCCGAGCGGCCGACGTGGCCCGCTGACACGGAACCGCATCGGAGTGACCTGCGCATGAAGATCGGCATCGGCACCTACGCCCTGTTCTGGGAGTTCGAGGCCCGCAACCCCTCCCCCCTGAGCATCGCGGGGATGATCGACCGCGCCGCCGAGCTGGACTGCGAGGTCTTCCAGATCTGCGACGACCCCCGCCTCGAGGAACTCGACGACGAGGCGCTGCGAGCGCTGCGCGACCGGGCCGAGCTGCTCGGCGTCGAGCTGGAGCTGGGCACCCGCACCGTCGGCCGCGAGCACCTGGCCCGCTTCATCCGCCGCGCCGAGCTGCTGGGCGCCCGCACCCTCCGCTCGATGATCCAGAGCCAGGAGATCGCCGCCGGCGTCCCGGCCGTCGCCGAGGAGCTGGCGGCGAGCGTCCCCGCCCTCGAGGCGGCCAGCGTGACCCTCGCCCTCGAGACCTACGAGCAGATCCCCACGGCGACGCTTCTCGAGGTCATCGATCTCGTCGGCTCCCCGCGGATCGGAGTGTGCCTGGACCCCGCGAACTGCGTCTCCGCCCTCGAACACCCGCGCCAGGTCGTCGAGGCCTGCGCCACGCGCACGGCGAACCTCCACGTGAAGGATTTCGCCTTCGCCCGCCAGGAGGGCTGGGTGGGCTTCACGTACTCCGGCGCACCGCTCGGCGACGGCCTGCTCGACCTCGACCACGAGCTGAGCAGCGTCTACGGCGCCGACGGGGGCGCAGTTTCCGGTGCGAGCTCGGCCCCCAGCGCGATCGTCGAGCACTGGCTGCCCTGGCAGGGCGACCTCCCCGCGACCCTCGCCCTCGAGCGCGCCTGGACCGACCGCACCCTCGCGGCGCTGCGCGACTGGCGCGCGACCCACCGCCCGTCGGCCCGCTGAATCGCCCGTCGGCCGCCTGACCTGCCGGGCCGACCCCGCCCGTCGGCCGCCCACCCCCTCCCCGACCACCCCTCACCGCCCCATCCCCCGCGAAGGAGAACCCCATGAGCAGCAGCAAGGAGCTCAACCCCCTGTTCGGCAAGACCGTCGAGCTGGACCCGTCGATCAGCGTCGCCGTGGTCGGTGCCGCCGGGAAGATGGGCACCCGCGTGTCCAACAACCTGAACCTCACCGACGCCCCGGTCTCGTACGTCGAGGCCTCCGAGGCCGGCCGGGAGCGCCTCGCCGCGCTGGGCCGCGAGGTCACCGAGCTCGAGGACGCCGCCGCCGCGGCCGACGTCGTGATCCTCGCGGTGCCCGACGTCGTCCTCGGCAAGATCTCCGCGCAGGTCGTGCCGCTGATGAAGGACGGCTCCGTGCTGCTCACCCTCGACCCGGCCGCCGCCTACGCCGGCCTGCTCACCGAGCGCGAGGGCGTCCACCAGGCGTGCGCGCACCCCGCACACCCGTCGGTCTTCCTCGAGCGCACCACCCCCGAGGAGTGGGCCGACACCTTCGGCGGCATCGCCGCGCCGCAGGAGGTCGTGGCCGCCTACGAGGGCGGCGACGAGGCGATCCGGGAGAAGGTCGCGCAGGTCATCCGCGCCATCTACGCCCCCGTCATCGACGTGCACTGGGTGACCGTCAAGCAGCTCGCCCAGCTCGAGCCCACCCTCGTGGAGACCACCGGCTGCATGATCGGCCAGTTCCTCAAGGACTCGATGGACCACGCGATCTACGAGGTCGGCATTCCCGAGAAGGCCGTGAAGGCGCTGTTCTACGGGCACATCTTCATCTCGCTGACCAATGCCCTGCGCGGCTCGAACCCGTTCTCCGAGGCGTGCCTGCGCGCCATGGACTACGGGCGCGAGTCGATCATCCAGCCCGACTGGACCAAGGTCTGGGACGACGCCGAGCTCGATCGAGTCCTCGCCCAGATGCTCGACATCCCCGCTATCGAGCGCTGAGCCGGGCGAGGCGCAGGGCGAAGGCGGTCCGGGCCAGATTCTCAGCCACTTCCGCGCCCGAAGTGGCTGAGAATCCGGCCCTGTTCCCCTGCGTCGGCGCGGCCGTCGGCCGCGTCGCCCCCGTCGGCCGCCCCCGCACCACCGCCCGTCGCGACCCTCCCTACCCCACCGCCCCCGATTCCTATAGGATTCGGGGAGCTGATCCCGCTGCCGAGCTCGGCACCCGACATCGCCGTCCCCCGTCGGCGCCCGTGGAGGAAGACCCGATGACGTACCTCTTCAACGACCCCGCCCGTTTCGCCGCCGACGCCGTCCGCGGCCTCGCCGCCGCCCATCCCGACCATGTGGCCGTCGTGCACGGCGGCGTGGTCCGCGCGACCGAGACCCCCGCCGGCCAGCCCGCCCTCGTGATCGGCGGCGGCTCCGGCCACTACCCCGCCTTCGCCGGCTGGGTCGGCCCCGGCATGGGTCACGGCGCCCCGTGCGGCAACGTGTTCGCCTCGCCGTCGGCCTCACAGGTCTACTCCGTCGCTCGCAACGCCGAGAACGGCGGCGGCGTGATCCTCGGCTTCGGCAACTACGCCGGCGACGTGCTCCACTTCGGCGCCGCGGCCGAGAAGCTGCGCGCCGAGGGCGTGGACGTGCGGATCATCAAGGTCAGCGACGACATCATCTCCAACACCCCCGAGAACCACCGCGACCGCCGCGGCATCGCCGGTGACCTGCCCGTCTTCAAGATCGCCGGCGCCGCGATCGAGGCCGGCGCCGACCTCGACGAGGCCGAGCGGATCGCCTGGAAGGCCAACGACGCGACCCGCTCCTTCGGCGTCGCCTTCGACGGCCCGACCCTCCCCGGCGCGGGCGAGGCCCTCTTCCACGTCCCGGACGGCCAGATGGGCGTCGGCCTCGGCATCCACGGTGAGCCCGGCGTGCGCGACGAGCCGATCGGTACCGCCGACGAGATCGCGACCCTGCTGGTCGAGGGCCTCCTCGCCGAGCAGCCGGAGCGCGTCGAGGGCGGCTACCAGGGGCGCGCCGCGGTGCTCGTCAACGGGCTCGGCACCGTGAAGTACGAGGAGCTCTTCGTCGTCTACGCGAAGGTCGCCGAGCTGCTCGAGGCTGCGGGCATCACCCCCGTCCGGCCCGAGGTCGGCGAGCTCGTGACCAGCCTCGACATGTCGGGGCTCTCGCTCACCCTGGTCTTCCTCGACGAGGAGCTCGAGCGGCTCTGGCTCGCCCCCGCCGACACCCCCGCCTTCCACCGCGGGTCGATGACCGCCGCGGCGGATCGTCCGCGACGCACCTCCTTCTGGGAGGCCGGGGCCGACGAGATCCCCGCCGCGAGCGCCGAGTCCCGCGAGGTCGCCACGCGGATCACCAGCGTGCTCGACCTGTTCGAGGCGGTGTGCGCGCGGGAGGAGGCCGAGCTGGGCCGGATCGACGCGATCGCCGGCGACGGCGACCACGGCCAGGGCATGGCCTTCGGCTCGACGGGCGCTGCCGCCGCGGCGCGCGAGGCCCTCGAGGGCGGCGCCGGGGCGCGCACGCTCTTGGTGCGTGCCGGGGAGGCCTGGTCGGAGTCGGCCGGCGGCACCTCGGGCGCGCTGTGGGGCGCGGCGCTGATCGCGGCCGGCGGGGTCTTCGCCGACGACGCGGGCGCCGATGACAGCACGACGGTCCGGGCGCTCGACGCCGGCATCGACGCGATCCAGCGGCTCGGCGGTGCGAAGGTGGGCGACAAGACCATGGTCGACGCCGCCGCCCCGTTCCGCGAGGAGCTGGACTCTGCCTTCACCGGCGAGAACGCGGCCGAGGCGATCCTCGCCGCCGCCGAGGTGGCCTGTCGCGCCGCCGACGCCACCGCCGAGATCACCGCCTCCCTCGGCCGCGCCCGTGTGCTGGGCGAGAAGTCCGTGGGCACCCCCGACCCCGGCGCCATCTCCTTCTCGATCCTGATGAAAGAGCTCGGTCAGCACCTGTCGTGAGGCGGTGGCCTGTTTCTCAACCGCTTTCGGGCCGATAGTGGTTGAGAAACAGGCCACCGTCACCGGTCGAGGCCGCGCCGGGCCCTCGTCCGTCGTGGTCACCGACCGTCGCCGCTCTCCGCCTCTCGCCCTCCGCCTTCCACCTCACCCTCTCGTCCACCTCTCTCGAAGGAGACCCTCATGGCTCTCACCATCGTCACCGGATCCGACAACGCCGGCCACGGCCACAAGACCGCCCTCAAGGAACTCCTCGAAGCCGACCCCCGCGTCGAGAAGGTCATCGACGTCGGCGTGCTCTCCCGCGAGGACCAGGAGCTCTACCCCAACGTCGCCGTCGCTGCCGCGAAGAAGGTCGCCGCCGGAGAGGCCAACCGGGCCCTGCTGATCTGCGGCACCGGACTCGGCGTGGCGATCGCCGCGAACAAGGTCTCCGGGATCCGCGCCGTCACCGCTCACGACCTCTACTCCGTGCAGCGCTCCGTGCTCTCCAACAACGCGCAGGTCCTGTGCATGGGCGAGCGGGTCATCGGCCTCGAACTCGCCAAAGAACTCGTCAAGGTCTGGCTCGACCTCGAGTTCGACCCCACCAGCAGCTCCGCCGAGAAGGTCGACGCCATCTGCGCCTACGACGGCAGCCTCGGCCAGGCCTGACCCGGGCTCGAGCCGGCCCGGCCGGCCGGGCTGTCCACACAAGGGACGTGAGCGGCAGCTGCCCTGCATATAGCAGGCCGGTGTCCGCTCACGTCCCTTTGATGGACACGGCCGCTCCGCGCCCCACGGCCAGCTCTTTCTCCCCCGGTCCCGCGCCCCTGGCACAGGTCGACACTGTCGCCTCACGAGCCAGAACCACCCCCAATCTGGCTCGCCAGTCGACACTGTCGACCCGCGGCGGCAGGGTGGAGGGGAGCACCGCGCCGCGCCGGGCCGGGCCGCGCCGGCGACATCCTCCCGTCGGCGGGGGATCTCGCCGTTGGGCGCCCGAGGGGAAGGCAGACTGCGCTCCAAGCAGCCCCGTCCCGCGCCGCGCCCCGCCAGGCCCCGCCCCAGACGCCCCGCCCCGCCCGACCTCGCTAACCAAGGAGACCCATGAACACCATCTGGATCGGCACCAGCTGGAAGATGACCAAGACCCTCGCCGAGGGCCGCGAGTGGGCCACCGGCCTGCGGGGTCACCTCGAGTCCGCGCACGACGGCCGCGCCCCCGCGGGCATCCAGCCGTTCATCATCCCGTCCTTCACGGCGACGACCACGGTGCGGGGCATCCTCGGCGAGGACTCGCCCGTGCTGCTCGGCGTGCAGAACGCCCACTGGGAGGACGCGGGGGCCTGGACCGGCGAGGTGTCCGTCCCGCAGGCGAAGGATGCCGGTGCGCAGCTCGTCGAGATCGGGCACTCGGAGCGTCGGGAGCACTTCGGCGAGACCGTCGAGACGACGCGGCTGAAGGTCGCCGCGGCACTCCGTCACGGCCTGACCCCGCTGCTGTGCATCGGCGAGAGCGCCGAGGTGAAAGAGGCCGGCGGGTCGAGCGCCTTCATCCTCGACCAGGCCGCCGGGGCGCTCGAGGGCCTCTCGGCAGACGAGCTCTCGCGCGTGGTCATCGCCTACGAGCCGATCTGGGCGATCGGCGAGAAGGGCCGGCCGGCCACGATCGAGGAGCTCATCGAGCCCTTCGCCGCGCTCGGCGCCGAGTACACGGGTCGCGTCGCGGGGCTGCTCTACGGCGGCTCGGTGAACCTCGACAACGCGGCCGACCTCCTCGGGATCGAGCACGTGAACGGCCTGTTCGTCGGCCGCACGGCATGGAAGCTGGAGGGCTACCTCGAACTGCTGCGGATCGCCGCCGCCCACGTCGCAGGCTGAGCCGGGGCCGAGGGAGCGCCGCAAGGGGCGTCCCACCCCGCGATCCGCCCCCGACCCTCGGCCATCCACCGGCCGACCTTCCGCCTAGGCCGTCCCGAGGCTCCGGCGATATCCTGGCCGCAGATCTCGCGAGCCCGGGAGGAGGCGGACCATGGCCGATCGACGCGGCGCTCCGCGCGGCGCACCCTGGCGCCAGGGTGCCCCCTCGCCCCCGTTCGGCCGACCCACCCCGCCTCTCGGCGGCCCGCTCGAGGGCACCATCCACTCCCCGCGCTCGCGCGCCGTCGCGCGACCCCGTCGGCGCGGGCGCTGGCTCACCGTCGGCGTCCCCGTGGTCGTCGGCGGCACCCTCGGACTCAGCGCGTTCATGGTGCTCGGCGTCGCCGCGCTGATCGGCGGCGCGGGCCTCGTCGGCCCCGCCCTCGCGGGACTCGGCATCGCGGGAGCGTTCGGCGGCGGCACGGGATTCCTGCTGCGCAACCGTCGGCCCCACCGGACCCTGCAGGTCGCCGCATCGGGTTCGATGCCGACGGGCACGCGCACCGCGCTCGAGGCCATCCTGCGCACCTCCCGCACGCAGCAGCGCCGGATCACGAGGGTGCGGCGCCAGGTGCGGCACCCGGCGGTCCGCGAGCTCACCGACCGCGCGGACCTGCTGCTGCAGCGGATCGGCGCCCTGCTCGCGACCGAGTCGATGCAATCCCGGCGGCCGTCCGACGACGACGTGATGCTGCTCGAGGGCATGGCCGAGCGCTACATCCCCGACCTCGTCGAGGCCCTCGAGAACACCGCGGGCTTCCTGGCCACCGGACGGGAGGAGGCCGCCGCCCGGGCCCAGGCGAACCTGCGCAGCGTCGAGTCGCAGCTCGCCTCCCTCGACGCCGCGCTCGACCGCGTCGAGGACGATCTGATCGCCCACGTGACCCGCAGCCTCGACGTCCACTCGGCGTTCCTCGACCAGCGACTGGCCTCCCGCTCCGCGGATCCGCTGCTGGATCCGGACGCGGGCCGCGAGGGCTGACGGCGCCGGCCGACGGGACCTCCCCCCGGCGTTCCTGCCGGTCGGGCGCCGTGCGCGCCCGACGTCGCCGCGTCAGTCCGCGAGCAGCTCCTGGGCGCTGCTGCGGTCGACGACGACGTTCGTGATCAGCCCGCGCTCGAGCGGGCCCGACTCGAGCTGTGCCGAGCGGAACCGGGCTGGGCTGGACCGACTTCCCGGCCGGGGCGGCTGAGCCGGGCGGGGCTGGGCTGGGCTGGACCGAGCTGACCCGGGGCGATCTCCCCTCGACCGACGTCCCGCCCGGCCCCGCACCCCGGAACAGGTCGACACTGTCGCCTCACGAGCCAGAACCACCCTCGATCCGGCTCGCCAGCCGACACTGTCGAGCTACCCGCCGATCCTGGCCCGCGCTCAGGCCTCGGCCGCAGCTGCCTCCGGCTCGCGCTTCTCCGCCTCGGCGCCCTCGCCGTCCCCCGTCGGCCCCTGCAGCGAGCGGCCGAGCACGAGGTCGAGGTGCTCGGCAAGGGCGCGCAGGGCGCCGTCGTGGTTGTGCTGCCGCACCATCTGCAGGATCCTGCTGTGCTCCTCGTGCGCCTCACGGCCGTCGAAGCTCACGGAACCGCCGGACCAGGTCTGCCGCATCCGGTGGGTGTGGGTGCGGAGGTTCTCGACCATCGTGAGCAGGTAGCGATTGCGGGCGTGGTTGAAGAACACCTGGTGGAAGGCCCAGTCGGCCTGGAAGTGCTCGTTGATCAGGTCGTAGTCGATCTGGCCGTCGCTCTCGATGCGGGCGAGCACCTCGGCATGGTGAGTATGGGCGGCTTCGAGGTCGGCGAGCAGCGGCTCCCACTCCTCGAAGGACTTCCCGAGCGCGGCCGACTCGACGGTTCGGCGCGCATCGAGGAGCTCGACCATCTGGCCGTCGTCGAGCATCGGCGCGACGACGTAGCCGCGCAGCGCCACGTACTCCACGAGGCCCGAGCGCTCGAGGGAGACCATCGCCTCGCGCACGGGCGTCGGGGAGACCTCGAGGTCACGGGCGAGTCCGTCGATGCTGAGGCGGGAGCCGGGCGCCCAGCGGTTCTCGAGGAGGCGCTGGAGGATCAGCTCCTCGACCTCGTCGCGCAGCACCTGTCGTCGAATGGCCATGGTGGGTTCCTTCAGGTGCTGGGGGTCGCTCGGCCCGGATCGGGCTTCCCATAGGATAAGCGGCTCGCTGCCCGCCAGGGGTGCGTTCGGGGACGGCTCACACCCCGCCGCCCACCCGTCGGCCGCCCCTGCCGACCACCCCTCGGACCACCCCGTGCCGGGCGCCCCGCGCGAGGCCTAGGCTCCTTAACTGGTCGCGCCACGCCCCGGCCGACCCGAGACCCGAGGAGCCCGTCACGTCCACCATCGCCCCGCGTCGCTTCGGCGCTCTCCGCGACCGCCATTCGCGGCCGTACCTGTTCACCGCGGGCCTGTCGATGATGGCCGACAACATCGAGCACGTCATCACCTACTGGTTCCTGTGGCAGGCCTTCCACTCCCCCGCCCTCGTCGGCTTCCAGGTGATCAGCCACTGGCTGCCGTTCCTGCTGTGCTCGGTGTGGTTCGGGGAGCTCGCCGAGCGGTACGACTGCCGGCGCATCATCCAGATCGCCCAGGGCCTGTTCGCGTT
Organism: Brachybacterium sp. J153; assembly: GCF_036311905.1. Classification (NCBI taxonomy): domain Bacteria; kingdom Bacillati; phylum Actinomycetota; class Actinomycetes; order Micrococcales; family Dermabacteraceae; genus Brachybacterium; species Brachybacterium sp. J153. Next base: position 47,195 of record NZ_JAZDCH010000018.1, on the reverse strand, counting down.
CGTGTCGATCGCCTGGGGCGTCCTGTTCCTCACCGACAGCCTGCAGATGTGGCAGGCGTGCGTGCTGCTGGTGCTGCACGGCTGCGCGGGCGCGCTGTGGGGTCCGGCCGAGCAGCTGATGCTCCACGACTTCGCCGAGCCGAAGGACCTCCCCGGCGCGGTGCGGCTCAACGCGACGTTCAAGAGCCTCGGCGTGCTCGCGGGGCCGGTGGTCGGCTCGGCGCTGCTGCTCGCCCTCGGCCCCGGTGTCGGGATCCTGGCGAACGTGCTGTTCTACGTGCCGATGACGCTGCTCATGCTGCGCACCCCGTTCACGGGGCACAGCCGGGACGGGTTCGTGCGCCGCGAGCGGCTGGGCCCGATCCGCTCCCTGGGCGTGCTGCGCACCGTCGCCGGCGACCGGGTGCTGGTCTCGATGATCGCGCTCGGCGGGCTGATCGCCGTCGGCGTCGGATCCTCGCTGCAGGTCGCGATGCCGTCGCTGGCCGACGCGCTCGGGGCCGGGGAGGCGGGCGCCGCCTACGGCCTGCTGCTCTTCGCCAACGGCGCGGGCGGCGTGCTGGGCGGCTTCCTGCTCGAGGCGACCGGGGTGATCAAGCCCAGCACGCGGGCGGCGGTGGTCGCGACCTTCCTGTTCGGGGTGACGACGATGGTGGTCGCCGTGTCGCCGAGCTATGCCCTGACGATCCTCGCGCTCGTGATCGGCGGCGTCGCGAACCTCGCCTCGATGACCATCGGCCAGGCGGTCGTGCAGCTGCGGGCGCCCGTCGAGCAGCGCGGTCGCGTGATCGGCGTGTACAGCATGCTCACCACGGGCCTGCGCACCGGCAACGGGATCACTCTCGCCGTGCTCGGCTCGTTCATCGGGGTGACCGGCACGGTGCTCGTGGGCGGGGTGACGCTCGTGGTGGGCGCGGTGGTCATCGCGGCGCTGGTCGCGCTCGCGGCACGGGGCCGACGGCGGGCGGCCGACGGGGGCGCGCCGGTCGGCGAGTGATCGGCGCGGCCGACGGAGGGCCGGCCGGGCCCGCGCCGGTCGGTGAGCAGGGCCCGGGCGGCCCCCCGGGAGGGTGAGGCTCAGTACCCGAACGTGAGCGGGGCCGACGGGTCCGTCTCGACCCACACCGCCTTCGGCGTCGAGTACTCGAGAAGGCCGTCGTGCCCGCTGGAGCGTCCCGAGCCCGAGTGGCCGAAGCCGCCGAAGGGCGCCATGACGTTGATGGTCTTGTAGCTGTTGACCCACACGGTGCCGGCGCGCAAGGCCCGCGCGACCCGGTGCGCGCGATCCACGGCGGAGGTCCAGACAGCGCCCGCGAGGCCGAAGTCGGTGGCGTTCGCGAGAGCGATCGCCTCGTCCTCGTCCTCGAAGGGGATCGCGGCGACGACCGGTCCGAAGACTTCCTGCTGGGCGATGGGGTCCGTGTTGGAGACCCCGGCGAGCAGCGTCGGCGGGAAGAAGAAGCCCGGGCGGTCGAGCACTGCTCCTCCGGCGAGCACGTTGGCCGCTGGAGCGGCCTCGCCCACGAGCGCCGCGATCCTCTCGAGCTGGGCGCGGTTCTGGATCGGGCCCACCTGCGTCGCCGGGTCCGTCGCGTCCCCCTGACGGAGGGAGGTGGCGAGCGCGGCGAGCTTCTCCACCACCTGGTCGTGGACGGAACGGTGGACGAGCAGCCGCGAGCCGGCGACGCAGCTCTGCCCCGCCCCGGAGAAGACGGCGGCCGCTGCCCCGGCGACGGCGCGGTCGAGGTCCGCGTCGGCGAAGACGATGTTGGCGCTCTTCCCGCCGAGCTCGAGCACGGAGGGCGTGAACTGCGCAGCGGCGTCGGCGGCGATCCTCCGTCCCGTCGCCGGCGAGCCGACGAACACCACCTTCGCCACCTCGGGATGGGTGACGAGCCGGTTGCCGGCGGTCGGGCCGAGGCCTGCGAGCACGTTGACGAGGCCGCGGGGGGTGCCCGCGCGCTCGGCCAGCCGCGCGAGGAGCAGCGAGGTGAGCGGGCTCAGCTCGGACGGCTTGAGCACCACGCCGTTGCCGGCGGCGAGCGCGGGGGCTAGCTGCCAGCCCGCAGTGAAGATCGGGGCGTTCCACGGAGTCATCTGCGCGACCACGCCGTACGGCTCGCGCAGCGTGTAGGTGAGGTGGCTCGTGGGGACGGGGATGACCTCGCCGTGCTGCTTGTCGGCCCAGCCGGCGTAGTACTCGAACATCTCCGCGACCTTGGTGACCTCGGCCGTCGCGTCCTTCAGGAGCTTTCCCGCGGTGCGGGACTCGAGGCGGGCGAGCGGCTCGAGGTGCGCGCGGACCTCGGCCCCGATCGCCCAGAGCACGCGGCCGCGGGCGGAGGCGGTGAGCGACCACCACTCGCGCTGGGCCCGTCGGGCGGCCGCGACGGCCGCGTCGACCGCCTCGCGGCCGCCGTCGGCGTAGGCGACGAGGTCGGTGCCGCTCGACGGGTCGACGAGGGTGACCTCCTCCCCCGCGCCGGGGAGGATCTCGCCGTCGACGTAGCTGCCCACCGCGGCGGTGCCCAGGAGCTCGGTCCAGAGGCTCAGCTCGGGGGCGGCGGGGGTCCGGGTCGGAGCGGTCATCGTGCGGTCACCATCCTGTTGAAATCGTCGCGGGGGCCGGTGGTGCGGAGGAGCTCTTCCCACATGGAGCGGGCCGCCTCGACCAGGGGCGAGGAGACGCCGAGGTCCGCGGTGAGATCCGCGGCGAGGCCCACGTCACGGGTCATGAGGCCGACGGGGAACCCGGAGTCGTAGCTGTCGCTGAGCACCCAGCGGGGCAGGTTCACCTCGGTGACGGCGGAGCGGCCCGACGCGGTGTTCAGCGCGGCGAGCAGGCGATCCAGGTCGACCTCGGAGGCCTCAGCGGCTCCGTGGAGGGCGCGCGCCGCGGCGAGGTGGATGCCGCACAGGAGGTTGTTGAGCAGCTTCGCGGTACTGCCGGCGCCAGTCGTGCCGATGTGGTGGACCTGGGCGGCGAGCGGCTCGAGCGCGGCGAGCACCTCCGCGAGGCGCTCCTCGGGGCAGCCGAGGAAGACGGTGAGCGAGCCGGTGGCGGCCCCCGCCGGGCCCCCGCTCACGGGGGCGTCGACCAGCAGGTGACCTGCCTCGGCGAGCACCTCCGCCCTCCGCCGGGAGTCGCCCGGCGGGCAGGTGCTCGCGTCGATCACGAGTCGCGGGCCGGGGGCGGCGAGCAGGTCCGGCAGGAGCTCGTCGACCTGGGCGGTGCCCGGCAGGGAGAGGACCAGGACCTCCGCCTCCGCGATCGCCTCGGCCGCCGTCACGCGCCGGACGCCCCCGGGGGTGGGGACGGGGCCGGGATCCACGCCGAGCACGGGATGGCCGGCGCGGAGGAGGCTCGCGGCCATGCCGCCGCCCATGTGCCCGAGGCCGAAGACCGCCCGGGGCGCGAGATCCTGCGGGCTGGTGCGGTCCGGGCTGGGTGCGGGCGCGGCCATCACACGGCTCCCGTCAGTCGGAGGGTCAGCTCGGCGATCAGGGCGGAGCCGATGTAGGTGCCGAGGAAGACGAGGATCGCGATCGCGAGGATCTTCCATCCCGAGCGCTTGAGGACGTCGATCTCCAGCTTGGAGATCGCGAAGCCGGCGTAGGCGAGCGGAGGCACCGCCAGGGCGAGGAAGTCGATGCCCTCGACGAGCGGGAAGACCGCTCCCGCCCAGGGCAGCATCGGGAGGGTGAGTACCACGGCGACCAAGGAGATCCAGGCGACCGAGGGCAGTCGCAGCGGGACATAGCGCGTCAGCAGCAGGCCGACGACGCACATGCCGTACAGGACGGCGAGGCCGATGACGATGTCGAGGAGACCCAGATCGGTCGCGATGGCTTGGATGGGCACCGAGATGAGGGAGATCAGCGCGAGGTCGCGCAGGGTGCGCCCGAGGTCCATCTTCCGCTCGTCGACCTCGGCGTAGTCGAGATCGGCGAGGTCGTCGGCGGGGCGGTCGGGGGTGGCGTCGGCGGTGGTCATCAGGCGGCCTCTCCCTGGGTGCGGGCGGTGGGGCGGGCGTGGTTGAGCGGGTCGTCGGGGCGGGAGCGGCGGTACATCCACTCCACGAGCGGGAGGGCGACGAACAAGCTCACGTACATGCCGGTCGCGTAGGTGAGCAGGTTCGAGGAGCCCGCGAGCGCGGTGATCGACTCGGTGTCCGCGGGGTTCGCGGCCGCGAGTGCGCCGGAGCAAGCGGCCATCATCGAGCCGGACCCGACGCCGCAGGCCATGGCGAGCGCCTCGAGGCTGAACACGCCGAGGCCGTCGAGCAGCGAGGCGATGATCGCGAAGATGAAGGTGCCGAAGAGGGTGCCCATCACGTAGACGCCGAGCACGCCGGTGCCCTCCGCGCTGCGCAGGCCGTAGCGGTCGGCGATGATCGCGATGTTCGGCTCGCGAGCGATGGAGTGCACGGCGCCGATGGATTCGCGGCCCATGCGCAGGACCCACACGGCCACCGGGAAGGCGAGCACGATCGTGCCGAGGTTGCCGATCTCCTGCAGGAGGAGGGCGGGGCCGGAGCGGATGACGAGCTCGATGCCGGGGCCGATGTCGGCGCCGAACCGGGCGATGAACGGCATGATCGCGACGACGATCAGGGGGCTGGCCGCCGCAGCCCGACGGACCGGCATGATCCGCGAGACCGCAGGGACGATGTTGGGGTTGAGCAGCAGCGCCAACGCGAAGGCGAAGAGCATGGGCAGCAGCAGGATCGTGCCGATGCCGATGGGGATGCGCAGGATCCCGATCAGCTGGCTGACGACGCCGATGACCAGGACCGCCAGGTGCAGGGGCCAGAGCCGGGCCAGTTCGCGGACTGTCTCCATGAGGACTCCTCGGGGACGGGGCCGACGGGCGCTCCTCGTCGTCGAGGGGGCGCGGGTCGGCGGGTGGGGAGGGATCCTTGGAGCGTAGGAGGTCCGCGGCGCACCGGGAAGACCTCGATCGGGCGACACGGTGTTGTCCGCACGGCAACACTCAGGGGTTCTCGCCGGCCATCCAGCGGGAGCAGGCCTGCAGCAGCGCGCGGGAGGCGGGAGGGAGCCGGCGGTCGCGGCGCACCATGAGCGCGGAGCGCACCGCGCTCAGGTGGTCGTCGGCGATGTCGAAGGTCCGCAGCTCGCTCCCCGCGGGGCGCGGGCTGAGGAAGACCGGTGGGAGCAGCGAGACGGCACGGCCCCGCGCCACGGCGCCGAGGAGGACCGTCTGAGAGTCCGTCTCGAGCACCGTCCGCATGCCCACGGTGTGGACGCGGAGGAACTCGTCGTGAAGGGCCCGCAGACCGAAGCCGCGGGCCATCACCGCCACGTCCAGCCCCTCGAGATCCGACGGGGCGAGGACCGCGCCCTCGGGATGTGCGGCCGCCACCGGGTGATCGGCGGCGCAGGTGAGCCGCAGCGGCTCGGGGGCTTCTCGGAGCACGGCGACCCGGGGGTGAGGCGCGGGGTGCAGGGCGATCGCGACATCGGCGTCGTCCCGGGCGAGCGTCTCGACCATCGAGTCGGTGCCCCCGGCCTGCACCACGATCGTCACGTCCGGATGCGCGCGCTGGAAGGGGTCGAGCACGTGCTCGTCGACCTGCTCGAGGAAGCCGAGGCCCACCGCGAGCCGCACCGTGCCGGTCGCGGCGCTCCTCCCCAGGGCGACCTCGTCGGCGAACAGCGCATCGAGGTCCCTGCGCTCCAGGGCGTAGCGCACCGCGACCCGCCCCAGCTCCGTGACCCGGGCCCCGTCGGCCCCGCGCTCGAACAGCGCCTCGCCCAGCCTGCGCTCCGCGGCCGCGATCGTGCGCTGGACGGCCGACGGCGCGATGCCCAGGTCCCGGGCCGCCGCCCGCAGGGAGCCCGCCTGCGCGACCGCGAGGATGCAGCGCAGTGTCCGGTCCTCGAGCACCGGCTCCCCCGTCGGCAGCACCTCAGCCCTCGGCGAGCGCGACTGGCTGCCCGGTCCGCGCCGATTCCTGGGCGGCGGCGACGACGCGGACGGTCGCGAGGCCGGCATCGCCCGTCGGCGCGACGGCCTCCCCGGCGCGGACCGCGGCGAGGAAGGCGTCGAGCAGCTCGGCGTCGAGGTCGACGCCGTAGGGCAGCCAGCGGCCGGGGCCGCCGACGTGCAGGGCGAAGGCGTCGATCTGCATCTGTCCGCCGGTGCCGACGGCCTGCAGGGTCAGGCCGCCCCAGGTGGGGGCGTCGACCGGCTGCGACCAGGAGCAGTCGATCGTGGCGACCATGCCGTTCGCGTAGGTGAGGGTGACGAGGCCGCCGGTCTCGGCGACGGCCCCGGCGCGGTCGGCGCTGAGGATCCGGTTGGTCACGGCGTGCACGGTCGCGGGCGGCCCGAAGACCGCGTCGAGGATCTGGGCGACGTGGACGGTGTGGTCGACGAGGCTGCCGCCGCCGGAGAGCTCCACGTCGGTGAACCAGTCGCGGGCCGTGGGCAGCATGCCGTTGTTGGTGCCGGTCAGGCCGATGACCTGGCCGAGGCGCCCGTCGGCGATCGCGGCTCGGAGGGTCTGCACGGCGGGCGAGAAGTGGACGGGGAAGGCGGTCATCAGCACCACCCCAGCCTCGCGGCAGGCGGCGACCATCTCCTCGGCGTCGGCGACGGTGGTCGCGAGCGGCTTCTCGCAGAGCACGTGGACGCCGCGCCGGGCGGCCTCGAGCACGAGCTCCTTGTGGTGAGCGTTCGCGCTGGTCACGATTACGGCATCGGGCCCCTCGGGCCAGGCGGCCCACGCCTCGTCGTAGCTGCCGACGACCCGTTGCGCGGTCACGTCGCCGAAGCCGTCGGGATCGGCGACGACGAGGTCGACGTCCTCACGGGCGTCGAGCAGGGCGGCATAGCCGGCGGCGTGCGTGTGGGCGCAGCTCAGCAGCGCCACGCGCAGCGGCTCCGCGGCCGACAGGAGAACGTTCTCGGGGGTCAGCATGCGATGCTCCGTCCGGTGCGCAGGGACTCGAGGGCGGCGCGGGCGACCTCGACGGCGCGGACCCCGTCGGCCGCCGTGACGCGCGGGGCCTCCCCGGTGCGCAGCGCGCGGACCGCGGCGAGGACCTCCTCCGCGTAGGGGCTGCGCAGGGACGTCACGTCGGGCAGGTAGTCGTCGGCGGCGCGCTGCCCGTCGGCACCCTGACGAGCGGCGGCGACCTCGTCGAGGCACACTTCCGGATCCGCGGCCGAGTCGTACTGGAGCCGGCCGGCGTCGCCCGCGAGGTCGAAGGTGTAGCGGAAGACGGTGCCGGGCGGGCCCCAGAAGCCGCGGCAGTGGCTGATCGCGCCGCTGGTGTGGGTGAGGACCACGTGGGCGGTGCGCACGGTCGCGTCGCCGTCGGCCGCCGCCTGCTGGGCGTAGACCCGCTCGGCGGGGCCGGCGAGCCACATCGCCTGGTCGATGTCGTGGATCATCTGGTCCATGACCAGGCCGTCGGACTGCGCCTCGTCCGCGAACCACGGCTGCGTCGGGAAGGAGCCGGTGCGCTCGAAGCGGAGCACGGCGAGGCGACCGATCGCGCCGTCCGCGATGGCCCGCTGCGCGGCGGCGTACTGCGGGAACCAGCGGACCACGTGAGCGGGGAACAGCATTCGGCCCTCACGCTCGGCGTGCTCGGCCACGGCTCGGGCGTCCTCGGCCGTCAGGGTCAGCGGCTTCTCGCAGACCACGTCGCGGCCCGCATCGAGCGCCCGGTGGATCAGCTCGGCATGCGCGGGGGTGGGCGTGCAGATGTCGACGACATCCACCGCGGCGAGCAGGGCGTCGAGGGTCTCGTGGGGGCGGGCGCGGAACTCGACGGCGAACTCCTCGGCACCGTCGAGGCTGTGGCAGTGCAACTCCGCCCCGGCCTCGATCCACCCGGGGGCATGGGCGCGGGAGATCCCGCCGGTGCCGATGATGCCGACGCGGAGGGGATCCGGCGGGGCCTTGAGGGGCATGGGTGCTCTCCGTCGTCGGAGCGGTCGCGGTCGACGACGATCCTAGTCAGACGCGGGGCGGGGCGGGGTCTCGGGTCGGATCACCCGCCCCCCACTCCCCGGAGTCCCTGATGCCCCTGCACGGCACCGTCCAGCTCCACCCCGCCCATGTCGTCGACCCCGTCCGGCGGCGCACCGCCCGGCCCTGCTGAAACTCCGGGCCTGGCGTGACCTCACCGCCCCACAGAGCTTCAGGTCACGCCACGCGCGGAGTTCCAGCGGGCAGAGCACCCGACCGAGCCACCGGCAGTTACCTACGGCACCCGAACTGCCTCCGCCTAGCCTCAGCCGGTGACCACCTCGAGCACGGCCCCGGGCCGCACCAGCGCCCGGTCGAGCCCCACGCCGGCCGCGCGATAGCGGCGCTCGAGCGCACGGGCCGCCGCGAGGTCCATCGCCTCTCCGTCGACGCGCAGCTCGCGCACTCCGCAGCCGGTCTCCCCGCGGCGGAATCGGACCGTGAGCAGCCCGCCGTCGTAGGGGATTTCCGCCTCGGCACCGTCGAGCGCGCCCGGAAGCACCGGGTCGACCTCGAGCCGTCCGGCACGGGCGCGGAGACCGAGCAAGTCCTCGACGATCATCCGCAGCAGCAGCCCGGGACCCGAGGAGTACACACGCCAGCCGCCCTCGAAGTCGACCGTGCCCTCGCGCATCCGGGCGCCCTCGGCGGCGGCGGTCGCCCGGTCGGGGAAGACCGCGTCGGAGCTCGAGAAGTAGCAGGTGGACTGGCGGATCCGGGCGGAGTCGACACGGTCGGAGAGCCCGATCGGCACGGCCTTCAGCAGCTCGGTCCAGGCCCGCTCGGGCTCGCCGAGGCGGGTGAGCGCCTCGACGTAGCGCAGGTGGGCGTGCATGTACATGAGCCCGATCTCGCGGCCGAAGAAGGTCGCGGTCTCGGCCCGCTGGAAGACCTCCATGACGCCGCCGTGGTAGCCGACGGGCCGGTCGAAGAGGTGGATGCCGGTGGGTCCGGTGAGGTGCGCCTCGAGCAGGTCGAGGTGGTGGCGGGCCTGCTCGGGGGCGAGCAGCTCGTCGGCCAGGGCGTGGATGACCTGCAGGGATCCTCGCTGGAGACCGGTGGTCTCATCGCGCGGGTGGACCAGGTGGCGCACCTCGCCATCGCGCAGATGGGCGTACCCGGCCAGTTCACCGTCCACCAGGAGCAGCTCGGCGAAGGCCTCGGCGGCGCCGTCGGCGAGGTCCTGGCAGCGGGCCGCGAGTGCGGCGACCTCCGGGTCGGCGCTCGGGTTCGCGTGGGTGCCGAGGGCCGCGGCGAGGTGGCCGAGGGCCTTGATCTCCAGTTCGGTGGTCCAGGTCGAGCAGAGGCTCGCGGCGAGCGCGGGGCTCGCCGGCTGCAGGGAGTCGTTCCAGTCTCCGTGCCCGTAGGCGGGCAGCCGCGGGTCCTCGGTGCGCTGACGGGAGATGTGCTCGACGGCGCGCAGGGCATGGTCGAGCACGCTGGTCGGCTCGCCGAGGCGGTCCGCGCCGACCCATCCCGCGGTCTCGGCGAGGATGCTCGCATCGCCGGTGACCTCGAGGTACTCGGCGAGGGCGAGCAGCGGCCAGTAGACGACGTCGCCGTGCGCATCGCGCAGGCCGGGACCCGCGTATCCGGGGAGATAGTCGAACCACTGCGGCCAGGTGCCGTCCTCCTGCTGGGCGCCGAGCACGGTCAGCAGGGTGCGGCGCAGCTCGGCCGGCTCGTCGGTGGCGAGCAGCAGACCGACAGGTCCCTGGCACACGTCGCGCGTGCCCCAGGCGCCGCCGGTGTACTGCTCGAGGCCGCGCGGGGAGCGGAAGTGCACGGAGGCGTTCTGCGCGAGCCAGGCCAGGGTCTCGCCGACGGCGGCGACTTCCAGCTCGGCGGCGGCCGACGGGGCGGTCGTGTCGGTCGCCGCGGTCGCGGGGTCGCCCGCTGCCGAGGGGGCGGCCGACGCGGCGGTCAGTCGCGGCAGGCGCGGTCGGTAGGGCTCCACCTCCGCGTCCGCGCCGGCTCGCCCGAGCAGCACCTCCGCCTCCCGCGCCGCGCCGAGGGCGACGGTGCGCAGCCGCGAGTCGCGGGCGACGGCGTCGGAGAAGAGCGCGGAGTCGTCCGTGATCTCGAGGCTCTGCCCGTCGGCGGCGGCCTGCAGGGACAGCTCCTCGCTGCCGTCGACGAGGAGCAGCAGCTCGCCCACCGCGCCCGTGGTGGTCACCGTGAGGCGGACCGTGCCGGGCAGGGCGACCTCGGCGCGCACGCGCACCGTCGCCTCACCGTCGGCAGCCACTCCGTCGGCCGCGACGTACAGCCAGGTGCAGACCTCCTCGCCCACGGACCAGGCGGTGGGCAGACCGAGCAGCTGCCAGTCGCCGCCCTCGGCGCGGCGGAGCAGGCGGACGCCGCTGGCCCGCTCGAGGCCGAGGTAGGAGCGGCGCACGCCGGTCAGCTCGCCGCTCGAGGCGTGGCCGATCGTGAGCTGCGAGCAGAACACGCCGCGCATCCAGGCGGTGGAGGCGACGACGTCGAGGTCCGCGGCGGCGCGCGCATGGACCTGCTGCACGTGGCCGTGGGGGCGCAGCACCGCGCGCTCCTTCGCGGCGGCGACCACGTGGCCGGCGGGCCCGAAGGCGGAGAGGACGGCGCCGCGGTCCTCTTCGAGCAGGCGCAGCGCACCGCCGGCGAGCGCCTCGAGATCGATGCGGATCGCCTCGCGCACGGGCAGCTCGGCGGCGGTCGCGAGGAGGCTGCGGGGCACATCGGTGTTCTCGGCGGCGGGCGCAACGGCCTCCGCCGCACCCTCCCCGTCGAGCACCCGCTCGCGCAGGGCGTCGACGAGGGCGGCGTCGGCTTCGGTCGTGGCCGCGGGGTGGTCGGCGACGACCGCGCCCCAGAACACCGTCGACCAGCTCTCGCCGGGGGCGAGGGAGACCACGGCGGTGCGCAGCGCGGCGAGGGTGTGCTCGTGCTGGAGCCGCTCGGAGGGCAGGTCACGGGCGGGATCGAGGCCGGCGCCGGTGCGCTGGTCGAGGAGCTGCAGCGCGTCGGTCCCCCACTGGGCGACGGGGGCGTCGGCCCCGATCACGGCCCACGGCACCTCGCCCGCGGGCATGTTCTGCCGCACGGCGAGCGCGAGCCCGGCACCGTCCGCGCCGTGGCGCACCGGGGTGAGGTCGAGGTACTGGGCGACGTACTGCTCGTTCCGCCGCACGGCGTCGCGCGGGGTGAGCGCCGCGTCGAGGGTGTGCAGCAGATCCACCTCGACGGCGGAGCCCCGATCGTTGCGCACGGTGACGCTCCAGGCCCAGCCCTCGCCGGCCGCGGCGAGGCGGGCGGTGGCGGCGAGGCCGGCGGGGGCGCTCTGCACCGTGCCGTCGGCCGCGCGGACACCCAGCACGGCGGGGCCGGTGAGCGGCGCGGTCATCTCCCAGGCGGAGGCGCCGACGGGGCGGACCCGCAGGTGCACGCCCGCAGGTCCGGACTCGGCGGGAGTGGCCGGGTACTGCAGCAGGCTGAGCACTCCGGCGTCGAGGCGGGCCGGGTCGCCCGCGGGGGTCAGCTCGAGGGCGATCGGCAGGGTGCGCGTCGCGTGGGGCGCGGCGGTGGTCGTGGAGGTCATCGGGTCTCCTCGGGGAGGTCGGGGGAGGTCTCGGGGCCGCTGGGGCCCGGGGTCGCGCAGCCGCAGCTGCCGCGGTGGACGATGCGGGAGTCGAGGACGACCGGTTCCGGATCGGGGTCGGCGCCGTCGACGAGGGCGGCGAGGCGGCGGGCGGCGAGCGCGCCCAGCTCCTCGACGGGCTGGGCCACGGTGGTCAGGCCCGGGCGCACGTAGCGGGCGGCGTGCACGTCGTCCCAGCCGACGACGGCGATGCCGCCGGGGACCTCCACGCCCTGCTCCTGCAGCTGGTGCATGAGCGCGAGGGCCAGCTGGTCGTTGCCGCAGACGATCGCGTCGAGGTCGAGGCCGTCGGCGACGATCTCGCGCGCGACCTGGGTGCCGGACTCGTCGACCGCGTCGGCCGCGAAGGTCGTCGCGCTCTCGAGCCCGGCATCGCGCAGGGCGCTGAGGTAGCCCGTGTAGCGCGCGCCGATGTCGGAGTCCGGTTCGGGCCGGCCCAGGAAGGCGATGCGGCGGCGGCCCGCCTCGATGAGGTGCGCGGTGAGGCGGGCGGCCGTGACCTCGTTCTCGGTGAAGAAGGCGTCGCGGCCGGGGATGCGGCCGCGGGCGGCGGTGACCACGGGCCGACGACGGCTGATCTCCGCCACGAGGGCGTCGTCCGCCGCGCTGCGCGACATGAAGGCGATGCCGTCGACCTTGCCGGCGAGCTGGCGCACGGCCCGCTCCGGGTCGGTGTCGGGGCCGGTCAGGAGGATGACGACGGACAGTCCGAGGTCGCTCGCGGCGGTCTCGAAACCCACCAGCACGGCCGCGTAGTAGGGGCCGTCGATGCCGGGCAGCACGAGACCGAGCGCGTTGGTGCGCCGGCCGGCGAGGGCCCGGGCCGATCCGTCGGGGACGTAGTTCAGCTCGCGCGCGGCGGTCAGCACCGCCTCCCGGGTGCGGGGCGCGACCTTGTCGCTCCCGGCGAGCGCCCGGGAGACCGTCGCGGTGGAGACGCCCGCGCGTTCCGCGACCGCGTAGATGGTGGCGGAGCCCCGCTCGGACCTCTTCGTCGTCTGCCTGCTCATGCCCTGCGCCTTCCTGCTCGACCTCGATGACCGTGCGGCCCGCGTCGACCGCGGCCCTCTCCACCCCCGCCGGGAGGGTCCTCGACGTGCCCGGCTGTGGTGGATATGCTTGTCCCCCAGAGGTGCAAGCGCTTACATGACCTCACCGTAGACGACGGTCGACGCCGCGTCCACCCGACAGCGGGCCCCCGGCCCGACCCCCGACACCGACGACGGGATGTCCCCGCATGCTCACCATCGACCGCCGCCGCCTGCTGATCCACGGAGAGCCGCGGCTGATCCTGGCCGGCGAGATCCACTACTTCCGCGTGCCCCGCGAGCAGTGGGCCGCGCGCATCGCGCAGCTCGTCGAGTCCGGCGCGAACACCGTGGCCAGCTACATCCCGTGGGTCTTCCACGAGCTGCCCGACGGCACCCTCGACCTCACCGGCGCCACCCGCCCGGAGCGGGACCTCGCCGCCTTCCTCGACCTCTGCGCCGAGGCGGGGCTGTGGTTCATCGCCCGCCCCGGCCCCTTCCAGATGGCGGAGCTGAAGAACGAGGGCCTCCCCTATCGGCTCTACTCCGAGCACCCGGAGATCGTGCCCGTCGGCTGGGACGGCGCGCCCGCGCCGAGCCGCACCGTCGACTACCTCGCCCCGGCCTTCCTCGCCGAGGCCGACCGCTGGTACGCCGCGGTGATGCCGCTGCTCGCCGAGCGGTTGATCCAGCACGGCGGCCCGATCATCTCGGTGCAACTGGACAACGAGATCGGCATGCTCGCCTGGGTCACGAACTCCCCCGACCTCACCGACGATCTCCTCTCCGACCTGCGCGGATGGATCCGTGAGCACCGCGCGGACGCCGCCGGGACGTACCCCGCGCTCGAGGAGGACGACGCCGCCTGGGCCCGCGCCGTGCGCAGCCCCGAGGAGGCCTGGGCGGGCGCCCTGCGTGTGGACCTGACGCGGTTCCTGCGCGGCCGCTTCGCCCGCTACGTCGACCATCTGCGCGCAACCGCCGAGTCGCACGGCGTGCGTGATGTGCCCTTCCTGATCAACATCCACGGCACAGAGCAGGGCTCCGCGCTCGGCATCAGCCAGCTGGTCGAGACCTATTCTGGCCGGCCCGGCTACCTCTCCGGCTCCGACCACTATGCCGGGGACATGACCCTCGACGTCACGACCGACATGTACGTGCTGAACGCCTTCCAGCAGGCGGTCCACGACGACGACCAGCCGCTGACCTCCCTCGAGTTCGAGGCCGGGACCGGCGACTACGGCGACGGGATGGAGCGGCTCGCCGAGCCCGCCACCGCCGACCTCAAGAGCCGCCTGTTCGTCGCCCAGGGCAACCGGATGCTGAACTACTACCTCTTCGCGGGCGGACACAACCCGCCGCTCGACGAGCCCGTCGGCGACGGCAACGACCGCCTCGCCTTCACCGGGCGCCGGCACGGCTTCGCAGCCCCCGTCGGCCCCGAGGGCCAGGCCTCCCCGACCCTCGCGCCCCTCGCCGCGGCCATGCGTCAGCTGGCGCTGCACGAGTGGCACCTCGCGAGCGCTGTCGAGGAGCTCGACGACCTCGCGCTCGGCCTCGTGCTCGACTCCTACGCGACCGAGCTGCGGCATCCGGGCAGCGAGATCATGGGCGAGATCGTCCAGGACCTCGAGCTGCACCGCGGGCCCGGCCAGCGCAAGGCCCTCGCCCGCTCCGCCCTCTTCCAGGGCTACCGCTTCGACGCGGTCGACGTCGCCTCCCCCCGTCCGCGACCGGGCGGCGCCGGACGCAGCGTGCTCATGCTCGCCTCCTCGCGGCACCTCGATGCGCACGTGCAGCAGCAGCTCGCCGATCACGTCGCCGGCGGCGGGGGGCTCCTGCTGCTGGGCGTGCTGCCCGAGCGGGACCTCGAGGGACGGCCCTGCCGGATCCTCGCCGATGCCCTCGGCCTCTCCGCCGCGGCCGTGCGCCACGACTCCTCGCGCTTCCACCCCTCGGTGCACTGGACCGAGGACCGTGCGGTGCTCGACGAGACGCGGGTGGGTTGGTTCCAGGAGCTCTCGGGCCCGGACGCCCGGCCGGTGCTGACCACCGTCGACGGCGAGACCTGCGGCGTCGAGGTGCGGCGCGGCGAGGGGCGGGCGATCCTGCTCGCCGCGGGCCTGCCCTCGCACCTGGGCCTGTTCGGGCAGGCCCTCGAGCGCCTCGGCGCGACGCCCGGTCTGCGCCTGCGCTCGAGCGTCCCCGGGGTCGTCGCCACGACCACCCGCGACGAGCACGGCGGCCGCATGCTGCACCTGCTCAACGTCACCGGCTACCGGCCGGACGTCACGATCGAGCTCGACGGGGAGCGACTCGAGCTGCGCCCCGCCCCGCACACCGGCTACCTGCTCGCGCGCGGGCTGGACGTGGGCCGCGCCCGGATCGAGGAGGCGAACGCCGAGCTCACGAGCATCTCCGATGAGCTGCTGACCTTCGCCGAACCGGCCGGGGATCAGCTCCGGGTGGTGCTCCGGACCGACGCGCCGGTCACGGCCGACGGGCCCGGCGCCCGCGCCGCCCGCTCCGGGGAGCGGGTGCTGGTCACGGCCGACGGCCCGGTCCGCGTGCACCTCGGCTGAGGGGGGCTCCGGGCAGGCCCTGCTGAAACTCCGGGCCAGGCGTGACCTCACCGCCCCTGGGGGCTTCAGGTCACGCCACACGCGGAGTTCCAGCAGCCGGCTCCCCGCACCCAGCAGCCCGGCAGCCTGGCCCGGCCTCAGCCCCGTCGCCCCCGCCCCCGGCGCCGCCCCCGGGTCCGGCGCGCCCACCGCGGAGGTCACGGCTTGTAGAGGTCGGCGAAGGGGTTCGGGATCGCCTCCAGCAGCCGCCGCGTGTACTCGTCGCGCGGGGTGCGGATCACGTCGATCGCCTCCCCGTGCTCGACCACGCGGCCCTTGTTCAGCACGATCACGTCGTCGGCCAGCATGCGGGCCGAGAGCAGGTCGTGGGTGATGTAGAGGATGCCCACGTCGGAGTCGGCGACCAGACGCTGGAGCAGTTCGAGCACCTCGGCGCGGATCGACACGTCGAGGCTCGAGATCGGCTCGTCGGCGATGATCAGCTCCGGATCGGCGGCGAGCGCCCGCGCGATCACCACGCGCTGGCGCTGCCCGCCGGACAGCTCGAAGGCGTGCCGGGACCGGTAGCGGCGGGCCGGCGTGAGGGCGACCCGTTCGAGCAGCTCGTCGATCGCCGCGCTCAGCTCCGCCCGCCCCATGGAGCGGTGGTTCTTCAGCGGCCGCGACAGGATGTACTCGAGGGTCTTGTTGGGGTTCAGCGACGAGTACGGGTCCTGGAACACCATCTGCACGAGGGAGCGGTAGCCGCGCAGTCCGCCGCCGCCGAGGGTGCCGACGTCGAGCGGGCCCTCCTTCGCGTGGAACGTGATCGTGCCCTTCGTCGGCCGGTCCACGCCCGTGATCATGCGGGCGAGGGTGGACTTGCCCGAGCCGGACTGGCCCACGAGCGCGGTGACCATGCCGCGGCGCAGCTGGAAGCTGACGTCGTCCACGGCGAGGGTCTCCCGGGTGCGCAGGCCCTGCCGGGACTGGAACACCTTGGTCACGCCGTCGACCTCGAGGAACACCTCGCCGCGCAGCGCCTCCTTGGTGTCCGCGACGGTCTTCTCGAAGGCGGGTCCGGCGAAGCGGACGGTGCGCGGCGGCAAGCCCTTCGTCTCCGGCGCCTCACGCTGCAGCCGCGCCACGTGGCAGGCCGCGCGGGGCGGGGCCCACGTGCCGTGGGAGTCGAGGCGCAGACCGGTGACGGCGTCGTCCGTCCGCAGCGCCGGCATCTCCAGCAGCTGCGGGGCATCGGTCAGGCACTGCGCGATCTTCTCCGGGCAGCGGGGCGCGAAGGGGCAGCCGGTCAGCGGCTGGGAGAGGTCCGGCGGACGCCCCGGCACATAGGTGATCCGGACCGTCTCCTGGCGGGGGTCGCCATAGGAGCCGAGCAGGCCCTTCGTGTAGGGGTGCAGCGGCTCGCGCAGCAGGTCGTCGGTGTCGTGCTCCTCGACGATCCGCCCCGCGTACATCACCAGGATCCGGTCGGAGAGGTCCATGACGGTGCCGATGTCGTGGCTGATGAACAGCACGGCGAAGCCCTGCTCCGCCTGGAGCTTGCGGACGCCCTCGAGGATGGAGCGCTGCACGACCACGTCCAGGCCCGTGGTCGGCTCGTCCAGCAGTACGAACTTGGGGTCGTTGACCAGGGCGAGCGCGAGGTTGACGCGCTGCTTCATACCGCCCGAGAGCTCGTGCGGGTAGGCGCGGATGAAGCGGTGGTCGATGAGGACGAGGTCGAAGAGCTCCTTGATCCGCTCGACCACCTCGGCGCCGCGACGCGAGGAGTGCAGCTCGATCGCGTCGCGGAACTGGTCCTCGACGCGCACCACCGGGTTCAGCGAGTTCATCGAGGACTGGAAGACGGTAGAGATGTCGCGCCAGCGGTAGGGACGCAGCTCCTCCTGGCTCATCGCGGTGATGTCCCGGCCGTCGAAGCGGATGGTGCCGCCCGTGATCCGGCCCGGCTTCTCGGTGAGCCGCAGCAGGGCCGTGCCCAGGGTCGACTTGCCCGAGCCGGACTCCCCGATGAGGCCCACGAACTCGCCGGGACGGATCGAGAAGGAGACGTCCTGCACGGCGTCGAGGGCCGGGTGGAGCTTCGGCTCGTAGCGGACGGTGAGGCCGTCGACCTCGAGCAGCGGGGCGTCGGGGGCGGGGCGGTTCTCGGCGAGGGCGGGGAGGTTCTCGGCGGGGCCGGTGCGTTCCCGGCCGACGGGGGCCGCGGTCGCGTCGGCGCCGCCGACGGTCGGCGCGGGCTGGTGCTCGTTGTTCTCGGCGTGCTCGCTCATGTCAGCCGTCCTCTCGCAGGTGCGGGTTCGAGATGAGGTCTATGCCGAAGTTGATCAGGGTCAGCGCCATGATCAGGCCCGACAGCGCGAGGCCCGGCACCAGCAGCCAGACCCACAGGCCCTGGGCGAGGGCGCCCTGCAGCTGCGCCTGGTAGAGCATCGTCCCCCAGGAGATCGACTCGGTGTTGCCGAGACCGAGGAAGCTCAGCCCCGCCTCCGCGCCGATCGCCCCGGTCGCGGCGCCGAAGAAGCCGGCGGCCACCAGGGAGGTCATCTGCGGGAGGATCTCGCGGAAGATGATCGTGGGGGTGCGGTCCCCGGCGAACTTCGCCGCGGTGACGAAGTCGCGGTGGCGCAGCGTGATCATCAGCGAGCGCTTGGACCGGGCGGCGCCGGCCCAGGAGATGATGCCGATGATCAGGATCGTGAACCACACCGAGCGGACCTCGGAGTAGGCCATCAGGGTGATGATCAGCGGCAGGGTCGGTACCACGAGGGCGACGTTGGTGACCAGCGAGAGCACGTCGTCGATCCAGGTGCCCTCGAAGTAGCCGGAGGTCAGGCCCACGATCAGGCCGAGCACCGTGGCGAAGAGGCCGCCGAACAGGCCGACGATCAGGGAGACCCGGGTGCCCCAGATCAGCTGGCTGAAGATGTCCGCGCCCTGGGTGGTGGTGCCCATCCAGTGCTCCGCGCTCGGCAGCAGCACCGGCGCGAAGGTCGTGTCGTCGCCGCGGTAGGGCGCGATCAGCGGGGCGGCGAGCGCGATCAGCACGTACAGGCCCAGCAGCACGACGCCGACGCGGGCCTTCTTCGAGGCCCAGAGGATCTGGAACCAGGAGGGGCCGTGGTCGATGCGGTCGGTCTGCTCCGCCTCGGCGAGGGCGAGGTCCGTCAGGACGCTCGCGTCGGCGGTCGCGGCCGACGCACCGGGCAGCGGGGCGGGGTCGCCCGCCGGGGAGGCGCCGGCCGCCCGGCCGGAGCCGCGCTCGTCGGCCGGACCGGAGCCGCGCGCCCCGTCGGGCCCGGAGCCTTTCGGGCGGGGGTGGACGTCGTCGTGGTCCGCCATGTCAGGCCGCCTTCCGGGCTCGGGGATCGAGGACGCCGTAGAGCATGTCGGCGAGGAGGTTCGCGATCAGCGTGCCGACGATGGTGAACAGCAGCAGCGCCTGCAGCAGCGGGTAGTCCTTGCCGGAGGCGGCCTGCTGCATGAGCCGGCCCATCCCCGGGTAGTCGAAGGTGGTCTCGATGAGGATCTGCCCGCCGAGGATGCCGCCGAGCGCCATCGCGAGGCCCGTCACCGAGGGGAGCAGGGCGTTGCGGGCCGCGTAGCGCATCGCGATCTGCTTGTCCGGCACGCCCTTGGCCCGGGCGAGGCGGATGTAGTCCTCGCCGAGGTTGAGGATCATCGTGTTGCGCATGCCGAGCACCCAGCCGACCGGCCCCAGCAGCATCAGCACCGCCGCCGGCAGGATCGAGTGCAGCACGGCGTCCCCGAGGAACTCGAGGTTCCAGCCCGGCATCGACGCCTCGTAGCCGCCCGATGTCGGGAACCAGCCCAGCACGTAGCCGAACACGAACAGCAGCAGCAGCGCGACCCAGAAGGACTGCAGGGTGCCGATGAAGGTCGAGCCGAGCGTGACCACCGAGTCGAAGGGCGAGTTGCGCCACCAGGCGGCGAAGGCGCCCAGCACCGTGCCCAGCAGGAAGGAGAGCACCAGCGTCACGCCCACCAGGACCAGGGTCCACAGCATCGCCCGTCCGATCACGTCCGTCACCGTCGCCGGGAAGTACGTGTACGAGTAGCCGAAGTCGCCGCGGGACAGCTGGCCGAGATAAGCGAGGTACTGCTCGAAGAGGTTGCCCTCGGGCTGGCCGAGCATGATCCGCATGGCCTCGATGCGGGCCGGGTCGATCTCGGTGTCACGACCGGAGATCTGGCGGATCATCAGCTCGGCGGGATCGCCGGGCTGGAGGCGGGGGATCAGGAAGTTCAGCGTGATCGCCGCCCACAGGGTGAGCAGGAAGTAGCCGATCCTGCGCAGGAAGTACTTCACGGTGCGCTCCGTTCCGGGTCAGGGCACGGCCGGGGCGGGGACCTCACACCCCGGCCGCGCGGCTCAGGAGGCGCTCGGCGGCACCAGGCGGGTGATGATCATGAGCATCTCGGAGTTGGTCCCGTAGGGGTCCTCCTCCGAGGGCCAGCCCTCCGCCTTGTCGGTGCGGTAGATCATCCGCGCCGGGGCGTAGAACAGCGGGGTGACCGGGTACTTCGTCATCATGATCTCGACGAGCTGACCGGTCAGCTCCTTCTGCGCCTCGGGGTCGGTCTCCCCCGAGAGCTGGGCGATGATCTCGTCGGTCGCCGGGTCCTCCCAGCGGCCCACGTTCGCCTTGACGGTGTCCTCGGTGGGGACCTGGTCCGAGGCGAGTTTCGAGCCCAGGTTGCGGGCCACCTCGCAGCCGCCGTGGAGGTACTCGAGCAGCAGGTCGAAGTTGGTGTCCTTCTTCGCCTGGTCCACGGCCTCGGGCGGTGACGTCTGCACCGAGGCGTTGATCTTCATGGTCTGCAGGTTGCGGACGATCACGTCGGCCGCCGCCTGGTAGTCGATCCAGCCCGCCTGCACCAGGAACTTCGGGGCGAACGCCGAGCCGTCCGGGAGGGTGCGGAAGCCGTCGGCGCCGACGGTGTACCCCGCGGCATCAAGCAGCTCCTCCGCCTTCGCGGTGTCGAAGGGCAGCACGGTGTCCTGACCGGCGTAGGCCTCCGGCAGCAGGTTCTCGGCGTAGGGCAGCTTGAGCCCGGTCTGCGAGGCGGGGGCCATCACCGAATAGGTCGCCTTGGCGCTGATCTCGTCCTTGTCGAGGCCCTGCGAGACGGCCTCGCGGAACTTCTCGTCGTCGAACGGGGCCTTGGTGAGGTTGTAGGTGAGGACCGTCGAGCCGGCCGGGGCGTACCAGAAGTGGTTCAGCTCCGGGTCCTTCGCCGCGAAGGCCTGCTCCGGGTTGGGGATCTCGCCCCAGTAGGCGTCGAGCTCGCCCGCGGCGAGCTTCAGCGCGGCGTTGGTGGCGTCGTAGTTGCCCTCGAGGATGAGCTCCTCGATGAGCACCTTGTCGGCCTGCCAGTAGTCCTCGCGGCGGGTGAGCTGCAGACGGCGGCCGTTGTAGGAGCCGAGGGCGAAGGGGCCCGTGCCGACGGGGGCCTCGTCGACGTACTGGGTCGGATCGCCGACCTCGCCCCACACGTGCTGCGGCATGATCTTCGCGGTGATCAGCGAGTCGAACTTCGCGGCCGCCAGGCCGGAGAAGCTGATCACGACGTCCTGGCCCTCGACCTCGACCGACTCAGCAGGGGCACCGAAGACGTCGGTCCACAGGCCGATGTCGTCCGCGCCGGGGTACTCCTTGCGCAGGTTCAGGGTGAAGGCGACGTCGTCCGGGGTGAGGGGCTCACCGTCGGACCAGGTCACGCCCTCGCGGATGGTGAACACCAGGGTCTGCTCGTCGCGCCAGGCGAACTCGGTGGCGATCCACGGGACCACCTCGCAGTTCATCGAGCTGCGGATCATCAGCGGCTCGTAGAAGTAGGTGCGAGACGTGACGTTCGGGGCGAAGGGGTTGAAGTTCGCGATGCCGGCGACGTTCTCCGCGACCTCGGACGGGAAGGTCAGCTGCGGGATCGTGGTGCCGTCGCCGGCGGGCGCGCCGCCACCCTGGTTGGTCTGGATCCGGCCCGAGCAGGCGGCGGTGCCGGCGACGAGCGCGGCGGCCAGCGGGCCGGTGGTGAGGAGGGTCCTTCTCTTCATCGAGTGCTCCTGAGATCGTGCCCGGCGTTCATGGGCAGAGGGTCCGCGCCGGAGGGTCTGCGCGGGTCGGGGGGTGAGGCGATGGTGCGATCGGTGGGGAGAGGGGACCTCGTCATCAGTGAGCGAGGTCACTCCCTCGGGGAACGAGCACCCATGTTAGCGCTTACATCACGAATGTCAACGCTTACATCGCGACCTGGACCCCCGGCACGGGAAGGGCGGCCCCGTCCTGCACGGGGAGGACGGCCGGCTGCTCGGCGCGGTGGTCACCGCCACGACGCTCGCCACCGAGGGCGTCATCACTCTCGTGCTCGCCGACGCCGACGGGAGCGATCCGCTCCTCGCCGCGATCCGCGCCCCGTGGGAGTTCACCCTCCCCCGCGGCGCCGGCCTCGCCGCGCGCGCCGACGGCAGGATCGACGTGCGGGAGGCGTCGGGACCGGTCCACGCGACCGCGGAGGCGATGGGCGCCTGGGCGGAGTCCGTCCCGACCGCCGTCGAGCGCGCCGACGTCATCGAGCACGTCGTGACCGTCTGGCACGCCCTCGCTGAGATCGGGCGTCGGCCGGGCCCGGGGCAGATCGCCTGGTTCCGGATCCCGGAGAGCGCCGGTGCCGGGGACCCCGACAGCTCCGGGGACGCGGGCAGTGCCGGGGTCTCAGCCGGCTTCTGAGGCGTCCGGCTCGACCGCCGCCCCCAGGTCGGTCGCAAAGCGCTCCGCCTCCTGGTCGCCCAGGCCGTGCACGGTCACGCGCAGGTGCCGGGAGGGCTCCGCGTCCGGAGCGAGGCGGAACTCATCGCCGGTGCGCACGCGCCACCCGCGTCGGGCGAGCTGCGCGGCGACCTCGCCCGCGGGCCGCGGCAGACCCACCCACAGGCTCATCCCGTCGGCCGCCGCGACCTCGGCCCCGACCTCCCGCAACAGCGCGGCGACCTGCGCGTTCCGTGCCGCGTACCGATCCCCTGCCCGCTCGATGAGCGCCCGGGCGCCGTCCTCGCGCAGCACCCCGTGGGCGAGGCGCTGCAACAGGTGGCTGACCCAGGTGGTACCGGGGCTGAGCCGCAGCGCGAGCCGGTCGGCGGTCTCGCCGTCACTCGCGACGACGGCGAGGCACAGGTCGGGCCCGAGGAACTTCGAGACCGAGCGCACCAGCGCCCAGCGCCGATGCCCTGGCCCGACCACCGAGCGGAAGGGCGCGCGGGCGAGGAGCGAGTAGTAGTCGTCCTCGATGACCAGCACGTACGGGTGATCCTCGAGGACGGCGCGCAGCTCCTCGGCGCGGCGCGCGCTGAGCGAGACGCCCGTCGGGTTCTGCGCCCTCGGGGTGAGCACCACGGCCCGCGCCCCCGCCTCGAGCGCGGCACGCAGCCCGACCGGGGTCATGCCCTCCGCGTCGACGGGGACGGGCAGGGCCCGGTAGCCGGCGTGGCGGACGGTCTGGATGCTCGCCAGGAAGCAGGGATCCTCGAGGGCGACCGCGTCGCCGCGCACCAGCGCCTGGTCCAGCAGCCGCTCGATCGCATCGACGGCGCCGCTGGTCAGGGTGAGGTGCGCGGCCTCTCCGTCCGGCACGACGGGGGCGACCCAGCCCCTCGCCCAGGCCGCGAAGCCGGGGTCGATGACGGGCTCGCCGTAGAGCACGGGACGGCCGACGGCCCCGGCGAGCGCGGGGGTGAGATCGGGGATGAGAGCGGGGTCGGGGTTGCCGGTGCCGAGGTCGCGGAGCGTTCCCGCGGGAACGTCGGGGGCGAGGGCGGCGAGTGCTGCCGCGTCGGCGAAACCCTCCTGCGCGGCGGTGCGGGTGCCCGCGATCCGGGTGCCAGCCCGGCCCTGGGCGATCACGGCGCCGTCGCGGGCGAGCCGCTTGTAGGCGGCGACGGCGGTGTTGCGGTTCACGCCGAGCTGTTCGGCGAGGGCGCGGACGGGCGGAAGCAGGTCGCCAGGGGCGAGCTCGCCGCGCTCGACGAGGCCGCGGATGCTCGCGGAGATCTCGGCGGCGGTGGCGCCGGTGATCTGCGCGGGCGAGGGGGTCTCCACGGGAGCGAGTCTAGGGCGGGCCCGGAGGCACGGGCAGTGTCGCGACCCGCGCCGCGAGCGCCCGGAACCAGCGGTGCTCGTACTCGCTGCGCTCGACGGCGAGCGCCGTCCGGCACCAGGCGAGGACCTCGTCGCGCTGCAATTCCCCCTCGCGGATGAGCCGGGGGATGACGGAGGCGTCCAGGCGCGGGCCCGGACCGGTGTCGTCGCGCTGCGCTGCCGACGCTCCCTTGATCCCCGGGGTCTCGAAGAGTCGCGGGAGCGTCGTGCGGAGGAGGACGGGGCGCCTCCGGAGGTAGGCCCAGGGCGAGGGCCAGGCAGCCCAGCAGATCAGAATCAGCACGGCGCCCTGCTGCGTGGGTGGCTCGACGAGTCCAGACTGCGCCCAGTCGAACATCGCCTCGATGCCGCGGTTGCCGTCCCAGGCTTTCGGGTTTGTGAGGAACCGCGTCGAGAACGCCTCGACGAAGGCGGGGAGGTCCTCCGGGAACAGTCTCGGGAGGTGGTCGCGCGCCACGGGCCCGTCGAAGGTGCGCTGCCGCAGCGCCTGGGGGAGCGAGGCGGTCGCGAGCAGCGCCGTCTGCGCCGCGTACCCGTGCCGGCCGCTCAGGGCGCCGCGCCACCGACCTTCGGGGTCCCGGGCCCCGGTCGGGGCGCCGAGGATCGCGTTCGCGCTCCCCATCACGCTCCTGCGCAGCGCCGTGCGCTCCTGCGCGGGGAACGGTTCGAGCAGCTCGACCACAGCGTCATGGTCCCCTCGCTGGAGGGCGGCGAGGAGGGCCGAGGCTGCATCGGGGAGTGACTGGTTCATCGGCCGCTCTCGTGAGGGGGACGGTGCATGTCGCGCTGACATTCTTCCTCCCGGTGAGGGCGCATCTCCATTCGTCCACTAGGCGGCGTCACGGCGCGGGATGTGGCAGGGAGCCCGGACCGCGCACCCTCGCGGCCCTCTCGTGACCACTCCCGCCACCCCGTGCTACCTTTTGGCCTAGATCAAAGTGGTGCAGGGAGGGGCGACGCGCACGGAGCGTCGGCCCGCGCCGCGCGAGCGACGAAGGAACACCTCTGTGACCAGTGACGTCACCCCTGCCCCCACCTCCTCCCCCGCTGCCGCGACCGGCACCGGCACCGTCAAGCGCGGTCTCGCCGAGATGCTGAAGGGCGGCGTCATCATGGACGTCGTCACCCCCGAGCAGGCGAAGATCGCCGAGGACGCCGGCGCCGTCGCCGTCATGGCCCTCGAGCGGGTCCCCGCCGACATCCGCGCCCAGGGCGGCGTCTCCCGCATGAGCGACCCGGACATGATCGACGGCATCATCGCGGCCGTCTCCATCCCGGTGATGGCGAAGGCCCGCATCGGCCACTTCGTCGAGGCGCAGGTGCTGCAGGAACTGGGCGTCGACTTCATCGACGAGTCCGAGGTGCTCTCTCCCGCCGACTACGTCCACCACATCGACAAGCACCGCTTCACCGTGCCCTTCGTGTGCGGGGCGACGAACCTCGGCGAGGCGCTGCGCCGCATCACCGAGGGCGCGGCGATGATCCGCTCCAAGGGCGAGGCCGGCACCGGCGACGTCTCCGAGGCGACGAAGCACATCCGCACCATCACCGCCGAGATCCGGGCCCTCGCCGCCCGCTCCGAGGACGAGCTCTACCTCGCCGCGAAGGACCTCCAGGCGCCGTACGCGCTGGTCAAGGAGGTCGCGGAGGCTCATGCGCTGCCGGTTCTTGTGCGCGGGGTGGTCGGTGTCAAACCCCTGGCCGACGCCGCGATGATGATGCAGCTGGGGGCCGACGGGGTGTTCGTCGGCTCGGGGATCTTCAAGTCCGGCGAGCCCGCGAAGCGCGCGGCCGCGGTCGTCAAGGCGACGACCTTCTTCGACGACGCCGCGGTCATCGCCGACGTCTCGCGCGGGCTCGGCGAGGCGATGGTGGGCATCAACGTCGCCGACCTCCCCGCCCCGCATCGCCTGGCCGAGCGCGGCTGGTGAGCGGCGCGCCCCTCTCCCCGGCGCCCCGGCCCCCAGTCACCGCGCCGTCGGCCGGCACCTCGTCGGACGGCGCCCCGGGCACCGGCCTGCGGATCGGCATCCTCGCCCTGCAGGGCGACGTGCGCGAGCACCGACGGGTCCTCACCGCCCTCGGGGCGCAGGTCGAGACGGTGCGCCGCCCGGCCGAGCTCGCGGCCGTCGACGGCCTCGTCATCCCCGGCGGCGAGTCGACGGTGATCGATCGGCTCGCCCGGCTCTCCGGCCTGCACGAACCGCTGCGGGCAGCGATCGCGGGCGGGCTGCCGGTGCTCGGCACCTGCGCGGGCCTCATCCAGCTGGCGGAGCGTCTGCGCGACGGCGGCCCCGGTCAGGAGACCTTCGGCGGACTCGACGCGACGGTGCGGCGCAACGCCTTCGGGCGGCAGACGGAGTCCTTCGAGACGGACCTGGTGGTGCCGGACCTCGAGGGTCCGCCGGTGCGGGCGGTGTTCATCCGTGCGCCGCTGATCGAGGAGCTCGGCCCGGCCGCGCGCGCCGTGGCGACCCTGCCCGACGGACGGATCGTCGGGGCGCGGCAGGGCGCGGTGCTCGGCCTCGCCTTCCATCCGGAGTCGGCCGGGGAGACCCGCTTCCACGAGCTGTTCCTGGAGTCCGTCCGCCGACGGTGAATCCGGTCGATGGCGGGACCCGTCGATAGCGGGACCCGTCGATAGCGGGACCCGTCGGGAGGCCGCCCCCGTCGTCCGCCCTTCGGTCAGCCGCGCAGCAGCGGGGCGATCTCGACGGCCCAGGCGGCGGTGGCGTCGAGGTCGCGGAAGTCGCCGGTCGGCGTGCGCATCGACCGCAGCAGCAGCTGCTCGTGCGCCGGGATGCGGTCGAAGAGCACCCACCCGGGCAGGTTCCGCGTCGCGACGGGCGTGAGCGGGGTCTGCGCGAGGAAGCGGTCCAGGGCCTTCTGCCGACCCTTCTTCGCCGGGTCCGAGGCGGAGCCGGAGCAGGTGAACAGGGCGAACGGCGCGGCGGCGAGGGCGTCGTCATGGCGCTGCGTCCAGCGGACGAAGCTCTTCTCGAGGCTCTCGGCCCGCACGGCGGAGCCCGCGACGACGGCGCTGCGCGCCCCCGGGTCCGGGTCGTCGGCGACGTCGGCGGCGACGGCGGGCAGGCCGGCGCCGACGAGTGCCTCGGCGATCGTCTCGGCGAGGGTGCGGGTGGCTCCGGAGTGGGTCGCGTAGGCGACGAGCACGGTCATGGGCCCCATCGTGCCAGGGGCCGACGCCCGCCCGCGGGACCGAGGACCCTCGCCCGTCGGCCGGTCTCGAAGGCACCATCCCCGCAGGTCACGATTCGGTGGTCATGACCGACTGGTCACTGGATCCGGCATTTCGGGCGGAGGATGATGTGTCCACGGCCGCTGCCGTCCGGGCCGCGGCCGGGCCACGAAGGAGGCAGCCATGAAGAGGTTCCTCACGGTCCTCGCGAGTCTCGCGCTCTTCGTCGGTCTGGGCATGACCGCTCCGCTCGCAGCGGATGCCGCACCGTTCTGCGGCATCACCTGGGGGTCCCTGCAGAAGACTCGGGCCGGCATGTCCACGGCCCCGCTCACCGACCTGCGCACCGGCCGACACGCCTGCTATGACCGTCTCGTCGTCGATCTCGACGGCGCGGTCTCGGGCTACTCGGTCCGGTACGTCAGCGCGGTGCACCGTCCCGGCTCCGGGTCCGTCGTCCCCCTCGCGGGTGCCGCGGACCTCGAGGTCGTGATCCTCGCCCCGGCCTATGACGACCGCGGCCGTGCGACCTACTCCCCCGCCCGTCCCAACACCGCGGTGGGCGTCTCGGGATACACCACCTTCCGGCAGGTCGCCCTGGCCGGGAGCTTCGAGGGCGAGACCACGATCGGCCTGGGCGTCCGCGCCCGTCTGCCGATGCGGGTCTTCGTCCTGCCGGGTCCCGGTGACGGGTCCCGGATCGTCATCGACGTCGCCCATCGCTGGTGAGCGGACGACCTCGCTGACCCCTCCCCGCGCCGCTCGGCTCGGCCCGGGGCTGCTGGAATTCCGTGCCTGGCGTGACCTCACCGCCTCTCCGGCCTTGAGGTCACGCCACGCGCGGTCTTTCAGCAGGAACGGTCGGCCCCTCCGGAGAGGGACCGACCGTCCGAGATCAGCGCGCACCGGGCGCGCACGGCACCGATCACTGCTGACCCGTGCCGCAGAGCGGATCAGGCGCCGGGCACCACGATCGTGCTCGCGTTCGCCCGCGCGTTCTCGAACCGCGCCTGGACATCCGCCCAGTTCACGATGTTCCAGACCGCCTTCACGTAATCAGCCTTCACGTTCTGGTAATCCAGGTAGAACGCGTGCTCCCACATATCCAGCTGGAACAGCGGGATCGTCGCCACCGGCACCCCGTTCTGCTGATCGTAGAACTGCTCGATCACCAGGTTCCCACCGGCCGGCTCATACGCGAGCACCGCCCAGCCCGAGCCCTGGATCCCCAGCGCCGCGGCCGTGAAGTGCGCGCGGAACGCATCGAAGGACCCGAAGAACTCGTCGATCGCCGCCGCCAGCTCACCGGTCGGCTTGTCGCCGCCCTCCGGGGAGAGGTTCTTCCAGAAGATCGAGTGGTTCGTGTGACCACCGAGGTTGAAGGCGAGATCCTTCGACAGCTGGTTCACCGTGCCGAAATCGTTCGCCTCACGCGCCGCCGCCAGCTTCTCCAGCGCCGTGTTCGCACCCTTGACATAAGTCGCGTGGTGCTTGGAGTGGTGCAGCTCCATGATCCGGCCCGAGATCGAGGGATCCAGAGCGCCGTAGTCGTAATCGAGATCGGGAAGCGTGTAGTCAGCCATGGTCCGTCCTTTCGTGACGTCGATGGCTCGACCCTAGAAGTTCAAGCACGCTTCAGGTCAAGCGCCGTTCACCGTCGGCGGATCCGTCCCCGGAGCCGTCAGTCGATCCGCCCCCCGGACCGTGGGCCGAACCGTCGGCCGGGCCCGCCGCTCAGCTCTCCGCCGAGTCCTCGTCCTCGTCCTCCACGTGGAGCCGACGGGGCCCGGCACCGGTGGCCGCGAGGGCGTCGTCGGGGTTGAGCAGCGCGCACGCCTTGAGGGAAAGGCAGCCGCAGCCGATGCAGCCGGTCAGCTCGTGCTCGAGCCGCTCGATGGCGCGTCGGCGATCCTCGAGCCGCGCCTTCCACCGGCGGGAGGCGCGCTGCCAGTCGGCATGCGAGGGCGTGGAATCCATGGGCACGTCGCCGAAGGCCTCGTCCACATCGGACAGTGGCATGCCGAGCCGCTTCGCGACGGTGATGAGGGAGACGCGCCGCAGCATGTGACGGGGGTAGCGGCGCTGGTTGCCGGCACTGCGCACCGAAGCGATCAGGCCCAGGTCCTCGTAGTAGCGCAGGGCGCTCGCGGCGACGCCGGTGCGTCGGCCCATCTCGCCGATGGTCAGCAGCTCGTCCGGCTCGTGCGGGGTGTTCATCCGTGTCCTCCCTCCCTGCCTCGGGGGCGGCGGCCCGCCCCGGAACCTCAAGGATGCTGGAGATCCTAGCCGCCAAGGGGCTCCGCGCGGAGGGCGCGGACGTCTCCAACCGCCGTCCCGCCGCGCCCCCTCGCCCGTCGCACCCCCGACACGCCCGTTCACGCGCGGCCTTCGGCTTGACCTCAAGGGCGCTTGAACTCCTACGCTCGCGGGTGGACTGTCGAGAAGGAGACCCCCGTGACCTATGTGATCGCCCTGCCCTGCGTGGACGTGAAGGATCGCGCCTGCGTGGACGAGTGCCCGGTGGACTGCATCTACGAGGGCACCCGGTCGCTGTACATCCAGCCCGACGAGTGCGTGGACTGCGGCGCCTGCGAGCCGGTGTGCCCGGTCGAAGCGATCTACTACGAGGACGACGTCCCCGACCAGTGGGCCGAGTACTACGACGCGAACGTCCACTTCTTCGACGACCTCGGCGCCCCCGGCGGCGCGGCCAAGATGGGCGTCATCGACAAGGACCACCCCCTCATCGCGGCGCTGCCGCCGCAGAACTGAGCCCAACGGCCTGGGCCCAACGGCCCCGGCCGACCGCCGCTACGCCAGGACCAGCTCGATCCGCGGGTGATCCGCGAAGACCTCGAGCACCGTCTCGAAGTACGTCGGCCCCACGCCCGCCTCGAGCGCTGCGAGGCGCCGACGCGCCGTCTCCGCGCTGTAGACGTCCGGTCGCGCGAGCTTGGCGAGCAGCTGCTCGCGCGTCGCCTCGACGCCGAGCGCCTCGCGCGCGACCCGGTGATCGGCCCAGAGGATGCGCGCCCGATCGTGACCGTGCAGAGTGCCGAAGCCGCCGTGCAGCAGGTCGTCGAGCGCATCGAGACTCGCGCCGAGACGCCAGTCGACTCCGACCATCAGCACCCGGTCCAGCTCGGCGTAGAGCGAGGGGATGTCGCGGATCCGCGATCCCTCGAGCCGGAGCTGGAGCAGCCCGTCGGCGTCGGAGCCCGCCGCCGACGCGCCCACCCCGTCGGCGCCCCCTTCGCCGCCGGTCACCGCCGAGTCCATCCGAGCAGGTCCGCGATCTGCGCGGGGTCCCCGGCCCAGGAGATATAGCCGCCATCGGCCACGAGGGCGATGCGGACTCCGGCGCCGAGCGGGGTCGGGGGCATGGCGGGTCCTTCGACGGGGCGGATCGGGAGATGGTCGGCGGGCGTGGGAGCATCCTGCCGTTCGGGCGGCCGACTTCGGGGTCTGCATCCTCTCGCCCGCGCCGACATATCGCCAGCGCGGTCCGTCATGGCCGCCTGCCCGATCCCCGCTCAGCGCCTCCCGAGCACCGCGACCAGGAAGTCCTCGGCCGGCGGGCGCAGGTCCCAGGTGGAGAAGCGGTGGTGGAGGTCGAAGCCGCTCGCGTCGGCGTCGGCGAGGAAGTCCTCGACGGCATAGCCGCGGCCGGAGCCGAAGCCGACCACGAGGCGGCCGCCCGGCACCAGGTGCTCCCGCAGCCGCTCGAGGGCGGGACGGCGCTCCGCCTCGGCGAAGAAGGCGACGACGTTCCCCGCGCTCACCGCGAGATCGGCGCGCACCCGTTCTCCCTGGTCGTCGAGCAGATCCAGGCGGGCGAGGTTCTGGGTCTCGAAGCGGGCGGCGGGGTGGTCGGCGCGGGCGATCGCGATCAGTTCCGGGTCGAGGTCGACGCCCACCACGCGGTGCCCCGCGGGCAGCAGGTGCGCCGCGAGCCGGCCCGTGCCGCAGCCGGCGTCGAGGATCAGCGAGCCGCGCGCGGCCATCGCGTCGATCAGCCGCGCCTCCCCGAGGATGTCCTTCCCCTCGGCGGCGAGGCGGCGCCACCGCTCCGCATACCGCTGCGCGTGGGCGGCGTCGCGCGTGACCGCCGCGTCCCACTGGTTGCCGGGGGTCGCGGCGGGACGCGGGTCCGACGGGGTCGGGGCGGACGCGCCCGGGGAGGGGCTGGGGTTCGAGGCCATGCCCCCAGTGTGCCGCGCCACGAGGCGATGACGGACGGAGTCCGCGGACCCGTCGGCATCACCGCCCCAGGAGCTCCACGATCACGAGCTGCGTGAGCAGCGCTCCGGCCACCAGGTTCAGCACCAGGAACCGTCGCCAGGCGGCGTGGGCGCGGCCGCTGCTCGCGTCGGTCAGCGCGAGGTGCGGCGCGATGTTCGCGAGATAGGGGATGACCAGGAGCGCGGCGAGGGTCCCCGGCCAGGGGAGGCCGAGCAGCAGCAGTCCGGAGGCGGCGTAGAGGCCCGCGGCGGTGCGGATCGTGGTCCGGGCGCCGAGCGCGGTCGCGACGGACCCGATGCCCGCCGCCCGGTCCGGCACGATGTCCTGGACCGCCCCGACCGCGTGCGAGGCCATCCCCCAGAGGAAGAAGGCGATCAGGGCGAGCACGGCCGGTCCCGAGGGCTCCGCGCCGGCCAGGGCGAGCCCCACGGCCGCAGGGCCCACGAAATGGGCCGACGAGGTCGCCGAGTCCAGCACAGCCCGCTCCTTCAGGCGGATCCGCGGGGCGGAGTAGCCGACGACGGCGGCTAGCACCCCCACGAGCAGCGCCGTCGAGGCCGTCGTCCCCCACAGGGCCAGGGCGATGACGAACGGCAGGCAGAGCAGTCCCGCGGCCCAGAGGGTGAGGGCGTGCCAGCGGGTGTCCAGCACGACCCCCTCGACCCCGCCCTTGCGCGGGTTGCGCAGGTCCGACTCGTGGTCGAAGACGTCGTTCACGCCGTACATGAGGAGGTTGTAGGGGATCAGGAAGAAGATCGTCCCGACGACGAGCACGGGGCCCGCTCCCCCGCCGCCCAGGAGGTACGCGGCCGCGAAGGGGTAGGCGGTGTTGATCCAGCTGAGGGGTCGGGAGGACCCCACGAGCTGCCGGAGGGCGGTGAGCGGGCCGGAGGCGAGGGCGGTGGTCATGGGCGCTCCTGGGGGGTGAGCAGCAGGTGGAGCGAGGGCAGCAGCAGCCCGGCGGCGAGGGGCCAGGCCAGGTCCTCGACGGGTGCGAGGCCCAGGCGCAGCCCGCTGAGCTGCGACTCGTCGTACCGGAACAGGTCCGCGGCCACCATGAGGCTGTCGAAGACGACCGTGAGGACCATGAGCCCGACGACGGTGAGCGCGGTCGCCGCCCACCAGCGCGCATCCGGCCGACGTCGCACGACGGCCACGGCGGTCACCACCAGCGGTGGGAGGAGGAAGAGCCCGGCGAGGGCGGCGTAGGTCATGCCTCCGCCCCGTCCCGGTCGCCGGGAGCCTGGTCCCGCTCGGCGGGGACCGCGGCCCCGCGCCGTCCCGCCGCCGCGGCGAGGCCCCGAGCGATCAGCGCCCGCAGCACCAGGGTGAGGTAGGCGAGGAAGCTCACGAACACCAGCTCCTCGAGCGGCAGCTCGGGGGCGAGGTGGATGCCGGTCATCGCCGCGCTCCCGCCGGTGCGGTAGTGGCCCGAGGCGATCGCCGCCAGGTCCCACAGGAGGAAGAAGGCCACGCCGAGGCCCAGCGCGATCAGCGCGGACCGCGCCCGTCGGCCGCCCGCCGCCAGCACGAGGCGGAACCGCAGGTCGAGAGCGGCCATCCCGGCGGCGGAGCCCAGCAGGGCGGTGAGGTACAGCAGGCTCATCGGCGTCCCCCGGTTCCCGACGCCGACGGTGACTCTGACTCCGACGACGGCTTCGGCTCCGGCAACGGCCCGGAGGAGCGGTCCGCGCGCAGGCGCTTGACCACCAACTCCGCGCTGATCAGGCACATCGGCAGGCCGATCCCGGGGATCGTGCCGGAGCCGGCGTAGAGCAGTCCGTCCACGTGGCGGGAGACGTTCCCCGCCCGCAGGAAGGCGCTCTGCCGCAACGTGTGGGCGGGGCCCAGCATGCTCCCCCGCCACGCCCCGAGATCCGCCGCGAAGTCGCCGGGACCCACGGTGCGCCGCACCACGATGCGGTCCGCGAGGTCGGGGATGCCGGCGTTCGCAGCCAGGCGGGCGATCGCGTCGTCGGCGATCCGCTCGACCGCCGCGTCGCCGCTGCCGTCGATCCCTCCCCTGCCGAGGGCGGGATCGGAGGGGACGGGGACCAGCACGAACAGGTTCTCGTGGCCGGACGGGGCGACGGAGGGGTCCGTGGCCGAGGGCCGACAGACGTAGCTCGAGGCCGGCCTGGGGACGCGGCCCTCGCGCAGGGCGCCGAAGTTCTCCCGCCAGTCGGCGGTGAACAGGAGGGTGTGGTGCTCCAGCTGGGGCAGCTCGCCGCGCACGCCGAGCATCGCCAGCACCGCGCCTGGGCCGCTGGTGCGGCGCTCCCACCACCGCTCGGGGTAGGTGCGCAGCGAGGGCGGGAGCATCGTGGTCTCCACGTGGTGGAGGTCGGCGGTGGCCACCACGCGGTCGGCGCGGATCGTGCGCCGGCCGCCGTCGGCCCCGACGACCTCGACCCCGCGCGCCCGGGCGCGACGGCGCCCGGCCCCGGGGCGGGCCGGCTCGGTGAGGATTCGCTCCGCCCGCGTCGAGGTGTGCACGCGCACGCCCTCGCGGACGGCGAGGGCGGCGATCCGCTCGATCACCTGGCCGAAGCCGCCCATCGGGTACCGGACGCCGCCGGTCAGGTCGAGCGCGCTCATCAGGTGGTACATGCTGGGCGTGCGGTCGGGCGACGAGCCGAGGAAGACCGCCGGATAGCCCAGCACCTGTCGCAGCCGCGGGTCGTCGATGCGTCGGGCGATGTGGCTCTCGAGGCTCCGCAGCAGCAGGCCCAGCAGCCGCGGCGCCCGCAGCAGCACGGCCGGGGCGAGCAAAGAGCGGGGGGAGTCGAAGGACGTGTAGAGGAAGTGCTCCAGGGCGAGGTCGTAGGTGCGGGCGGCCTCGTCGAGATAGGTGGAGAGCCGGCGGCCCGCCCCCGGTTCGATCTGCTCGAACAGGTCGGCGTTGCGGGCGGCGGAGGCGGTGACGTCCAGCGGCTCCTCGTGGCCGTCGAACAGGACCCGGTACCCGGGGTCGAGCGGACGCAGGTCCAGCTGCTCCGCGGCCGAGCTGCCGAGCAGGCGGAAGAAGTGGTCGAACACCTCGGGCATCAGGTACCACGACGGCCCGGTGTCGAAGCGGAACCCGTCGCGCTCCCAGGTGCCTGCCCGACCGCCCACCGCATCGCGCGCCTCCACCAGGTCCACGTCCCAGCCGTCCCGGGCGAGCAGCGCGGCGGTGGCGAGTCCGGAGATCCCGCCGCCGATCACGACCACGGAGCCGGGCGCGTTCATCCTCGCCCCCGCAGCACGGCCCGGGCGAGGACGATCGCCTTCTCGGGATCGGGCACGCGGACCCGGGCGCGCAGGATGTCCTCGGCGGGGGTGCGCCGCAGGCGGCGGGAGAGGGCGCGGAACAGCCCCAGGGCCGCCGCGACCGCCCGACGGGAGGAGCCGGGGAGCTCGGGAAGGGCCGACGCGGCGAGATCGAGGTCGGCGTCGACCGTGTCGAGCAGGCGATGCTTGTCCGCCTCGTCGAATGCCTCGGGATCCACCCCCGGCAGATAGGCACGGCCGAGCTGGTCGTGGTCCTCGGCGAGATCCCGCAGGAAGTTCACCGTCTGGAAGGCGGAGCCGAGCGCGCGGGCAGGGGCGTCCAGGCGGGTGCAGGCCGCCTCGTCCCCCGCGAGGAACACGCGCAGGCACATCAGTCCCACCACCTCGGCGGAGCCGTGCACGTACTCCTCGAAGCTGTCCTCGTCGTGGGAGGCGACGGCGAGATCGGCGCGCATGGAGGCGAAGAACGGGTCGATCAGCGCCGGGCCGATCCCGTACTGCCGCGCCGTCAGCGCGAAGGCGTGCACGACGAGGTTCGTCGACCGGCCCTCGGCCACGGCACGGGCCGTCTCCTCCGCGAGGTCCTCGAGCATCCGGGACCGTTCCGCGCTGGTGAGGCCGGGATCGGGATCGTCCACCGTCTCGTCGGCGACCCGCACGAGCGCGTAGATGCTGCGCACATGGGTGCGGGCGGGCTCGTCCAGCAGTCGTGTGGCCCAGCCGAAGGAGGTGGAGTAGCCCTGGATCACGCGCGCGGCGCTGCGCTGGGCGACGCGGTCGTAGCGGGCCGACGCCGTCGGTTGGAAAGCAGTGCGGCGGGGACGCTCGGGGCGCTCGGGAGGCGCGAGGAGCCGGTCGGGGGTCATCGGGTCGCCCCGTCGGCCGTGGAGCGGGTTCCCACGGCGGCGCGGGCGACGCGGGACGGGTCCGGGCGACGCACGGCCTGCACCACGGCCGCGGCCGCGATCAGCGCGGCCACCACGGCGGCCACCGCGGCGACGGCGGGGGCGTGCGGCGCGTCGGTCGCCCGGCCCACGGCGATCCAGGCGAGCCCCCACACCATCGCCGCCGGCGCGGCGAGAGGCGCCCGCCCGGTCCGGGAGCGCCCGACCCCGATCAGGGCCAGCGCGATCACGCCCACCACGAGGATCACCGCGATCGCGAGGACCCCCGGGACCCCGAATCCGTCGACCCCGGCCCCGGCGAGCGCCGCGGCGATGTTCGCGCAGGTCGCGACGCTGACCCAGCCGAGGTAGAGCCCGAAGGTGCCGTCCACGACGACGCGCTCGAGAACGCCCTGCGCCGGCCGGAGCACGAGGCGGCGGAACAGCACGGCCAGGACCGCCAGCAGCGCGAGGATCACCAGCACGCTGACCCATACCCACCCCGCCTGCACCACGAGGATCCAGGCGGCGTTGAGCAGCAGCGACGCGATCGCCAGGGCCGCGATCCGGCGGGGATCGCGCGCATCCCGCCACTGCCACAGGGTGTACGCGGCCAGCCCCGCGTAGATCACGCTCCAGATCCTGAAGGCGGGCGCGGCGGGGGCGAGGTGCGTGGCGTCGGCGGAGAGCAGGCCGCCGGCAGCTTCGTCGATCGGGTCGCCGCCGAGGACTCCGACGCCGACGGCGGTGCCGAGCATCGCCGCCGCGAAGGCGAGGGTCACGGCGAGGTGGCGGACGACGGGGGTCATGGGAGGTCCTTCCGGTCGTGGGGCGGGGCGGGGTCGGAGTCGTCGTCAGCGGCGGAGGCCTCGGCGGCGCGGGCGATGTTGCGCTGCATGCCGCCGAAGACGACGCCGTGGAAGGGCCAGACGGCCCACCAGTACGCATCGCCGAGCAGCCCGCGGGGGTGGTACACGGCACGCTGGTGCAGGATCGAACCGCCGTCGCCGTCCTCCTCCACCCCGAGCTCGAGCCAGGCCTCCCCGGGCACCCGCATCTCGGCGCGCAGCCGCAGCAGGCGGCCCGGCTCGAGCCGCTCCACCCGCCACCAGTCCAGCGCCTCCCCCACGGCGAGCCGGTGCGGGTGCCGACGACCGCGGCGCAGCCCGGGCCCGCCGACGACCCGGTCGATCAGTCCGCGGGTCACCCACCCCAGTCGCCACGAGTACCAGCCGTGCGCACCGCCGATGCTCTCGATCACCGACCACACCGTGGCGGCCGGGGCGTCGACCCGGCGTCGGCGCTCGTCCCCGCGCACGATCCCGCCGGACCAGTCCGGATCCTCCGGCAGCGGCGCGGACGGGGCGCCCGCGGGGGTCGCGTCGTGCCAGGCGGTCGCGATGTCGAGCTCGCGGATGCGGATCAGCGCCAGGCCGATGGCCCGGTCGACGCCGGTCAGTCCGCCCTCGGGGTCGGGCACGAGGGCGCGGATGTCCTGCTCGGCGGCGACCGACTCGTGCACGAGGGACTCGACCAGGGGTCGGGCGATGGACGTGGGGACGGGGGTGACCAGCCCGATCCAGTGACTGGCCAGGCGCGGGGTCAGCACCGGCACCACCCGGATGCGCCGCGGGGGCAGGTCTGCGGCGCGGGCGTAGGCCTGCAGCAGTTCGGCGAAGGTGAGGACGTCCGGCCCCGCGACGTCGAAGCTGCGGTTGGGGGCGCCGTCGAGCCGGGCGGCCGCGACCAGGTAGTGGAGCACGTCGCGCACCGCGATCGGCTGGATCCGATTGCTCACCCAGCGGGGGGTGATCATGACGGGCAGCCGCTCCGAGAGGTGCCGCATGATCTCGAACGAGGCGCTCCCGGACCCGAGGATCACGGCGGCGCGGAGCACCACGGTCGGCACCGGACCCGCCAGGAGGATCTCCGCGACCTCCCGCCGCGAGGCCATGTGGGGCGAGAGGTGCTCCTGATCGGGGTGGATCCCGCCGAGGTAGACGATGCGCCGCGTGCCGGCGTGGGCGGCGGCGCGGGCGAAGGCGCGCGCCCCGGCGCGGTCCCGCGCGGCGAAGCTGCGTCCTCCGCCCATGGTGTGGATGAGGTAGTACGCGACGTCGACGCCGTCGAGCGCGGTCCGCAGCGAGTCCGGGTCCTCGACGTCGGCCTCGACCACCTCGACCTCGCCGCGCCACGGGCGGCCCTCGAGCCGTTCGGCGCTGCGCGCCATGGCGCGTACCCGCAGCCCGGCCTGCAGCAGGGCGGGGACGAGCCGGCCGCCGATGTACCCGCTGGCTCCGGTGACGAGGACGAGCGGGGCTTCCGTCGGCTGGTCGGCGCTCATGCGGGGAGTCCGTCCACGGCGTGCAGCGAGGGCTCGCCGGGCAGGAGCAGGTCGGTGGTGCGGAGGATCCGGTCCGTCGCCGCTCTCAGGACCTCCAGGAGCGGGGCGGGGAGGCCGTGCTCGGCGGCGCGCTCGAGGCCCCGGTCGAGGTGCCAGTGGGCGAGGTCCTCGACCCAGGCCCGCGATCCGGTCTCGACGAGGAGGTCGCGTGCCCGGCGGGCCTGGGCAGGTCCGAGGTCGGTCCGGCCCAGCATGGGGCGCAGCTCCGACCAGGCGGGGGTGGTGGCGGCGTGGGCGATGAGGGCGGTGCGCTTCCCCTCGCGGAGATCTCCGAGGGCGCTCTTGCCGGTGCGCCGCTCGTCGCCGAACATGCCCAGCAGGTCGTCGTGCAGCTGGAACCCGATGCCGAGCAGTCCGCCGATCTCCTCGAGCGCGTCGATCGTCGCCGTCGGGGCGTCGGCCAGCAGGGCGGCTGCGTGGAGCGGGAGGCGGAACGAGTAGTCGGCGGTCTTGAGCTCCGCGACGGCCAGTTCCTCGTCGGGTCCCCGCATCTCGCCCGGCGCCTGCAACGGCAGGCGCACATCGGCGAACTCGCCGGCGACGGTGACGTGCACGCAGCGCTCGACGCGATCCAGGAGGGCGTCGACCACCTGCGGCGGGGCGTCGCAGCGGCGGATGGCGCGCAAGGCGGTCATCAGGCCCAGGTCGCCGGTCAGGATGCCGCCGGCCTCGCCCAGGCGTCGGGCGCCGAGGGCGTCGGCACCGGCGCGGCGGGCCGCCTCGGCGATGCTCCCGGGCACGCTCGGCGCACCGCGGCGCAGCAGATCGCCGTCGATCACGTCGTCCTGCACCACGAAGGCGGTGTGGAGGATCTCCAGCGCGGCCCCCACCTGCACGGCCGCTGTGGTGCGGGTGCCGGCGAGGGCGGCGTGGGCGTCGAGCAGCAGCGCCGGCCTCGCCCGCTTGCCGCCGCGGACGGCACGGCACAGCGCCTGCCACAGCGCGTCGTGGTCCGCGAGCTGGAGGGTCCCGGCCCGGCCGGCGCCCTCCGCGAGCAGACGATCGATCTCCGCGTCGACGGCTCCTTGGGCCATGACGGTCATTCTCGCACCGCCGGGTCCGCCGCGAGGAGGGGTCCGAGTCGCGCCAGCTGCTCGGCCGCCCACGGGCTGATGATCCACGGAGCGGCGCCGACGAGGGCCGTGAGCTCGGCGGGATCGACCCAGCGCAGGTCCATCACCTCGTCGGGATGGGGCATCGGTTCCGCGGTCGCGCGTGCGAGGTACACGGGGCAGATCTCGTTCTCGACCACCCCGGAGGCGTCCTGCGCGCGGTACCGGTAGCCCGGCAGCACGCACTGCACGTCGTGCACGGCGAGGCCCAGCTCGTCCTGCGCCCTGCGGGAGATCGCCGCGAGATCGTCCTCCCCGGGGCGAGGGTGCCCGCAGACCGAGTTGGTCCACACCCCGGGCCAGGTGCGCTTGGTCAGGGCGCGCCGGGTGAGCAGCACGCGGCCGTCCTCCCGCACCACATGGCAGGAGAACGCCCGGTGCAGGGGAGTGCTCTCCGTGTGGACGCTCGCACGGGGGGCGACGCCGCGCGGGGTGCCGTCGGGGTCGACGAGCACCACCACGTCCTCCGGGTCGGAGATCGGTGGAGCCGTGGGGGACATGCGGCCTCCTGAGATGCGCTGAGGGACGTACGAGGGACATGCCAGCGACACGCCACGCGAATGGCCGAGCGGCACGCCCAGCGCTTTGCTTAGCCTATCTATCGAAATTGACTGTAGCATCCAGTCATGCGCGATGCCCCTGATGAGGCGGACGACGCCCTCGGGGCCGGGTACTGGTACCCGGAGGCGGACTCCGCCACCGCACTCCTCTCCGCCCTGCGCCGGTTCCGTGCAGCCGACCACGACATGCGGCGACGGATGAGCTCCGACATGGACATGAACACCACGGATCTCGCCGCGCTCCGCCATGTGATCGCCCATGAGCTGCGAGAGGACCCGATCACGCCGCTCCGCCTCGGGCAGCTGCTGGGCATCTCCGGCGCCTCCACCTCGAAGCTGCTGGACCGGCTCACCGCCTCCGGTCACCTCGCGCGCGCTCCGCACCCCCGCGACCGCCGCTCCCGCATCGTGGTGGCCACCGACGCCGGGCACGCCGAGGTGCGCGAGCGGCTCAGCCGGATGCACCGGCGGATGCTCGAGATCGCGCAGGACGTCCCCGAGCCCGCCCGGCGCGCCGCCGCCGACTTCCTCCTGGCCATGGCGGAGCACCTGGAGACCGAGCCGCCGGACTGATCACCGCGGCGATCGCGTCGGACCGGACCCGTCCCCGCGCCCGCGCAGGAGTCCCCCGGCGGTGTCCACGACGACGAACAGCACCAGACTCGCGCCCAGGACGGGCAGCGCCGCCCCGATCACCCTGGCCACCAGGAGCGCCAGAACCACTCCCCCCGGGGGGCATTCCGCAGTGCCCCGCGGCGTGGCGGGGCACCCGGCATCCTCCGGCCGGCGCGGCCACGCTGTCATACGTGTCGGTAACACCGCTGTGACCGACACGTATCACCGCGTCGGCGTGAGAGGTCGACCGAGGATCGCCGCCACCGCCCGCCTCCGGACAGCACGAGGGCCCCACCTCACGGTGGGGCCCTCGTGACGAGTCACTGTCTCACGGTTTCTCGAGTGGAGACTAGGGGGGTCGAACCCCTGACCTGAAGCTTGCAAAGCTACCGCTCTACCAACTGAGCTAAGTCCCCGTATTCAGTTGTGATCCCGCAGGGGGATCAGTTCTGGGAGGCGACGGGCGCCGGAACGGCCTCGTGAGCGTCCTGCTCGGCGGAGATCCGCTCGGCCTCGGACCACAGATCATTGCGAATCCGATCGGACTCGATCTTGCGCCAGGCGAGCAGCCCGGCCGCGGTGGTCCCGATCAGGACGGCGACGGTGGTGACGAACCTCTTCATGAGTCCTCCGTACCTCGAAGTGGGCCTAACTGGACTTGAACCAGTGACCTCTGTCTTATCAGGACAGCGCTCTAACCGACTGAGCTATAGGCCCGTGGGCGGATCTGCACAGTCCCTTGCGGGGGTGAGTGCCGACGGCCACCGACGTGCAACTCTACAGCGAGCCCGCCGAGCACGTCCAACCGATGCGGACCGGTGTACGGGAGGTCACAGCGTCGAGCGGGGACGAGCGCGGATGAGCGGGGGCGGTCGCCGTCGGGTGCCGCCGGTGACGCCGGTCGCCGTCGGGCCCCTCTCCTCTGCTCCCCATCGGGTCCGCGTCGGATCCGCTCCCGATCCTTCCCATCCGATCGGCCGACCGCTCCGAACCACTCCCGTGACGCCGCCCCGGTGTCGCCCACGGAGAACGAAGGAGACGGTCATGACGACACGCACGATGCTCCCCCGGCTGGGAGCCCTGGCGGCCACGGTCGCGCTGATGAGCGCCTGCTCGGGCGGCATGGGCGAGGACCCCGCCGTCGAGGAGAGCCAGAACCCCCCGGCTGCTGAGCAGAGCGAGGCCTCCGACGGCGGCGGCGAGGCGATGGATCCGGCGGCGAACCTGGTCGGACCGGGCTGCGCGAACTACGCGGAGCTGGTGCCCGACGGCGCCGGCTCCGTGGAGGGCATGGCCCAGGACCCGGTCTCCGTCGCCGCCTCCAACAACCCGATGCTCACCACGCTGACCTCCGCGGTCTCCGGCGAGCTGAACCCCGACGTGAACCTCGCCGACACCCTCGACGGGGACGAGTTCACGGTGTTCGCCCCGGTCGACGAGGCGTTCGCGGCGGTGCCCGCGGCGGACCTCGAGGCTCTGGCCGCGGATTCCGATGCGCTGACCACGGTCCTCACGTACCACGTGGTGCCCGGGCAGATGAGCCCCGACGAGATCGCCGGGACCCACATGACGGTCCAGGGCGAGGAGATCGAGGTCACCGGCGAGGGTGACGCCCTGATGGTCGGGGACTCCGCCGTGATCTGCGGCGGCGTGCAGACGCAGAACGCCACCGTCTACCTCATCGACACCGTCCTGATGCCGCCTTCGATGACGGAGCAGGGCTGATCAGGGCACACTGCTCACAGTCCACGGAGGAGCGGCGATGCCCCCTGATCCCCAGGAGGAGCCCGGCTGGAGCGTGATCGGCGGCGCTGATCGCGCCGATCCGCCCTGGCCGGAGCTCCTGCACCGCGTCGCTCTGGGCGACGAGGACGCCTTCTCGCGGCTGTACGACGAGGTCGCGCCGCTGCTGCTGGGTCTGATCCGGCACGTGGTGCGCGATCCCGCGCTCAGCGAGGAGGTGCTGCAGGAGGTGCTCGTGGAGATCTGGCGGCAGGCCACGCGCTTCGATGCGCGACGCGGCTCGGCGCGGAGCTGGCTGTGCATGATCGCGCACCGCCGGGCCGTCGACACCGTCCGCGCCACCGAGGCCTCGCGGCGTCGGGACTCGGCCGAGGGGATGCGGATCATCGAGGAGCAGGTCGTGGACGTGCAGGAGGAGGGGATCTTGAGGGTGGAGGCGCAGCGGGTGGAGTCCGCCCTGCGATCGCTGACCGCCGTGCAGGCCGATGCGATCCGCCTGGCCTACATGGGCGGCTACACCCATCGGGAGGTGGCCGCCCTCCTCGACATCCCGGTCGGGACGGCGAAGACTCGGATCCGTGACGGGATGATCGTCCTGCGGGACAGGCTGGGGGTGACCACGTGACCGAGCGACAGCACGACATGAGCGGCGTCTGGGCCCTGGATGCCCTCGACGACGCCGAGCGGGCGGAGGTCGAGGCCTACCTGGCGGAGGACGCCGAGGCGGCGGCCGAGGCCGCCTCGTTCCGGGAGACCGCCGCCGAGCTCGCCCAGGGGCTCCCCCGGGTCGCACCCTCGGCCGACCTCAAGGCCTCCGTCATGGCGCAGGTGTCCCGGACCCGCCAGCTGCCGCCGACCACTCCCGCGGAGGCCCCTGGGCCGACGTCGTCGGCCGCCGAGCCTCCCGAGGACCGGCGCCCGGCGGGCGAGGTCGTCTCCCTGGAGCGTTTCCGCGCCGCGCGTCGGCGTGCCCTCTGGGCGGGGGTCGCCGCGGCGGCCCTGCTGCTCACGAGCGTGGCCGGGCTGGGGCTCTGGGCCTCCGAACGCGCCGAGCTCCGGCAGGCGGAGTCGAGGATCGAGGCCCTGGAGGCCACATCGGCCGACGCCGCGCAGGAGCAGCAGATGGTGCGCACCATCATGGCCTCCGCCGACGCCGCCCACGTCACCGTCGAGTCCTCCTCCGGCGGGGCGCTGCAGGTGCTGTATTCGCGGGACCGGGAGGCCATGGTCATCCAGGCGGGCGGTCTGCCGGACCTCCCGGAAGACCGCACCTACCAGCTCTGGATGATCGATGAGGACGGAGCCCATGACATGGGAGTGCTGACGGACGCCGACGGGACGACGCTGCTCTCGGGCCCGATGCCCGCCTCGGTGCAGATCGGACTGAGCGTCGAGCCGGCCGGCGGCTCCCCGGAGCCCACCGACGTGGTCGCCGTGGGAGAGCTGTGAACACCGGGCAGAGCGATCCCGGCGGCACGGTCGCACCGGGCGGCCGCTCCGCCCCGAACGACCGCTCCGCCCCAGCCGGCCGGCTCGCGCCCGTGCTCGCCGGTCTCGTCTCCGGGCTGCTGCTGGTGGCGGTGGCGGAGCTGGTCGCTCTCGGCTTCAGCTCCTCGTCCGCGCCCTTCGTGGCCGTCGGCTCGGCGTTCGTCGACATCGTCCCGCCCTGGGTGAAGGACCTGGTCATCTCCCTGGTGGGCACGTG
Organism: Brachybacterium sp. J153; assembly: GCF_036311905.1. Taxonomy (NCBI): domain Bacteria; kingdom Bacillati; phylum Actinomycetota; class Actinomycetes; order Micrococcales; family Dermabacteraceae; genus Brachybacterium; species Brachybacterium sp. J153. The sequence goes on along the minus strand of NZ_JAZDCH010000018.1, from coordinate 4,031 downwards.
GGACAAGCCCGTGCTGTTCGCCTCGATGGCGGTGGTGTACGGGGTGCTGACAGGGCTGATCGGATGGATCGGAGCGCGTCGGCCGGCCCTCGCGGGCATCCTGCTCACCGGACTCGGCGTGCTCGCCGCCGTCCTGGTCCTCACCCGCGCGCAGAACAGCGTGCTGGACCTGGTCCCCACCCTCGTCGGCACCCTCGTCGCGGTGCCCGTCCTGCGGCTCCTGCTGCGGGCGCTGAGCGGGTCCGGCGCCGACCAGGAGGAGCCGGACCAGGCGGCCTGGTCCCGCCGACGCGCCCTCGTGGTCACCGGCGGCGTGGGCGTCGTCGCGCTGATCGGCGGCGGGGTGGCACGGGGTGTGGGCGCGGCCCGGGAGCGGGCCCGCACCATCGCGCAGTTCGTGCTCCCGAGGCCGGAGACCGCGGCCGATCCGATCCCCGAGGCCGCCCAGGTGCAGCTCGAGGGCATGCCTCCGATCCTCACCCCCGCCGCCGACTTCTACCGGATCGACACCGCACTGTCGGTGCCCCGCGTGGACCCCACCACCTGGGAGCTGAGGATCCACGGACTCGTGGACCGCGAGGTCACGCTGACCTTCGAGGAGCTGCTCGCCGAGCCGATGGTCGAGGCGCACGTGACGCTGGCGTGCGTGTCCAACCCCGTCGGCGGCGACCTCGCCGGCAACGCCACCTGGCTCGGTGTCCCCGTCGGGACCCTGCTGGAGCGCGCCGGGGTGCAGGACGGCGCGGACATGGTCCTCTCCCGCTCGGTCGATGGATTCACCGCCTCGACCCCGCTGGAGGCTCTCACCGACGGCCGCGATGCGCTGATCGCCGTGGGGATGAACGGCGAGCCGCTGCCCGAGGAGCACGGCTACCCGGTGCGCATGGTGGTGCCCGGTCTGTACGGCTACGTCTCGGCGACCAAGTGGCTCACCGAGCTGAAAGTGACCCGCTTCGCGGACGACGTCGCCTACTGGTCCACCCGCGGCTGGTCGGAGCGGGGGCCCATCAAGATCGCCTCCCGCGTCGACGTGCCCCGCTCCTTCGGGGACCTCACCGCGGAGGCCGACGGCGCCGTCATGCTGGGCGGCACCGCCTGGGCGCAGCAGCGCGGGATCTCGCGCGTGGAGGTCCAGCTGGACGACGGAGAGTGGCGCGAGGCGGAGCTCGGCGCGGCGATCTCGGAGGACACCTGGGTGCAGTGGTCCCTGCGCTGGGAGGACGCGAGCCCGGGCGATCATTCCATCTCGGTCCGCGCCACCGACGGCGAAGGCGAGCTGCAGACCGACGAGCGCGCGGCGCCCGCTCCCGACGGGGCGAGCGGCTGGCACACGATCCGCTTCACGGTCGCCTAGCGGCCGACGGGGGCGCTCCGCGCGGGTTCAGCTGCGGGGCAGGCCGTCGGGGATGTCGAGGCCGTGGGAGGCGAGCAGCGCGCGGACGTCGCCGGGGTCGGCGGCGAGGCGTGCACAGACCTCGTCGGCCGGGCCCTCGAACGGATCGGGATCCACGAGCACCGCGAGCCGCTCGAACAGCTGCTGCTGGCTGATGTGCAACGGGAGCGGGCGGAGCCGGCCGATCACCCCGTGCCGGCTCGCATACACCTCGACCTCCGCCGGGGCCTCGCCGGCCGCGAGGGTGAGCTCGAGCGGGGCGGCGGGCAGGGTGAGGCGCTCGTAGTTCGGCTCGGTCGCGTCGAGCGCGGCCAGCTGCTCCTCGCTCACCCAGATCGCCCGCAGCTCGGTGCGCACACCGGGGGCGGCGTACGGGGCGGCGGGCACATAGCCGCGGCGGGAAGCGTGGGCGCTGTGGCCGACGGCGAGACCGGTGACGCTCGCTGCGACCAGGCCGGTCGCGACGGCGGCGTCCCCGTGCAGACCCGCCCGCTCGTATCGCTCGGCGAGGACCTGCGGGGCGGCGAGCGAGCCGACGGTCAGCAGCAGGCAGCGCTCGGAGCGCGGAACGGCCCCGGCGGAGGCGAGGGCCTCGTCCAGGGCGGCGGGTCCGTCGGCGGGTCCAGCGGCTGGAGCGAGCGGACGCACCGTGCCGTCACCCTGCAGGAGGGCGAGGGGAGGCAGCTCGACCGGCCACGGGTAGGCCTGAGGGGTGAGGTCGGAGGCGTCGACGGGCATGCTCCGAGGGTAGCGCCGGGCGGCGCGAGGGTCGGCGGAGCGCGGGGGCGGGTGGTGGCTGAGCCCGGATCGGCGGCGGAGCGCGGCGGCCGGCGGCGCACGGACGGACGGGCGGAGCGTGGCGGGCCTACGCTGGGGACCATGAGCGAACAGCGTGCGATCGCGGCCCTCGAATCCTCCGGGCTGGAGTACGAGATCACCCGTCACGGACGCGTCGGCTCCCTCGCCGAGGCGGCGGCCGCCCGCGGCGTCGAGCCGCGCGACATCGTCAAGACCCTGGTGGTGCGCCGCGGCGAGGGCGACTTCCTGTTCGTGCTGGTCCCGGGCGATAGGGAGATCTCCTGGCCGCTGCTGCGCGCGCTGCTCGGCGTGAACCGGCTGTCGATGCCGGACAAGGAGGTGGCGAAGGAGGTCACCGGCTACGAGCGCGGCACCATCACGCCCTTCGGCTCCACCACCGCCTGGCCGGTCATCGCCGACGCCTCCCTCGTGGACGAGCCCGGCCGACGCATCTCCCTCGGGGCAGGCGCCCACGGCAGCGCCGTCACGCTCGACGCCGCCGCGGCGCTCGCCCACCTCGACGCCCAGGTCGCCGAGGTCACCGGGCTCCAGGCGCCCTGAGGTCCGCAGCCCTCGCCACCGCGCCCCGAACCCCTGCCCCAAACCCCCGCCGCCCCCGCCTTCGCCAAGAACTCCGACGTCGGGCCCCACACCCAGCCCGCGTCCATAACCCCCACGAACTTGGGGGAATAGACGCTCCATTCCCCCAGAGTGCGGGGGTTTCGGGGCGGGTCGGGGTCTGGGGGCGGCGATCCCGGGGAATCGGCGTCCCGGGGTTGGGGTCCCCCGAGCTGGCGACCCCGGGGCGAGTCAGGTCCCGGCCCGGGGGGGCGACGCGAGGGCGCGGGTTCTCTACGGTGGAGTCCTCGGCGGGGACGACCGTCCTCGCCTCGTCCGGAAGGAAGGCCCATGGGCACCATCACCGTCGGCACCGAGAACTCCACCCCCGTCGAGCTGTACTACGAGGACCACGGCTCCGGCCGCCCCGTCCTGCTCCTCCACGGATACCCGCTCGACGGGCACAGCTGGGAGCTGCAGACCCGCGCCCTGCTCGAGGCGGGCCACCGCGTCATCACCTACGACCGGCGCGGCTTCGGGAAGTCCTCGAAGGTCACCACCGGGTACGACTACGACACCTTCGCCGACGACCTCCACACCGTCCTCGAGACCCTCGACCTGTGGGACGTCACCCTGGTCGGCTTCTCGATGGGCACCGGCGAGCTCGCCCGCTACGTCTCCCGCCACGGCCACGAGCGGATCTCGCGCCTCGCCTTCCTCGCCTCCCTCGAGCCGTTCCTGCTGCGCGGCGAGGACAACCCCGAGGGCGTCGAGCAGGAGGTCTTCGACGGGATCAGCGCCTCCGCCCGCGAGGACCGCTACGCCTGGTTCCGGGACTTCTTCGCGAATTTCTACAACCTCGACGAGACGCTCGGCTCCCGCATCAGCCAGGAGGCGGTCGACGGCAGCTGGAACGTCGCCGTCTCGAGCGCGCCCACCGCCGCCTACGCGGTCGTGCCCACCTGGCTCGAGGACTTCCGCGGCGATGTCGAGGCGGTGCGCGAGAGCGGCCTGCCCACACTGATCCTGCACGGCACCGGGGACCGCATCCTCCCCGTCGACGCGACCGGCCGACGCTTCCGCGACCTCGTCCCGCAGGCGCAGTACGTCGAGATCGAAGGTGCTCCGCACGGCCTGCTCAGCACCCACGCCGACGAGGTCAACGCCGCGCTGCTGCCCTTCGCCGGCGCCTGAGCATCGCCCCCCGCCGACACACAGCGGCGGGGGGGGGGGGGGGGGGTTGCGGACAGAGGGCCTGTCGGTTCCGGGGGAGGGGTGCGGG
>NZ_JAZDCH010000017.1:0-151191 GCF_036311905.1 Brachybacterium sp. J153 | reverse complement strand
CCCCCCACACCACACGCGGACCCCTAGGGGCCTATTTTCCCCAGAACATGCTCCCTCAGGCGCCGTGGTGCGGGGTGAGGCGGGGCCCCGGGCGTCACTCGTCGGTGAAGGTCATCCGGAGGCCGCCGAGCAGTGCGGCGACGAGGTTGTAGAGGAAGGCCAGCAGCGTACCGAGCGCGGTGATGATCACGACGTTCACCACGGCCACGATCACGCCGTAGGAAAAGAACTTCTCGAACTCGAAAAAGGTCATGAAGGGCAGCGGGTCCCCGCTGTTGAGGTCGCGGCCGAGCTGGTCGATGGAGGCCCACAGGCCCACCGCGTCCACCAGGTTCCACAGCAGCGCGACGGCCACCACGGTCGCGATGCCGATGGCGATGCCGATCAGCAGCGACAGCTTCATCACGGAGAACGGGTCGATCCGCGAGAGGGTCAGACGCACACGGCGCGGGCCGCGGCGCTCACAGGTCGAGGGACTCGCCGCCGCCTTGACGGGGCTGCGGCTCGCGCCCTTCGCGGCGTTCCCCGAGCCCTTCGAGGTGCTCCCGGAACCCTTCGCGGAGCTCCCGGAGCCCTTCCCGGTGCGGGACGAGCTCGCGGAATCCTCGACCACGGGCATCTTGGACGTCTCCTCGGCGGACGTGGTCGTCCTCGAGTCGCTCGAGCTCATGGGGGTCACTCCTCGTTCTCGTCGTCACCCGCGGGGGACGGGGCGGACGGATCCGAGCCTAGATCATCGCTGTCCGCGGGCGCGGAGGCGTCGCCGTCGGCCGCGGAGATCTCCACAGCATCTCCGTCGGCCCCGGCGTCCCCCTCGGCCACAGCAACCACGTCGGCACCCTCAACCACGTCGGCCCCGGCGGCCCCGGCAGCTTCTTCGAGGTCCTCCTCGGACTCGGGGCTCGTGGTGACGAGCAGGATGCGGTCGCCCGCGTCAGGCTTGGCGAAGGTGACGCCCATGGTGGTGCGGCCCTTCGGCGGCACCTCGGCCACCTTGGAGCGGACCACGCGGCCGCGCTCCATGACGACCAGCAGCTCGTCGGTCTCGTCGACCACCGCGGCGCCGACCAGGTGGCCGCGGTCGTCGGGCAGCTTGGCGACGCGGATGCCGAGGCCGCCGCGACCCTGCACCCGGTACTCGTCGACCGAGGTGCGCTTGGCGAAGCCGCCGTCGGTCACCGTGACCACGAATCGGTCAGGACGGACCACGTCCATGGCGAGCAGCTCGTCGTCGTGGCGGAACTTCATGCCGGTGACGCCGGAGGTGGCGCGGCCGGTGGGGCGCAGCACCTCGTCCTCGGCGGGGAAGCGCACGGACTGGCCGTTGCGGGAGACGAGCAGCAGGTGGTCGTCGGCGTCGACCGCGCGGGCGGCGATCACGCGGTCCGGGCGGGTGCCGTCGGGACCGTCGACGTCGCGCAGGTTGATGGCGATGATGCCGCCGGTGCGGTTCGAGTCGAAGGCGGTCATGGCGGTCTTCTTCACGAGCCCGGAGCGGGTCGCGAGCACGAGGTACTGGGCGTCCTCGTAGCTGTCGATCGCGAGGACCGAGGCGATGCGCTCGTCCGGCTGGAAGGCCATGAGGTTCGCGATGTGCTGGCCCTTCGAGTCGCGCGGAGCCTCCGGCATCTCGTAGCCCTTGGCGCGGTAGACGCGACCCTGGTTGGTGAAGAACAGCAGCCAGCGGTGCGTGGTGGTGGTGAAGAAGTGCTCCACCACGTCGTCGGCCCGCAGCGAGGCGCCGCGCACGCCCTTCCCGCCGCGCTTCTGCGCGCGGTACTGGTCGGCGCGGGTGCGCTTGACGTACCCGCCGCGGGTGATGGTGACGACCACGTCCTCCTCGGGGATGAGGTCCTCCATCGACATGTCGCCGTCGAAGGGCAGGATCCGGGTGCGGCGGTCGTCGCCGTACTTGTCGACGATCTCCGTGAGCTCCTCGGAGACGATCTGCCGCTGCCGTGCCGGGTCGGCGAGGATCGCCTCGTACTCCTCGATGAGGGCCTGCAGCTCGTCGTGGCGCTCGATGATCTGCTGCCGCTCGAGGGCGGCCAGGCGGCGCAGCTGCATGGCGAGGATGGCGTTGGCCTGGACCTCGTCGATCTCCAGCAGCTCCATCAGACCGGTGCGCGCCTGGTCCGCGTCGGGCGAGCGGCGGATCAGGGCGATGACCTCGTCGAGCGCGTCGAGCGCCTTGAGGTAGCCGCGGTAGATGTGGATCTGCTCCTCGGCCTTCTTCAGCCGGAAGCGGGTGCGGCGCACGATGACGTCGATCTGGTGCTTCGTCCACTCGCGCACGAAGGAGTCGATCGACAGGGTCCGCGGCACGCCGTTCGCGAGCGCGAGCATGTTCGCGGAGAAGTTCTCCTGCAGCTGGGTGTGCTTGTAGAGGTTGTTCAGCACCACCTTCGCCACGGCGTCGCGCTTGAGGGTGATCACCAGGCGCTGACCGGTGCGGCCCGAGGTCTCGTCGGTGATGTCGGCGATGCCCTGGATCTTGCCGAGCTTGACCATCTCCGCGATCTTGCGGGCCAGGGTGTCGGGGTTGACCTGGTACGGCAGCTCGGTGACGACGAGCGCCATGCGCCCGTTGATCTCCTCGGTGGAGACCACGGCGCGCTGGGTGATGGAGCCGCGGCCGGTGCGGTACGCCTCCTCGATGCCCTTGGTGCCCACGATGGTGGCGCCGGTCGGGAAGTCGGGGCCCTTGATGAACCGCAGGCACGCCTCGAGCAGCTCCGGCTTGGTCGCCTCGTGGTTCTGCAGCAGCCACTGGACGGCCTCGGCGACCTCGCGCAGGTTGTGCGGCGGGATGTTCGTGGCCATGCCCACGGCGATGCCGGCGGAGCCGTTGACCAGCAGGTTCGGGAAGCGGGCGGGCAGCACGGAGGGCTCGTCGACGGTGTTGTCGTAGTTGCCCTGCATGTCCACGGTGTCCTGGTCGATGTCGCGGACCAGCTCGAGGGCGAGCGGCGCCATCTTGCACTCGGTGTACCGGGGGGCGGCCGCGCCGTCGTCGCCGGCGGAGCCGAAGTTGCCCTGGCCGAGGATCAGCGGGTAGCGCATCGACCACGGCTGCACGAGGCGCACCATGGCGTCGTAGATCGCGGTGTCGCCGTGGGGGTGGTAGTTGCCCATGACCTCGCCGACGACCTTCGCGCACTTCGAGAAGGAGCGGTCGGGGCGGTAGCCGCCGTCGTACATCGCGTAGACGATGCGGCGGTGCACGGGCTTGAGGCCGTCGCGCACGTCGGGCAGCGCGCGGGAGACGATCACGCTCATCGCGTAGTCGAGGTACGAGCGCTGCATCTCGTGGTTGAGGTCGACCTGGGTGATGCGGTCGACCTCCCCGTCGTCGAGGGGATCGACGAGGGTGACGGTCCGGTCGGCGGCCTCGGCCGCGCTCAACTCGGTGGCGCCGTCGGGCGTCGGTCCGGCGGGCGGGGCGGGGGTGCCGGCTGCCGACGGGGAGTCGGCCGACGGGGAGTCGGCGGAGGGGTTCTGCTCGGAGCCGTTCTCGGGAACGGTCGGGTCCTGCGGGGTGTCGCTCATGGCAGGGAAGGCCTTTCGGGTGGGGCCGGATCTGGGGACGGGTCCCGGGCGCGCGGGGCGCTGCGCCGGGGCCGACGGTCAGATGTCGAGGAAGCGGACGTCCTTGGCGTTCTCCTGGATGAAGCGGCGCCGGGACTCGACGTCGTCGCCCATCAGCACGGAGAAGATGGTGTCGGCGTCGGCGGCCTCGTCCACGGTGACCTGCTTGAGGGTGCGGGACTCGCGGTCCATGGTGGTGGACTGCAGTTCCTTCCAGTCCATCTCGCCGAGACCCTTGTAGCGCTGGATGCCGTTGTCCTTGGGGATACGGCGCCCGGCCGCGCGGCCGGCGGTCATCCGCTCGTCCCGCTCGGCGTCGCTGAAGACGTACTCGTGCGGGGCGTTGGACCACTTCAGGCGGTACAGCGGCGGCATCGCGATGAACACGTGGCCCATCTCGATGAGCGGCCGCATGTACCGGAACAGCAGGGTCAGCAGTAGGGTGCAGATGTGCTGGCCGTCGACGTCGGCGTCGGCCATCAGGATGATCTTGTGGTAGCGCAGCTTGGTCGCGTCGAAGTCCTCGCCGATGCCGGTGCCGAAGGCGGTGATCAGCGAGCGGACCTCCTGGTTGTCCAGGGCCCGGTCGAGCCGCGCCTTCTCGACGTTGAGGATCTTGCCGCGGATGGGGAGGATCGCCTGCGTGCGCGGGTCGCGGCCCTGCACGGCGGAGCCGCCCGCGGAGTCGCCCTCGACGATGAAGATCTCGCACTCGGAGGGGTTGCGGCTCGAGCAGTCGCGCAGCTTGCCGGGCATGCCGCCGGTCTCCAGCGGGGACTTGCGGCGGGTCGCCTCGCGGGCCTTGCGCGCGGCCTCGCGGGCGAGCGCCGAGGCCTGGCTCTTGGCGACGATGGCCTTGGCCTCCGCGGGGTGGGAGCCGAACCAGTCGGTGAGCTGGTCTGTCATCACCTTGACCATGAAGGTGCGGGCGATGGTGTTGCCCAGCTTGGTCTTGGTCTGGCCCTCGAACTGGGGCTCGCCGAGCTTCACGGACACGACGGCGGTGAGGCCCTCGCGGATGTCCTCGCCGGTGAGGTTGGCGTCCTTCTCCTTGAGGATGCCCTGGGCCTTGCCGTAGCGGTTGACGATCGCGGTCAGCGCGCTGCGGAAGCCCTCCTCGTGGGTGCCGCCCTCATGGGTGTTGATGGTGTTGGCGTAGGTGTGCACGGACTCGGAGTAGGAGCCGGTCCACTGCATCGCGACCTCGACGCTGATGTGGGCGTCGGTGTCCTCGGCCTCGAAGGAGATCACCTCGGGGTGGATCACCTCGGCGCGCTTGGCGGAGTTGATGAACTCGACGAAGTCCTGCAGGCCGCGCTCGTAGCGGTAGGCGACGGTGCGGGGTCCGGTCTGCTTGCCCTCGGCCTCGAGCTCGACGTCGACGAGGTCGGCGTCCTCCTCGTCCTGCGCATCGGGGGTGCGCTCGTCGGTCAGCGCGATGCGCAGTCCCTTGTTGAGGAAGGCCATCTGCTGGAACCGCTTGCGCAGGGTCTCGAAGTCGTAGACGGTCTCGTCGAAGATCTCGTCATCGGCCCAGAAGGTGATGGTGGTGCCGGTCTCGTCGGACGCCTCGCCCTTGTCCAGCGGGGCCTCGGGCACGCCGCGGGCGTAGGCCTGGCGCCACACGTGGCCGTCGCGGCGGATCTCGACCTCCATCCGGGTGGACAGGGCGTTGACCACGGAGGAGCCCACGCCGTGCAGACCGCCCGAGACGGCGTAGCCGCCGCCGCCGAACTTGCCGCCGGCGTGCAGCACGGTGAGGACCAGCTCGACCGCGGGCTTGTTCTCGGTGGGGTGCATGGCGACGGGGATGCCGCGGGCGTGGTCGACGACGCGCACGCCGCCGTCGGCCAGCAGGTACACCTCGATGGAGTCGCCGTGACCGGCCATGGCCTCGTCCACGGAGTTGTCGACGATCTCCTGCACCATGTGGTGCAGGCCGCGCTCCCCGGTGGAACCGATGTACATGCCGGGGCGCTTGCGGACCGCCTCGAGTCCCTCGAGGACGGTGATGTCCGAGGCGTCGTAGTGCTCGGGGGAGCGTGCCGCCTTCTCGCCCGCGCTGAGTCCGGGATCCGGCGCCGGCTCCGCCGCGGGGACGGGATCCGGCACGCCCTGGGGCGCGTCCTGCTCGGGCATGGGTCGGTCGCTGTCGCTCACCTGGTGTGGCTCCTCGCTGTCCTCGGTCCCCGGTCGGGAGAGCGACCGGGGGCGGTTCGACCGGGCACGGGGAGCGGCCCGCGGTCCGACGCGCGAACGGCCCGCGGAGTCCTCGCGCGCACGCGCGCGCGGGCCCCGGAGGCCGCTGTGCTCGAACCGACGGCTTCGCAGTCCACCGGGACGTCAGGGACGTCGGCCGAACCTCCGCCGATTCTATCGGAGGAGGGGCGTGAAACCTATTCGACGCCCCGTTCCTGTGGAGAAGTCACCGCGGAGAGCCTCCCAGGCGGCCTGGAACGGCCTCTGGACGGGGTCCGGGGGTCCTCGGACGAGGTCCCGTACACCTCCCGACCCCCTCGCGCGGCACAGGCGCGTCTGCGGTCGCGACCCCCAAGACGATGACTGGACGGTGACCGAGCCGTCACCGAGCCGCCCCCGAGCCGCAGGGGAATCCGCCGCCGGATCAGAGCGCGGCGAGGACCGCGGCCGTCTCCAGAGCCGCCGCGACCGCCTCGCGCCCCTTGTCCTCGCGGGATCCGGGAAGCCCGGCGCGATCACGCGCCTGCTCCTCGTCGTCGCAGGTCAGCAAGCCGAAGCCGACGGGGACGCCGTGGTCCAGGGCGACCCGGGAGAGCCCGTCGGTCGCCGCCGCGCACACGTAGTCGAAGTGCGGGGTCCCGCCGCGGATCACGACGCCGAGCGCCGCGACCGCGTCGTGGGTGCGGGCGAGCCGGTCCGCGACCACCGGCAGCTCGAAGGATCCGGGGACGCGCACCACCGTCGGTTCGACGCCGGCCTCGCGGGCCGCAGCGAGCGCGCCGGCGAGCAGGCCGTCCATCACCTCGCGGTGCCAGGAGGCGGCGACGACGGCGAGTCGGGTGCCGGGGCGGGCGGTGAGCTGCGGGGCGGGGGCGCCGTGTCCGCTCATGAGGGGTCTCCGTTCGTGAGGGTGTGGGTCGAGGGGAGGCCGATCAGGCGATGCCCCAGGCGGTCCCGCTTGGTGGTGAGATAGGTGAGGTTCTCGGGGGTGGGGTGGGGGTCGAGGTCGACGACGCCGTGCACGTCGACCCCGCCGGCGCGCAGCGCCTCGATCTTCTCGGGGTTGTGGGTCAGCAGGTCGACCGCGCCGACGCCGAGGTGCGCGAGGATCCGCGGCACGACGGAGAAGTCGCGGGCGTCGACGGGCAGGCCCAGGTCGAGGTTCGCCTCGACGGTGTCGCGGCCGGCATCCTGCAGGGCGTAGGCCCGCAGCTTCTGCGCGAGGCCGATGCCCCGCCCCTCGTGGCCGCGCAGCAGCACGAGCACGCCGCGGCCGCGGTCGGCGATCCGGGCGAGGGACTCCTGCAGCTGCGGGCCGCAGTCGCAGCGGTGCGAGCGGAGCACATCCCCGGTGACGCACTCGGAGTGCACCCGGGTGAGGACCGGCCCCGGCGCGTCGACCTCGCCGAGGACGAGCACGAGGTGCTCGGCGGCGCCGTCGGTCACGGCGAGCGCCGAGAAGAGGCCGTGCGGCGTGGGCAGCGGGACCGGTGCGGTGACCTGCAGGGCGGATTCCTCGACGACCAGCAGGTCGGTCTCCTCGATCTCCCGGCGATGGGCGACGAGGGCCTCGATCGAGATCAGGGCCAGGCCGTGCCGGTCGGCGAAGTCCCGCAGCGCCGGACCGCGCATCATCGTCCCGTCGTCGTGGACCAGCTCGACGATCATCCCCACGGCCTCGCGTCCCGCGAGGCGGGCGAGGTCGACCGCGGCCTCGGTGTGTCCGCGACGCTCGAGCACCCCGCCCGGTCGAGCGCGCAGCGGCAGCACGTGCCCGGGGCGGATGAGATCGGCGGCGCAGGTTCCCGCCCCGCCGAGCACGCGGAGGGTGCGGGCGCGGTCCGCGGCCGAGATGCCGGTGGTGACACCGGCGGCGGCGTCGACGCTCACGGTGTACGCGGTGCGCAGGGGGTCGGTGCTGTGCTCGACCATGAGCGGCAGCTCGAGCCGGTCGGCCCGTGCGGCCTCCATCGGCGCGCAGAGCAGCCCGCTCGAGTGGCGCACCGCGAAGGCGATCAGCTCGGGGGTGGCGCACTCGGCGGCGAGGATCAGGTCGCCCTCGTTCTCGCGATCGGCATCGTCGACCACGACCACCGATCGACCGGCCGCGATCTCCTCCACGGCACGGCCGACGGGGTCCAGGCGCAGGCCGCTCATCGGTCCGCCCCCGTCGGCAGCAGCCGGCCGGCGAGCCGCTCGACGTACTTCGCCAGCACGTCCACCTCGAGATTGACCACGTCGCCCACGGTCCGCCGGCCGAGGGTGGTGCGGTCGAGGGTCTCGGGGATCAGGCCGATGCTGACCTCCGCGCCGGTGATCCCCGCGACGGTCAGGCTCACCCCGTCGACGGCGAGGGAGCCGCGGTCCACGACGTACCGCTCGAGGCCGTCCGGGAGCTCGAGGCGCAGGAGGGTCGTGCCGCCCGCCTCGGTGCGACCGGTGATCCGGCCGATGCCGTCGACGTGGCCCTGGACGATGTGTCCGTCGAGCCGCCCGTCGGCCCGCACGCAGCGCTCGAGGTTGACCCGGTCGCCGGGTGCGCGGGAGCCGAGGGCCGTCGCGGCGAGGGTGGTCGCGATGACGTCGGCGGTCCAGGTGGTCCCGTCGTGGGAGGTGACGGTCAGGCAGCAGCCGTCGACGGCGATCGAGTCGCCGAGGCGGATCCCCTCGAGCACGTGGGGCGAGCGGATCCGCAGGCGCGCGGGGCGGCCTGGGGCCGACGGATCCGCGGGGACCTCCTGGGGGTGCTCGAGGGATTCGATCGTGCCGAGCTCCTCGATGATTCCGGTGAACATGGCGGTCCTTTCGGGGGTCACGCCGCGCGGGGGCGCAGCAGGAGGCGGAGGTCGGTGCGACCGTCCGCCGAGGTCAGGGGGCGGGCCTCGACCAGCTCGAGGTCGAGCCGGTCGGCGAGGGTGGTGATGCCGAGGTCCGCGACGGCGGGGGTGCCGGCGCCGAGGAAGGTGGGGGCGAGGTGGACGATCAGTTCGTCGACCAGCCCCTCCCCCAGGAAGGCGGCGGCGAGGATCGCGCCGCCCTCGACGAGCACCTGGCGGACGCCGCGGGCGAAGAGCTCGGCGAGCGCTGCGGCGGGATCACGGGTGGGCAGCGCGAGGGCCGGGCCCGCCGCCGGGTCGGGGGCGAGCAGCTCGACGCGGGCCGTCCGCCCCATGACGGCGCGCAGCGGCTGGCGCCGAATGGGGGCGCCGTCGGCCGTGCGCGTGGTGAGCCGGGGGCGATCCGCGCGGGCGGTGCCGGTGCCGACGAGCACCGCGTCGCAGCGCTCCCGCAGCTCGTGGACCTCGGCGCGCGCGGCCTCCCCGGTGATCCAGCGGCTCGTTCCGTCGGCCGCCGCGATGCGGCCGTCGAGGGTGAGGGCGAGTTTCCCGGTGACGAGGGGGCGGGAGTGGATCAGCCCGTGCTCCCAGCCGCGCAGGAGCTCCAGGGCGCGGTCGTGGGGCGGCCCGGCGGGGACCAGCTCGACCTCGATCCCGGCGGAGCGCAGACGCTCGAGTCCGCCCGCGGCGAGGGGGTTCGGGTCCCGGCGGGCGATGACGACGCGCCGGATCCCGGCTGCGAGCAGGGCCTCGGTGCAGGGTCCGGTGCGTCCGCGGTGGGCGCAGGGCTCGAGGGTCACGACAGCGGTCCCGCCGGGGGCAGGGCCGCCGAGCCGGGACAGCGCGTCGACCTCGGCGTGGGCGGTGCCCGCCCCGCGATGCCATCCCTCGGCCAGCACCTCGCCGTCGGCGGAGAGGATCACGCAGCCCACGCGGGGGTTCGGTCCGGCCGGGACGGGATCGCTCCCCGGCGGGCCGGGGGCGAGGTCGAGCGCGCGCTCGAGCGCTCGCTCCTCAGCGGGGGTGATCATGTGCGCTCCTCCGGTCGGTCGCTCACGGACCGGACGAAGGGGCGTCGGGACGTCGCCCTGCACGGGGACCGCGGCGTCCCGCGAGGGGACGCCGAGCGGTCGCCACAGGGCGACATCGCGTGCGCTTCCCATCCGGACTCTCACCGTCGGTCCAGGAGTTCCACCTGGTCAACCGAGGGCCAGAGGCCATCGGGTCGCGGACTGTCACCGCCGGCTCGGAATTTCACCGACCCCAGTGCACGCGAGCTTCTCAGCTCGTCGCCGACCACGGTAGCAGTCCGGACCAGGGCGCCTCGCGGGCATGACCCGGGATGAACGGCGGCGAGAGCGGGTCACCCGTAGGTGTCGCGCGGTCCCCTCCAGGTCACGGTGCGGCGGCCCTTCTTCCAGGTGCGCTGGGAGGCGGCCGGGCCGGTGACCCGCAGCTCGGAGACCACGTGCGAGCCGACGTGCTCCTCGATCGTGGTGATCAGCTGCGGGGTGAGCAGGCGCAGCTGGGAGGCCCAGGCGGAGGAGGAGGCGCTCACCACGAGCACCCCGTCCTCGAAGGAGACGGGGCGGCAGTGGGTGCTGATCCGCTCGCCGACGATCTCGTCCCACTCCTCGAGCACGCGCCCGGTGTTCATCCCCGCGGTCCAACCCAGGTTCCCGAGGACCTTGCGCAGCACCGACTCGATGCCCTGCGGGTCGCGGGGATCGGGCCGGGCGCCGGAGTAGCCGGGCGCCCTCGTGGAGCGATCGCGCACGTCACGGGCCTGTGTCTTCGCCGAGATCGGGTAGAGGCCGCGGTCGCGGGCGGCGGCGCGGGAGCGGTTCACGGTGCGGCGGGCCAACTCGAAGGGGTCCGACGGCACGGGGGGCGCAGGCGGGTCGACGGGGTCCTCGCCGGCCGCGGGTCCGCGATCCGCCCGAGGGCGATCCGGCCGAGCCGGGACCTCACGGACAGGGACCTCACGGGAGCGGTCCTCCCGGACGGGATCCTCGTCTGTCGGCTCCGGCCGGGGCGCCCCACTCCAGGTGGAGAGGTCGTACGGATTCGCGAGCCGGGGACGGCGCGAGGCGGCCGGGTGCTCGGTCATCGGGTGCTCACCAGGAGCCGCTCGTCCGCGGGACGGCCGCGCCGAGGGTGACGTCGACCAGGTGGATCTCGCCGGTGAGGGAGTCCGGGATGTCGCTGTCGTTGGCGGTCGTGATCAGCACCTGCGAGGCGCCGGTGACGATGCGGCCCAGGCGCTCGCGCCGGTGCACGTCGAGCTCGCTGAAGACGTCGTCGAGGATGAGGATCGGCTCCCCGTCGCCGAGGTCCCCCTCCTCGAGACGCAGCAGGTCGTAGCTGGCGAGCCGCAGGGCGAGGGCCAGCGACCAGGACTCGCCGTGGCTCGCATAGCCCTTGGCGGGGAAGTCGTGCAGGCGGATCTCGAGGTCGTCGCGATGGGGGCCGGCGAGGGTCACCCCGCGGTCGATCTCCTCCTCGTGGCGCTCGGCGAGCAGCGCCAGCAGGGCGTCGTGGATCTCCCGGGTGCCGGGCAGCTCCCCGGGCGCGGTGCCGAGATGGTCCAGGACGGCCGACCGGTAGGCGACGTCGGCGGGGGACGTCACCTCGCCGCGCTGCCCGGGCGGCAGGTCGAGCGACTGCTCGGCGCCCTCGTCGGTCGCGACCCGCAGGTAGGAGTAGCCGAGATGCGGACGCAGCCGGTTGACCAGGTGCAGTCGCGCGCGCAGCAGCTCGGCGCCGAAGCGGGCGAGCTGCTGGTCCCAGACCTCGAGGGTGCTCGCCGCGGACTCCGCCGGGTCGAGCCCGCCGACGCTGCGCCCGCTGCCGCCGCGGCGCATCGAGCGCATCTGCTTGAGGAGGTTCGAGCGCTGCTTGAGCACGCGGTCGTAGTCCGCCTTCACGCCGGCGAAGCGCGGGGCGATCTCGAAGAGGAGCTCGTCGAGGAAGCGGCGTCGCCCCTCGGGATCCCCCTTGACCAGGCCGAGGTCCTCGGGGGCGAAGAGCACGGCTCGGACCTCGCCGAGGAGGTCGCGGAGACGGGAGACGTTCTGCCCCTGGACCCGGGCCCGATTGGAGCGGCCCGGGGTGATCTCGAGGTCGACCTGGAGGGGCCGCCCGGCGCGAAGGAGGCTCGCGCGGATGATCGCGGTCGCCGAGCCGCGGTGGACGAGCGCGGCATCGTGCGGGACCCGGTGGCTGGACAGGGTCGCGAGGTACCAGAGGGCCTCGACGACATTGGTCTTGCCCTGGCCGTTCGGACCCACCAGGACCGTGATCCCGCTCTGCACGGGCAGCTCGAGGCGCTGGTAGGAGCGGAAGTCGGTGAGATCGAGGGCGGTCAGCTGCACGGAGGAGGAGCTCCCGCGCTCAGATCCGCATCGGCATGATCAGGTACTTGTACGAGGTGTCGGGGGCTCCCTCGAGGGAGTCCTGACCGCTCATCACCGACGGCTTGATGGAGTCGGTGAAGGTCAGCCGCGCGAACTCGGTGCCCAGGGCGCCGAGGCCGTCGAGCAGGAAGCCGGAGTTGAAGCCGACCACGAGGTCCTCGCCCTCGAGCTGTGCCTCGAGCACCTCGCTCGCCTGGGCGTCGTCACCGGCGCCGGCCTCGAGGGCGACCTGGCCCTCGGTGAAGGACAGTCGCACGGGGGTGTTGCGCTCGGCCACGAGGGAGACGCGCTTGACCGCGTCGATCAGCGCGCCGGTCGCGACAACGGCGGTGATGGCGGTGGTGTCGGGGAAGAGGCGGCGCACGGGCGGGTACTCGCCGTCGACCAGGGTCGAGGTGGTGCGCCGGCCGCCGGCCTCGAAACCGATCAGGTTCGCGGAGGAGTCCTCGGTCAGGGCGATCTCGACGCTCCCGCCGGTGGACATCGAGCGTGCCACCTCGTGCAGGGTGCGGCCGCGCACGAGGGCGGTGAGCTCCGTGCCCGGAGTCGAGGGGTTCCAGGTCAGCTCGCGCAGCGCCAGGCGGTAGCGGTCGGTGGCCATCAGAGTCATGGTCTCGCCCGCGATCTCGACCTTCACGCCGGTGAGCAGCGGGAGGGTGTCGTCCTTGGAGGCGGCGACGGTGACCTGGGAGATCGCCTCGGCGAAGACGTCCGCCGCGACGGAGCCGGCGACCGGCGGCATGGCCGGCAGCTGCGGGTACTCCTCGACGGGCAGGGTCGCGAGGGCGAAGCGGGCGCTGCCGCAGCGGACCTGGAGCTTCGTGCCCTCGAGGGCGATCGAGACGTCCTTGTTCGGCAGGGCGCGGACGATGTCCGAGAGCATGCGCCCCTGGACCAGGACCTCACCGGGCTGCTCGACCTCGGCATCGAGCCGGATCTGCGCGCTGACCTCGTAGTCGAAGGTCGAGAGCTGCAGCTCGCCGCTCGCGTCGGCGACGATCCGCACGCCCTGCAGGATCGGCATCGCCGGACGGACGGGGAGGGTGCGGGTGGCCCAGGTGACGGCGTCGCCGAGGACGCCGCGGTCGAGGTGGAACTTCACCGTTGCCACTCCTTCGCAGTGGTCGAATGCCAGATCGGGGGACAGCGTATCGGTTTCCTCGCGATGCCGCCGACACACCGGTCGTGATCCTTGACAGTCGCGGCTCTCGGCGCCCGCAGGCTGCTCGCCCGAGTCGTCGGATCCGTGCGTCTCGGCTCCGTCCCGACGGCGTTTCGGCACCGTCCGCGCATCCACATCCCCGACGAGCACTGAACTACAGTCCTCTTCTTCACAGCTGTGGATCCTGTGGATTCACCGCAACACTGCAGGTCGTACGGAGAACGACAAGAGTGGACGGATCGTTGATCGGCGAGATCGGTCCGTGGGCGAGTTGTGCATCGATCGGCCAGGACCACCGATTCCTGTCATTCGCCCGTGCACAACCGCTCCTGCGCTTATGCTTCGCGATCCACACTGTCCACAGAGTTATCCACAGTTGGGGAGAACTGGTCGCTGACCTGGCCTGTTCTTCTCCAATTGCTCGCTGCTGCTCTCCGCTGCGCCCCGTTGCCCCTTGTCGCTCCCTGCGGGGCCCTCAGCGGCTCAGCGCGCGGAGTTCGAGCTCTTGATCCGCGCCGTGAGCTCCGTGACCTGGTTGAAGATCGCCCGACGCTCCTTCATGAGCTCGCTGATCTTCTTGTTCGCGTGCATCACCGTGGTGTGGTCGCGCCCGCCGAACTCCTCGCCAATGCGGATCAGCGGCATGTCCGTCAACTCGCGGCACAGGTACATACCGATCTGCCGCGCCGAGACCAGTCGCCGCGACCGGCCGGTGCCGATGATCTCCTCGACGCTCAGCCCGTAGTAGGTGGCCGTCTGCGCGATGATCGTCGCCGCGGTGATCTGGGCCCCGTCGTCATGGGAGAGCAGATCCTTCAGGACGCTCTCGGCGAGGGTGACGTCCATCGGCTGCCGGGACAGCGAGTGCAGCGCCTGCACCCGGATCAGCGCCCCCTCGAGCTCACGGATGTTGGTGGCGATGTGCGAGGCGATGTACTCGAGGACCTCGTGCGGCACCTCGCCGGTGTTCTCCTGCGCGACCTTCTTGCGGAGGATGGCGATGCGGGTCTCGAGGTCCGGCGGCTGCACGTCGGTCATCAGGCCCATCTCGAACCGGGAACGCATCCGGTCCTCGAAGCCTCCGAGCTCCTTGGGCGGCAGGTCGGAGGTGATCACGATCTGCTTGTCCGTGTTGTAGAGCGAGTTGAAGGTGTGGAAGAACGCCTCCATCGTCTCCGGCGCCCGCTGTAGGAACTGGATGTCGTCGATCAGCAGGATGTCGATGTCGCGGTAGCGGGCCTGGAACTCCTGGGCCTTGCCGAACTGGCCGGACTGCACCGAGTTGATGAAGTCGTTGGTGAACTCCTCGGAGTTCACGTAGCGCACCACCACGTCCGGGTAGAGGCTCTGGGCGTAGTGGCCGACGGCGTGGAGCAGATGGGTCTTGCCCAGGCCTGAGCCGCCGTAGATGAACAGCGGGTTGTACGCCTTCGCCGGGGTCTCGGCCACGGCCGACGCCGCGGCCTGCGCGAACCGGTTCGAGGAGCCGATCACGAAGGTGTCGAAGGTGTACTTGGCGTTGAGCCGCGAGTCCTCGCCGAGGGTCGAGGTGCCCGACGGGGCCCGCCGCGGGGCCGGCCCGGGAGAGGGTGCCGAGGATCCGGTGACCGCGGAGAAGCCGTCGAAGGCTCCGGGGAGGTCGGCGGCCGTCCCGCGGCCGAACCGGGAGACGGGATCCTCAGCACCGGACTCGGCGCCGGCCGACGCGGCGGAGGAGGAGCCGGGCATCGCGGCCCGGCCCGGCTGATCGCTCGCGGGCAGCACCGACCCGCTGTCCCGATCGCGGCGGAACGGGGTGCTGTGGACACCGCGCCCGGAGTTGTCCACAGCGTCGTCCACAGGATGTGCACGTCCGACGGTAGGTGCCGAGTTCGCAGCGCCGCCGACGGGGTTCGCGGCCGGCGGCAGCTCGTCCTCGTCGTCCTCCTCGAGCAGCAGCGACTCGTCGACGGTCACCGCGAAGCGGATGTCGCGACCGGTGGACTCGCTCAGCGCGGCCTTGAGGGAACCGGCGATCCGGTTCTCGAACAGCTCTTTCGCCGAGACGGAGGGCGCTGCGAGCAGGGCGGTGTCCGCCACGACGGCCATCAGGCGGGAGAGGGTCAGCAGGGCGATGACGCGCTGCGAGACCGTGCTGTCGCGACGCAGGGTCGAGAGCGTGCGCTCCCAGATCTCGTCGACGTTCGTGTCCGGCATGCTCTCTCCTGGCGTTCAGCGGTCCGGCCAGTTTTCCACAATGGCCCGCGGATTGTGGACCGAGCGTGTGGACGGAGCGGGTGAGGTCGGTCCCCTTCGCTCGACCAGTCACCGGCAGGTGGCGTGGAGCACAGGGTTGACCGCGCATAGCGCCGTGCCGGGGTCGTCGGCCGCACGAAAGGCCGCACGGGATGTCAGGGAGAGTGAGAATCGGGCCACAACCAGGCGCTGGGAGGCTCCGAGCGTTGACCCTCCCGGGGGTCGCCCCTAAAATCGTGCAGTCAGCGCTGCGCGCCGTCCCGATCACGGTCCCCGGGTCCACTGCGGATCCACTCCGGTGTCGGATCGGTCCTTCGGCAGCCGCCCCGCCCCGGCGGGTGCGCCCGGACAACCCGTTCGTGCAGCAGACGACCAGACCACTTCGAGGGTTGCATCCCGCGCCCACGACCGAGGAGAACCGATGACCAAGCGCACCTTCCAGCCGAACAACCGCCGTCGCGCCAAGAAGCATGGCTTCCGCGCCCGCATGCGCACTCGCGCCGGCCGCGCCATCCTGAACGCCCGTCGCGCCAAGGGCCGCTCCGAGCTCTCGGCCTGAGGTCGCGGCGGGACGTGACCGGCACGGACGCCCCGTGACCTGGTCCCGTCACCGGCTCCGCACCGGCGACGAGTTCCGCGCCGTCACCCGAGGTGGCGTGCGCAGCGCCCGATCCCACGTGGTCGTGCACCTTTCCCTGCTGCCGCAGGGGACGGGGGCACCCCGCGTGGGATTCGTCGTGTCCAAGAAGGTCGGCAATGCCGTGATCCGCAACCGCGTCACCCGTCGGCTGCGCGAGATCGTGCGGCCCCGGCTCGGCGAGCTGCCGGCCGACGCGGCGATCGTGGTGCGCACACTCCCGGGCATCGCGGAGCTGCCCTTCGCCGAGCTCGAGGCCGAGGTCGACGGGGCGCTCGGCGCCGCCTCCCGCAAGCTCGCCCGCTCGCTGGAGCCCCGCTCCTCCGAGCAGCGGAGCGAGGATCGGCGATGAGCGGCGGACCCGTCGGCGCGATCCTGGGCCTGCCCCGTCGGGCCCTGCGCTTGCTGGTGCACGCCTACCAGCACGGCCTCTCGCCGTACACACCGCCGGCCTGCCGGTACGACCCCGTCTGCTCGCAGTACGGCATGGATGCCCTGCGCGTGCACGGTGCGCTCAAGGGGACCCTCCTGACCACCTGGAGGATCCTGCGCTGCAACCCCCTGACCCGGGGAGGGCCCGACCCCGTGCCCGCCCCCGGCATGTGGACCAATCCACGCCGACTGCGGCACCCAGCCGGGCAGGGCCTACCCTTGTCCGAGACCCCCGACCAGAGCCGTCACCTCGCATGAACGACATGCGCATCCGTGCGGCAGGAAGACCAGGCCGATGAACCCCCTGTATCCGATCGAATGGGCCGTCGCATGGCTCATGGTCCAGTTCCACCGACTGCTGTCCCTCTTCATGGAGGCGGACTCCGGGATCACGTGGGTGCTGTCGATCGTGGGCCTCACGGTGGTGGTCCGCACACTGATCATCCCGCTGTTCGTGCGCCAGATCCGCGCCTCCCGGGCGATGCAGATGGTCTCGCCCGAGCTGCAGGCCGTGCAAAAGAAGTACAAGGGCAAGACGGACCAGGAGTCCCGGCAGAAGATGGCCGAGGAGACCATGGCCATCTACCGGGAGGCCGGCGCGAGCCCGTTCTCCTCCTGCCTGCCGATCCTGCTGCAGATGCCGATCTTCTTCGGCCTCTTCCGCGTGCTCTTCAACAAGCTGCCGCAGGCGGCGGCCGGTGAGCCCTTCGGCCCGCTGACCACCCCCCTCGCGCAGTCCGCGAGCAGCTCGACGATCATCGGCAATGTCACCATCGCCGACTCCTTCCTCAGCCCCGGCGCCGGTGACCTCACGACCCGCATCGTCTCGGGCGTCATCATCGCCGCGATGTGTGCGGTCACCTTCTTCACGCAGCGCGAGCTGACCATGAAGAACATGCCCAAGGCGGCCCTCGAGGGCCCCATGGCAAGCACGCAGAAGATGATGCTGTACATGCTCCCGTTCATCTACGTGATCACGGGACCGGGCATGCCGATCGGTGTGCTCATCTACTGGCTCACCACCAACGTGTGGACCTTCGTCCAGCAGTACATCGTCATCCGCGCGACCCCGACCCCCGGGTCCGACGCCGAGAAGGCCCGCCAGGAGCGGATCAACGCCAAGCGTGCGAGGAAGGGCCTCGAGCCGCTGGACTTCACGCCGCCGAAGAAGGTCGTCGAGCCGGATCCCGAGCCCGAGCGCAACCTCCGCGTCCAGCCCCCCTCCAAGAACAAGGGTGGCAGGAAGCTCTCGGACCAGGAGAAGCTCGAGCAGGCCCGCGCCGCCCGCGCTCAGGCCGCCGAGGAGCGCCGCAAGGCCCAGGAGGCCGCCGGCGAGGTGCCGGGCGTGACCACCAAGCCCGAGCAGAAGCGCTCGAAGAAGAAGCGCAACCGCTGACCCCCGCCGGCCCGGGAGCATCGACGCTCCCGGGCCCGCACCCTTTCCCCGATCGGAGATCCGCGGATCTCCCCACCCGCCCGGAGGACCCCGAATGACCGAGAACGCCCCCGAGACCGTCGCCGCCCCCGAGGGAGCGGAGACCGAGCTGACCGCCGCCGAACAGGCCACCGAGGAGCAGGCCACCGTGGAGCAGGCCGCCGCCGTGGAGTCCGCTCCCGAGGAGACCACTTCCGAGGACTCCGCCCCGTCGGCCGACGCCGATCCCGAGGAGGAGGCCGACGACGACTCCGGCACCGCCGGCGAGACCGCGGAGGAGCGCGTGCGCCGTCTCGAGGAGGAGGGCGACATCGCCGCCGACTACCTCGAGGAGCTGCTGGACATCGCCGACCTCGACGGGGACATCGACATCGACGTGGACGGCGACCGCGCCTCCGTCGAGATCCGCGGCGCCGACCGTCTCGCGGAGCTGAACCGGCCCAAGGGCGAGCTGCTCGACGCCCTGCAGGAGCTGGCCCGGCTCGCGGTCCAGACCCGCACCGGCAGCCGCTCGCGGCTCATGCTCGACATCGGCGGCTTCCGCGCCGAGCACAAGGACGGCCTCGAGGGCCTCGCCGAGACCGCGATCGCCGAGGCGAAGGAGACGGGTGCCCCGGTCCCGCTGCGCGCCATGAACCCCTTCGAGCGCAAGGTCGTCCACGACGTCGCCAAGCGCGCGGGCCTCCGCTCCGAGTCCGACGGCGACGGCAAGAACCGTCACGTCGTGATCTACCCGGCGAGCTGAGGTCCCCGGTGCTGCCCCTCCCCGACACGCTGCGCCCGACGGCTGAGCGGCTGTTCGGCGACCGCCTCGAGCTCGCCGAGCGGTACACCGACCTGCTCGCCGAGCAGGGGCCCGAGCGCGGTCTCATCGGACCGCGCGAGGTCGAGCGGCTCTGGGAGCGGCACGTGGTCAATTGCGCCCTGCTGACCGACGCCGTCGAGGAGGGGACCTCCACCCTCGCCGACATCGGCTCCGGCGCCGGGCTCCCCGGGGTGGTCATCGCCATCGCGCGGCCCGAGCTGTCGGTCACCCTGATCGAGACCATGCAGCGGCGCACCACCTGGCTCGAGGAGGTCGACGCCGAGCTCGGCCTCGGCCTCGAGGTGGTGCGCTCCCGGGCCGAGGAGCTGCACGGGCGGCGCACCTTCGAGGTCGTCACGGCCCGTGCCGTCGCGGCGCTGGACAAGCTCGCCCGCTGGTCGCTGCCCCTCGTGGCCGACGGGGGGAGCCTGCTCGCGCTGAAGGGCGGCTCGGCGGCCGAGGAGATCGAGGCGGCGCAGAAGACGCTGCGGAAGCTCGGCGGTGTCGATCCGCGCATCGACCGCTACGGGGTGGGCGAGGTCGAGGTTCCCACTACAGTGGTCCAAGTGCGTCGCCGGGTGGAAGCGACCAAGAAGGGAGAGGTACGTGGCTGAGCAGCGCGAGGGGACCTCCCCGGGAGGCGGGACGATGGACGACACCCCGCTGATGCGCGAGCTCAAGCGCGACCACGACCGTCGGCGGAAGCTCGAGGGTCTCGAGTTCACCGCACCCGCGGAGACCCGCATCATCACGATCGCGAACCAGAAGGGCGGGGTCGGCAAGACCTCGACCACCGTGAACCTCGCCGCGGCCCTGTCCATGGGCGGGCTCGAGGTGCTGGTCATCGACGCCGATCCGCAGGGCAACACCTCCACCGCGCTGGGCATCGAGCACCACGCGGAGGTGCCCAGCATGTACGAGGTACTGGTCGAGTCCGCGCCGATCAGCGACGTCGTCCAGCCGGTGCCGGACATGGAGCGGCTGCACTGCGCCCCCGCGACCATCAACCTCTCCGGCGCCGAGATCGAGCTGGTCTCCCTCGTCGCCCGCGAGAACCGACTGCGCAACGCGATCCGCGACCACCTCGCCCACCGGGCGGAGGAGGGGTTGCCGCGGCTGGACTACGTGCTCATCGACTGCCCGCCCTCGCTCGGCCTGCTGACGGTGAACGCCCTGGTCGCAGCGCGCGAGGTGCTCATCCCGATCCAGGCCGAGTACTACGCGCTCGAGGGGCTCAGCCTGCTCCTGAACAACATCGAGCTGATCCGCCAGCACCTCAACCCGGATCTCGTGGTCTCCTCGATCATGCTCACGATGTACGACGCCCGTACCCGGCTCGCCGCCCAGGTGGCGCAGGACGTGCGCGACCACTTCCCCGAGCAGACGCTCGAGACGACGATCCCGCGCTCGGTCCGCATCTCCGAGGCTCCGAGCTACGGACAGACGGTGCTCACCTACGATCCGGGCTCGAGCGGTGCCCTGGCCTATCGGGCCGCAGCCCACGAGCTCACCACCCGCCCCGTTCCCTGACCTCGAGCATCACCGGGCCGGCGCCGTCGCCGCGCCCCTCACGCTCATCCCCGACAACACACGACCTCCGGAAGGACACGGCCATGACGCAGAAGCGAGGACTCGGACGAGGGCTCGGCGCCCTGATCCCGGGTGCGGGATCGACGCCCGCTCCGGCGCCCGAGGGCGAGCTGCGCACCCGTGTGCGACCGGCCACCGAGGAGCCCGAGCGGTCCAGCTCCCCCCGCCCGGTGGACATGTTCTTCTCCGGTGAGAAGGTCACCTCCGAGGAGGAGCGCCCCCAGCGCGAACGGGGTCGGTCCCAGGACCTCGCGGGCGAGATGGCCAAGGCCGCGGCCGCCCGGCGCGGTCGCGGCACGACGGCCCGCGGGGCCGGTGCTCGGTCCGGTTCCTCTGCGAAGGCTGCGGCCGACGGGGAGGGCCGCGCGGAGACCGCGGCCCCGGCGACCACTGACCAGGCGCCGACGACGAAGACCCCCACGAAGAAGGCATCCACGCGGAAGTCGTCCGCCGGCCGTACCTCGACCGCGAAGAGCTCCTCGACGGCCGGATCGACGACGACCCGCAGCGGGAGCACGAAGAAGGCGGCCGCGACGAAGCCGGCTGAGACGAAGCCGGAGAAGGATTCGGCGGCGTCCACCCCCTCCGCATCGGGAACCAAGCGCTCTTCCACGCGGTCCGCAGCCTCCACGAAGGCTTCTGCGGAGAAGCCCTCGGCGCGTCCGGCCGAGACAGGCGAGGAGAGCCCCGTGGTCGACGTCGAGGAGGTCGTGTATACCCCGGCCCGCGACTCCCAGGAGCCGTCCCGCGAGGCCGCGCAGTCGGCGGAGCAGTCCTCCGAGGAGCCGACGGACTCCGAGACGGAGACCATCGCAGCGACAGAGGCGCCGGCGGTCGAGGAGTCGCTCGCCGAGGGGTCGACACCCGAGCCGGAGCAGCCGTCCGAGGCACCGCAGGATGTAGAGCCCGTGCGCCAGGAGCTCGTGAGCGTCCCCGGTGCGGAGTTCGCCGAGATCCCGATCCATGAGATCCGGGAGAACCCGCGCAACCCGCGCACCATGTTCGATGACGACGAGCTCGACGAGCTGGCCTACTCGCTGCGCGAGGTCGGCGTCCTCCAGCCCGTCGTCGTCCGCCCGATCTCGGTCACGGAGGACGGGGAGTCGTTCGAGCTGGTCATGGGCGAGCGGCGCTGGCGCGCTGCCCGGCTGGCCGGCCTCACCTCGATCCCCGCGATCATCCGGGAGACCAGCGATGACGACCTGCTTCGGGACGCCCTGCTGGAGAACCTCCACCGCTCGCAGCTGAACCCCCTCGAAGAGGCCAACGCCTATCAGCAGCTCCTCGAGGACTTCGGCTGCACCCAGGATGAGCTGGGCGAGCGCATCGGACGCTCCCGCCCGCAGATCACCAACACGCTGCGGCTGCTGCGTCTGCCCGCCCTCGTGCAGCGACGGCTGGCGAGCGGCGCCCTGAGCGCCGGGCACGCCCGCGCCCTCCTCTCGCTCGACGATCCATCCCTGATGGAGGAGCTCGCCCAGCGCATCGTCACCGAGGGTCTCTCGGTACGCGCCGTGGAGCGCCTCGTGGCGCGGGGCGGCGAGCAGTCCGCGACCCGCACCATCCGGCGCAGCACGTACGACCCGCACGTCGTGGACCTCACCAGCCGCCTCTCGAACCGCCTCGAGACCCAGGTGCGCATCGACGTCGGCAAGCGCAAGGGCAAGATCACCCTCGAGTTCACGAACCTCGAGGACCTCGAGCGCCTCGTGGAAACCATGGGACTGGATCTGCCCCTCCCCGAGACGGGCACCGCGGGCGACTGATCCCCTTCCCCATGAGGGGCTCAGCCCGCGGCTGACGGTCGCGACGAGAGCGGCTCGGCCTGCGACTGACGCCCTCTCCGTGGGTTCCCGAGCGACCCTCGGCGCCAGCCAGAGCCTCCTGCTGTACTGCAGCGCTACGTTCGGCAGCCAGTGTCGGTGCCGGATATGCCCGTAAGGGTGCGATGGTCCTCGGGATGTGAGGCCTCGACGTGCTGTCGTTCACTTGTCCTGTCGTGGATCGGTCCTCCCTTCTCGAATCGACTCAGTCGGATCGCCAAGCACTTAGCCCGGACGATGGTTCCGCGCTGCAGCTCGTCGGGGGTGGGGGCGGGGGAACCCTCATCATTACGATATGACACGGAGGCGGCAGGTGTCAGTTCATGCAACTGCTCTGTCTCCTTACCGCTTCTCGGGCACTCCGCGGGCAGGCGGTGCACAGACTTGTGCACACTGTGGATCACCCGGTCTTTTCCCTGGTCAAAGCGCTTCACGAGAGCTTCTCCACCGACGTATCCACAACTGTGGACGGTCCGTGTTGGGATCTTCTTGAGACGACGCGTGTGGGTGTTCGCGATGTGGTGAGCTCGCGACCACCGGCGGTCTCGGGGCAGCGGACGGTGCATGGACGGTGTCGTGAGCGATCGACCAGATGTCGTCCTGGTCCTCTATTCACGGCGCTCGACGCCGTTCCCCGTGAAACTGGTCAGCACGTTCGGTGTTGTGGCGAGTTCGTGCCGTCAGGCACGATGCGCGCCTGGAGCAGGCACACAGAGATCGGCTGATGCTCTCGATGGCCGCTTCACGCGAAACCGACGCTGGGTCTCGAAGGCTCGGGGGTCACCAATCTGCAGGGAGCTGGTCACCCTCGTTCTGTCGTCGGCACCACCATGTCTGCCGCCTCCCCCGTGTCGGTGTCAAACGGCGAGGGTTGGCGGTTCACCGAATGGCGCGTTCCACGGGAAACCAGTCCTGGTGGTGCCGGCGCTTTCCTATGGCGAGGGAGGCCGGAGGGGCCCGTGGGTCGGAGCAACTAGGGCGTCGTGTGGTGCGCATAGTGCAAAGAACCTGCAGGTCATCGCGATAATCCTCGACGTGTTTCCTCCTTTGCCGGGGTGCTTCAGGGGATCGTCAGCGACTCTGAGCGGTCCGCGGAGACCGCTTCGTTGTTTGCCCTCCTCCTTCTCCTCCTGAGGCAGTGCTGTGGCAGGAGGTGCCTGTACGTCGCAGCGGATGCGTGGGAAGGAATCCACTCACTTCCACGGGCCGTTTCCCGTGAAACTGTTGTCGGCCACTCGGCCTCTGGCCGGTCGGTGCCTCCTCTCGGGACGCATGAAAGACGGGCCCGTGCGCGTGGGCCGTGTGCTACGACGCCTCGTGTCATGGATGGGTGCGCGGACGGAGCAGGGAGTCCCCCGGGGGAACCGAACTCACCGTTTCACGGGAAACGTCCATTACGTGACAGAAGCCCTTATGGAGCGATAGCGAAGTTGGGACAGCGCGGACGAGACTGAGGTTCCCCGTGAAACGCACGTGGACGTGTACGCCGCTCGCTGAGTCGAGCGGCTGGGGCGCAGGGGGGCTCCCGGCCGTCGTGCAGAACCGTCGATTGCAATGCTGGGTCGTGGAAGGGACATGTTCAGTGAGTGTGCTGGGCCGTCCGCCGGTGCAGCCTGGTGTCGCTCGGGCCGGCCGCTCCGTGAGAAGCGGAGTTTCACGTGGAACCCGGGACTTCGCCGCCTTTGGGCTGTGTCGGCGAGGGCCCCGCGGCCATCACCGCACGTCATGAGTGGTCCCCGATGCCGTAGGTCAGCGTCTTCAGTTCCGATCTAACCGCGCCCATGGGAGTGCCAGGTTTCCCGTGAAACCGCGACGCATGCAAATGGTGGGCCGGTGTGGCGTCCGTCGTCGCGAGGACTGCCGCAGTCTCCAAGGAGCTTCGATTACGCCTCGAATGCAGAGGTGGAGTCCCGTCCCCATCTGCGGCAGGGTTGCGTCGATCGTGGGAGGGATGAGCGGTGATGAACTAGCCGCCAAAGTGGTTGGGCATGGTCGATCTCGCCCGGGAGGGGGACGCGTAGCCGCCACGGGGCAGCACGCATGCGGCGACACATGATGAATTCGCTCTTCGGCAGTCCTGTTTCACGGGAAACGTGACAATACTTCAGGCAGAGTTGCGGCGGACTCGACGTCTGGCTTCTATAAATCTTGATGCGGTGCCGACGGAGCCAAGGGAGAGCCATTCCCGCAGTCCAGTAGAAGAAGTAGGGCTGTTTCACGGGAAACACGACGAACTGACGCCGAGGTGAGTCGTCCGCCCTCGCGCAGTTCCTCATCGTGTACCTCATCGGCATTCCCTGTGACACCGGTGTCCCCGGGGGAGGTGGCATCCGCGGAGGCGCGGTGGTCTCGGCAGCTGTCCGCAGCGGAGTCGGGTGAATCTGTCTGGGGTTCGACCGATCGCGACGGTAGAGGAGTGTGTTTCACGTGAATCATGGGTCCAGGGCCGAGCGTCTCTAGTCCAGCCGTGAAGGCAGTCGGTGGGGGCCGTCAGCTCCACCCGAGGTGGCATCGCGTGTAGCGAGCGGGGGCGTTGTTTCACGGGAAACTCGCTTCAGAGGGACGAGGACTGGGCTCTAGATGTCCGAGGCGCAGCGCGAGGTGCAGCGAGGTTCACAACTGACGCTGCATCGTCCCCCACCGATTCTAGTTCGGGCGACATGACCAGCTGCGGGACTACCGGACGGAGGGGACAATAGGCCAGGTCAGCGTGAGAACTCAATCACCTCACCGTGGCGAGCTCCCTCCAGACAGCACGCTCCCACCTCACGATCGTCCGGCCATGTTGTTCTGCCATGCGGTTTCACGCGGAACGCCGATCTCGCTCACGTCGTCGGTGAACGGTAGGTGTCCAGCTGCTGGCGTGTTGCCCCCGGCGGCCCGAGTAGGCCTGCACGCGAGTCGGACTCTCGAGGTCTCTGGTCCACGTGGAACCCGTCTTGCTCGACGCGGCATCTCGGCTGATCGGCACGGCCGGTCACGTGGAGCCTGCCGCCGTTCGCCGCCCAGACGAGATCCAGCGACACGCAGCAGGAGGGACGTCCCCGAGGCTGCTCGTGGCGTCGTCGAAGAGGTCGGAAAGACCCGACCCGGGCGTTGCGACGCAGCCCGCGGAGGCGGTCGCGTCGCGTTATGCACAGTGTGCGTAACGTTGTGGACATCGCACGCGTGCCGAGCGGGATCGTCCCCACATTATTCCGGCATGACAGGAAGGGTTTCGGCACTGAGCGCCCGTCATGAGAGTGACCCTGCAGGTCAGGGCCATATGTGTCACTCAGAGGCGTCTGATCTGACAAGGGCAGTTGTCCACATCTGACTGTGGATAACTCTGTGGAGAGAGCTGTTCAGGGGTGTGGATAACGATGTGGAGGACGCTGGGGACAACTCATCTCTGCACGTCACGCCGGGCGGTTGCAGACAGCTTGACAGGACTCCGAGTGACCGCCGCGGAGAGCCCTCGAGTTCCGTCGAGCACCGACTCGTACCCCGAGCGCCGTCGACCGTTCTCGAGGACGGTCGAGCCCGTCGGCCGATGCTCGTTCAGTCCGAGCGTTGCCCGCGGACCGCGCTCGGACCGAACTCTTCGTCGACGAGATGCTTCGGCAGAGCGCCGGCTCTGCGCCGAACGATCCTCCAGATCCCGGGCAGGCCTGCCGTTTCGCCGTCGACGCCTGTTCCGCTCAGATCGCGGATCGTGGATCCCGGCATGGCTGGCGCGGCATGACCGTCGACCTCGTTGCTGGTTTCGTCAGGAGCCTCGTCTCCGGAGGCCGGCGCGATCTCGTCGGCCGCCTTGCGTCCGGTGCCCTCCCCCGGGGCATCAGCTGGGACCAGCGCGAGCCAGGTCGGCATCAGCTCGACCCCGAGGAGATCGAGCACCTCTGGAGCGGGGTCCTCGAGGACCAGCGTCGTGACCGTCGGACCCCAGCGGCGAGCGAGCTCCCGCAGGACGGTCGGAGCCGGACGGGACGGGCCCGCCCACGGCGCCCACACGAGCACCACGGCACGCTCGGCAGAGGAGGGTCCCGACGACGCGATCTCGTCGCCGGGACCCTCGGACTGCAGTGGGCGGGGAGCCGTCACGCGCCGCCACTGCTCACGCCTGCTGTGCACACGACCAGGGAGGTCAGCCGACGACGCTCTCGGCGGCGGCAGGAGCGTTGCTCGTGCTCGCGGCGGCGTCCTGATCGGCGAGCCAGCGCTCGGCGTCCAGTGCCGCCTGGCAGCCGCTGCCGGCAGCGGTGATCGCCTGACGGTAGGTGTGGTCGACGACGTCGCCCGCCGCGAACACTCCGGGCACGGAGGTGTAGGTGGAGCGCCCCTGGCAGACGATGTAGCCCTGGTCGTCGAGCTCGAGCTTGCCGCGCAGCAGGTCCGTGCGCGGCAGGTGGCCGATCGCCTCGAAGACGGCGCCGGTGGCGAGCACGCGCTCGACCCCGGTCTCGGTGTCGCGCAGGGTGACGGACTCGACCTTGTCGGTGCCGTTGATCGAGACGATCTCGCTGTTCCACGCGAAGGACAGCTTCGGATCGGCCTCGGCGCGGCGGGCCATGATCTTGGAGGCGCGCAGCTCGCCGCGGCGATGCACGAGGGTGACGGTCTTGCCGAAGCGGGTGAGGAAGGTGGCTTCCTCGACCGCGGAGTCACCGCCGCCGACCACGACGATGTCCTGGTCCTTGAAGAAGAACCCGTCGCAGGTCGCACACCAGGAGACACCCTTGCCGGAGAGCTCCTTCTCGCCGGTCACGCCCAGCTCCTTGTACGCGGAACCGGTCGAGAGGATGACGGTGCGGGCGCGGTACACGGTGCCGTCGTCGAGGGTGATGGTCTTCACGTCGCCCTCGAGCTGCAGATCGACGGCGTCGTCGTACACGATCTCGGCGCCGAAGCGCTCGGCCTGCTCCTGCATCGCGGCCATCAGTTCGGGGCCCTGGATCCCGGCGGGGAAGCCGGGGAAGTTCTCCACGTCGGTGGTAGTCATCAGGGCCCCGCCGGCATCGAGCGCCCCGGCGATGACGATCGGCTTCATCTCCGCGCGCGCGGTGTAGATCGCGGCGGTGTAGCCCGCGGGGCCCGAGCCGACGATGACGACCTCGTGCACGGGTCCCTCCGCCGGGTCCGCGGCAGGGGCGGAGGTCGGCGCGGGCGTCGCGGAGGTGCCGAGGATGTTGAGGGCCTGGATCGGCTGGGTCATGGGAGGAGTCCTTCCGTGGAGGTCGGTGCGGTCCGGGACGGGGCCGGACGGGGTGCGGGACGGGCTGAAGGGCGGGGCGGGGACGGTGGGGTGCGGTGCGGGCGGTAGCTCAGAGCGAGCCGATCATGACATCCCCGGTCCACAGACGGGTGGTCGAGGGGTCGGCGCCGTCCTGCGTCCCACAGCTGGGGAGGACGACGGTCGCCGAGACGGTGCCCCCGTTGGCGCGTAGAGTCTCGCGGTCCACGGGGCCGTGGACCAGGAGCCAGGCGCGGGTCTCGTCGGCGCTCCATGCCACCTCCTCGATGATCAGGATCGAATCGCCGATCCCCTGCTCGGTGAGGCACAGCCCCGCGTCGAAGCTCGTGGACGGCTGCATCACGCCGCTGTCGATCAGGCGCTGCACCTCCGGGCCGATGCCCGTCTCCGTGACAACGGGAAGACCCGCCGAGTTCATCCCGGACGCGCCCGTGGCGTCCACGGATGTGACCGAGCGCCCACCACCGGAGGTCGACTGCTCGAGGGCGACCGCGAGCTGCAGGCCGAGCGCGGCGGTCGCGACGAGCGCGACGATCACCATCGGCAGGGGTATGTCCAGCACCATGGAGCGCTGCAGACCCTCGCCGCTGCGGCGCCGGGTCGTGCGATGCGTCGGGCGCGGGGTCATTCGACGGCGATCTCCGCGATGCGGGCGCGGAAGCGACCGGACTCGTTGCTGTCCGGCGGCAGCTCGGGCAGCCAGATCGCGACGCGCTGCACGTCGATCGGCTCATCGGGCTGGAGGCGTACCTGTCCGTCGCCGGCGAGGGCCCCCGTCGCGAGGACGTCGCCGAGGGTGCCGTCGTCGTTCACGGCCCGCAGTTCGATGACGCCGCCGGTGTTCCGCGCGGTGGTGACGGTAACGGCGGTCAGACGCGACGGCTCGGCGAGGTCGACGTAGAGGCCGACGCCCTCCTTGAGCCCGCCGTAGTCGGGGCTCGCGTAGTGCTGGGTGGACCAGTACGTGCCCGGGTCCCCGTCGGTGATCCGGTCTCGCTGATCGGCGTTGTCGGGATCGCCGTCGTGGCCGACCTCGAACAGCTCGACCCCGGCGAGCTGGGGTGCGGGGAGCGTCGGCTCGGCCGTGTCCTCCGCCGTCGGTTCGACGGGCGCCTCGTCGGTCTCCTCGGGCGCTGCGGTCTCCGAGGCGACCGGGGAGGTGTTCAGCGGGTTCGCCATGCGGTCGCGCAGTCCCGCCGTCACCGAGGTCAGCGCGACCACCATCGCGACGATGACCAGCAGGATCGCGCCGATGATGATCCACTGCGCCTGCCGCGAGCGCTGCTCGGCCGGGTAGTCGCTGTAGACGTAGGAGTCCCCGCCGTCCTGGTCGACGGCCACGGCGACGACGTCGCGCAGGAGCGAGCTGCGGCTCATCGGCACGGTCGTCTCGACCGGCTCGTCGAGCGGCGACCGCTCGCGGCCGCGGATCACGATCGGCCCCTCGGGCGGGGTGGGCCCGGAGTCCTCCGTGGCGGCCTGCGGCGCCGTGGCGTCCGCGGCGGGCGCCGCGTGCGGGACGTCGGATGCCTCGTGCGGATCGGCCGCGGTCATCGCGGTGGGCGGCAGCGCGGCGGTCTCGAGGCCCTGATCGGCCGCGGCCGGCGCGACGGGTGCTGCTCCCGCGGCCGACGGGGCGAGAGGCGCGAGGGGTGAAGCGGTCGCCGCGGCTGTCGGGGAACTGGATCCCGCATCTCGGGATCCGGTGGCCCCGGGCCAGTGCGTGCCCGAGGTGCGGGCGGGGAGATCCGAGCTCCGTCCGGGCACCGCATCGGGGCCGACGGCCGCACCGGCGGCAGCCATCCCCGCGGCTCCCGCGGCGGCGATCCCCGCGGCGCCGGCGGCACCGGTCGGGATCGCCTGCGCGGCATCCGTCGCCTGCGCGGGATCCGCGGTGTCGTCGGCGGGGACCACCGGCTGGGGGCGGGTGATCTCGAGATGACCGGGGAAGGCGCTACCGTCCCGCTTGCGGTCGAGGTGCAGGTCCTGCACCAGCCCGCGGGCTCGGGAGGCGGTTTCTGCGGACGGCGAGGGGGCGCTGCGGGGGGCGTCGGCCGCGGGACCCTCGGCGGCGCCGGCTCCGGGTGCGGCCGCCGACGAGTCGGCCGACGGCGCGGGGGCGACGGGTGGGGCGGGCGCGGCGGGCGGCGGGGCGACGGCACCCGCGGCGCCGAAGGGCACGGCCGCGCCGACGGTGGGACGCACGATGGTGTCCTCGTCGAGGCTGCCGTCGACGGGCGCGTTCGCGTGGGGGGAGGCCGGTCGCGCGATGGTGTCTTCGTCGACGGCGTCGTGCGGCGCCTCGGACGGTGCGGCGGCAGGGCGCACCACGGTGTCCTCGTCCACGTCGTCGTCGATCGAGCTCGCGGCGAGGGCGGCGCCCCCGGCCACGGCGCCCGCGGCACCGACCGCGATGGCTCCGGCGGCGGGATCCGGCCCGTCGGCCTCGGGGCTCGGCGACGTGGGCGCCGGCTCCGCGGCTCGGGCGGGCGGGGTGGCCTCAGTGGCCTCGGCGGACGGGGCGGGGCGTACGACGGTCGCCGCGTCGTCGGGAACCGCCTCCGGCTCCGCCGCGACGGGCACCGGGGCGGTCGCGGGCTCCGGCCTCGGGGCCGGCGCGGCGGCGCTCGGGTAGGCCTCGAGCGTCACCGGGATCGACTGCCACGGCTCGAGGGCCGCGATTAGCGAGCGGGTGGTCTCGGGGATCTCGTCCCCGGACTCGTTCAGCACCAGATCGCACAGCAGGTCGAGGTCCTGCGGGATCTCGGTGTCCACGAGGGTCGACGGCCGGGGGACGTCCCCGTCGGCCCCGTGCTGCGGCGCCTTCCCGGTCAGCGCCCGGTACAGCAGAGCCACCAGCGCGGCCGTGTCCTGGAAGGAGGCGATCTCGCGCGAGCGGTCCAGCCCCTCGTGGGCGGCGGCCTCCACCCCGATGCCGAGCACCGTCACGGTCCCCGCGGCGGTGTCCACGAACAGGCGGTTGGAATCCAGGAACTGGTGGCGGACACCCCGACGCCGCGCGACCTCGAGCCCCGTCGCCGCCTCGCCGATGATCGAGCGGGCGGTCTCCGGATGCAGCGGTCCGCCGCTCAGCAGAGCGGCGAGCGGCGGTGCGGACGGCAGCGGGTACTCGACGACCGTGATCGGCTCGTCCGCCCCGGTCGCGGTCCCCGCCTCGCGCGGGTCGTCCAGCACCACGATCTCGCGAACCGGCATCAGGTGCGGGTCCTCGACGAGATAGGCGCGGCGGACCGCGTCGGCCGCTTCGAGGGCTGCGGCTCCGCGCACGACGAAGAGCGTCACGCCCTCGCCGGTGGCGACCGTGCGGGCGCGATGCCATGACGCCCCGTCGGCGACGCCGCGCAGAGGGATCATCCCCTCCAGCGTCCAGCGCGCCGCGAGCGCGTCCTGGTTCGAGTTCGAGTTCACGGACCGTCCTTCTCCTCGTCCTGCGGGCTCCTGCCCGTCACGAGCGGATCCCATGCTACGAGGTCGTCGTGCGGCCCCGTCGCAGGATCCTCCCCAGCAGCCGCTGACCGTGGCGGACCAGCGCCCGCACCTCGTGCACGCCCAGCAGCCACGCGAGCGCGGCGAACACCGCGGTCATCACCACGCCGATCACGGCGCCGAGCAGCACCGCGAGCAGGCGGTGGACCCACAGCAGGTCCCCGAGCAGGAGCACCAGGCCGCTGCCGACCGCCCACGCGACCGCCGCGGCGGCGGCGAGCTTCGCGAGCCCCACCGCGCCGGCGCGCCAGCTCGGCGCCGTCGCCCCGAGGGCCGTCGCCCGTCGGCGGAGCATCCACGACCCCATCCCCCAGGCGACGAGGTTGCCGAGGCTCGAGGTCGACGCCGCGGCCGCCGCCGCCCACTTCGGATCCACGAACCACAGGATCAGCGGCATCGTGACCAGCGAGATCACGGCGATCGGGATCTGGGTGAGGAAGGGGGTGCGGGCGTCCTCGTAGGCGAAGAAGTACCGCTTGACGAGGTACTGCGCCGCGAAGGGCATGAGGCCCAGGATGTAGGCGACCAGCACGGCGCCGTTCGCGCGGGCGCCGATCTCCCCGGTGCCGCCGCCGATCACCCACATGATCGGTCCCGAGAGCGCCAGGAACACCGCGGTGCACAGCATCATCGGCACCGCGAGCAGGCGGGAGGTCTCCCCGTACTGGGTCAGCGCCTGGGTGTGCTCCCCGTCGGCCGCATGCCGGGAGATCGCCGGGAAGGCGGCGGTGACCAGGGTGACGCCGATGATCCCCTGCGGGAGCATGAACGCGAGATAGGCCCACTCG
The DNA here is from genome assembly GCF_036311905.1 of Brachybacterium sp. J153. Taxonomy (NCBI): domain Bacteria; kingdom Bacillati; phylum Actinomycetota; class Actinomycetes; order Micrococcales; family Dermabacteraceae; genus Brachybacterium; species Brachybacterium sp. J153. The sequence continues at coordinate 119,504 of NZ_JAZDCH010000017.1, read as the reverse complement.
ATGGTGAGCAGCGCCGGGTACTGGGCGGCGAGGTCCGGCTGGTCCTGGAACCTCTCCGTCATCTCGACGGCACCGCCCGTGGACCAGCGGGTCGCCCAGATGCCCAGCTGGCCCAGGCACAGCATGGCGAGGGACCAGAGGCCGATCCGGCTGAGCTTGCCGAGGCCCAGGCCGCGGAAGCCCCAGCGGGGCCGCAGGTGCAGGTCCAGGGTGCGGATGTGCCAGAAGAGGAAGAGCACCTGCGCTGCGGAGCCGCCGACGTTGATCGCCGCCATCGCCACGATCATCTGCAGCGTCCACTGGTCCGGGGAGCCGACGGTGCCCCAGATGCCGAAGAAGATCGCGGCGCCGATGATCCCCACCACGTTGTTGAGCACCGGCGCCCACTGGTACGGCCCGAAGTTGTCGTGTGCGTTCAGCAGCTGACCGCACATGACGTAGAGGGCCGAGAAGAGGATCTGCGGCATCATCCAGTAGCCCAGCTGCACCGCGAGCGCATAGGTCTCGGGGGGCAGCACGCCGCTGGTCAGGGTGATCAGCAGCGGCACCGCGACGATGCACACCACGGTGATCGCGGCGACGACCGTGACCACGAGGGTCATCAGGCGGGAGATGTAGTCGCTGCCGCGGTCCGGGCGCTTGATCGCCCGCACGATCGCGGGCACCAGAATCGCGTTCAGGGTGCCGCCGCCGACGAGCAGCCACACCGTGTTGGGCAGGGTGTTCGCGGCGCTGAAGGCGTTCGCTGCGCCGGACATGGAGCCGGCCAGCACCATGCCGAAGAGGAAGTTGCGGACGAAGCCCAGCAGCCGGGAGACCACGGAGCCGGATGCCATGAGGACGCTCGCCTGCAGCAGACGGGAGCGGCTGGAGACGCTGCCGTGGCGGCGGTGGCGCGGGATGTGGCGGGTGCGCAGCTCGCGGCTCATCGGGTCTCCTCGGGGCGGTCGTCGGGACGGGGGGTCGGGTCGTCAGGGGCGGGGTCCTGATCGGGATCGGGGTCGGGACCGTGCGCGGGACCGGGGTCGGGCGGTGATCCCGGATCCACCGCGGGGGTGGAGCGGCCCGTGCGGGCGAGCTCCTCCGGATCCTCGGGCACGTGCACCGCGGGGGCGCGGGTCGAGGCGCCGACGCGACGGGCCCGGGCGATGCCCACCACCACGAGCACGCCCATCGCGATGACCAGCACCAGAGTGGTCCAGTTCTCCCACGCGGGGTTGACCGTGAGCGGCACCTCGGTCGCGTCGGTCAGCGCCCGGCCGTCCTCGGTGGTGAGCCGGGTGGTGAGGGTGACGGTGCCGTTGGCGATCGCCTCGACGGGCACCGTCGTGTCGATCTGCCCGCGGGCGGGGACGGTCACCGTCGGGTGCTCCTCCACCCGCACGAGCGGCTTGTCGGAGGAGACCTCGGCGCGGACCGTGATGGGGGTGTCGAGCTCGTTGACGATCGTGACGGGCACGCCGGCCGAGTCGGAGATCAGGTTGTAGCCCGAGGCGGGGTCCAGGTGGATCCCGGCGCGCAGGTCCGCGGCGGCGGTGCGCGCCCCGGCGGCGCGCTCGGCGGAGACCTCCGGGTGGCCGCGCCAGCGCTCCGAGGTGGCGGCGAGGACCTCGAGGCGTGCCGCCTCGAGCGAGGTGTCGTCCTCCATCACGGCCGCGAGCACGTCGAGTTCCTCCCACGCGGCGGAGAGCTCGTCGATCGTCCCGGTGGTCAGCAGCTCCGCGTCGACCGCCTCCTGCTGGTGCTGCCAGCGCCCCTCGGCGTCGGGGGCGGAGGGCACGACCGACTCCGCGGGGATCTCGCCGATCGCATAGAGCTCGCCCGACTCGTCCTGGGGGTCCTGGGTCCAGGTCTCCTGCTCGGCGGCGGAGATCAGATCGTCGGTGCGGCCGACGGTGATCCACGGCGCCTCGCCGAGGGCGTCGAGCACCGTCGCGGTCGCGGCCGGGTCCAGGGTGGCTTCGGGATCCGGGGAGATCAGCAGGTGGCGCGGCGCCACCGTGAATTCCGAGGCGATGGTGGCGGTCTCGGCGAGCATCCGCTGGCGGGTCTGCTCCGCATCGCCGTCGGCGGTGAGGGTCTCGAGCTCCGCGGAGAGCCGGGAGTCCGGGGCGAGGACTGTCAGCGGCGAGCCGGTGCCGTCGCCGAGATCCACCGCGGCGACGGAGCTCGGGGTCAGCGAGGAGGACGGATCGGGGCGCAGCGAGCTCGCGGGGACCAGCGCGGCGGAGGCGCCGGCCTGCTGCAGCGCGAGGAGCGACTGACCGGTCGCGGACTCCGCGGCGAGGGAGAGCACGGTGCCGTGCTCCTCGAGGCCCTGCTCCGCCCATACCCGTTCCGCGGCCGAGGTCGCCGCGGCGGTGAGGGACTCGTCGCTGGCGGCCTGCAGGCTCACCAGGTCGGCGCGCGCATAGGGCATGCCGAGCACGGTGCGTTCGCCGACGCCGCCCGTGAGGCTCTCCGCGAGGGAGGCGCTGGGGGCGTCGGGGGCGAAGGTGCGGGGCGCCGAGGGCGGGGCCTCCTCCGTCGGCTGGCCGTCGGTGCCCACGGCGGTGGCGTCTCCCTGCGCGACCTGCGGCGGATCCAGCAGGGCGGGATCCAGCCACCAGTCGACGTCGGGCCGGACCGCCAGCTCCCGCAGCGCGGCGAGCTCCCCGGACTCGACGGAGGTCGCGAAGGACTCCGGGGCGGTGACCGCGGCGGAGGCGTCGGCCGCGGAGACGGGCAGCAGCACCGACTGGGTGATGGAGTCCTCGGCGCCGTCCGGTCGCCACACGAGGAAGGAGCGGAGGGCCGCGAGGTCCTCCCCGTCGGCGGCCACGGTCAGCGAGACCCGGCGCGTGCCCCAGTAGTACGGCTCGGCGGAGAAGCCCAGCTCGTCCGCGGAGAGGGTCACCGAGAGGGTCGCGGACTCCCCGGGGGCGAGGCTCGGCACCGCGGCGGAGGTCGCGAGGGGGGTGCCGACGGTGTCCGGTGAGGTGTCGGCCTGCCATTCCGCGAGCAGGTCCCGGTCGGTGACCCGCGCCGAGCGGGTGCGCAGCTCGAGCTCCACCGCGCTGAGCGGCTCAGAGGAGGTGTTGGTCACCTCGACCTGCGCCTGCACGGTGCCGCCGGGGGCCAGGGAGGTGGGCGAGAGCTCGACCAGGTCGAGCGCGACGGGGTCGTCCGCGCCGGGCGTGGGCGGGACGGCCGGGGCCGGGCTCGCGCCGCTCGTGGAGGCCCCGGTGCCGGTGGTGGCGGCCCCGACGGGGGTCGCGGCGGCCGTGGACCCGGCCGTGCGGGCCGCGGCAGGGGTCGCGACGGCGCCCGCCAGCACCGATGAGGCAAGCAGGAGTGCCGTCAGCAGCGCCGCGAGCACCGGGCGCACGGACGGCGGGGACGACGGCATGGTGACACTGTATGCGGCCGCTACCGTAGGAACCCCGGGCGCCACGAGACCTCCACGGACCGTGCCGCCCCGTGTCGTCCGCCCCCGGCCCGGAACAGGAACCGCCCGTGACCGATCCCGTCGACGAGTCCGCCCAGCGCCTCGCCACCGCCCGCACCCGCGCCGCGTCCATGTTCGCCGCCCTCCCCGAGGAGGTCCACGAGCTCGGGCGCCGCTTCGAGGCGGCCGGGCACGAGCTCGCCCTCGTGGGCGGGCCGGTGCGCGATGCGGTCCTGGGCCGCTCGAGCGCGGACCTCGATTTCACGACTTCCGCCCGTCCCGAGCAGACCGAGGCGATCCTGCGCGAGTGGACCCACGACGGCGCGATCTGGGACATGGGGCGTGACTTCGGCACCCTCGGCGGCGTCCGCCACGGCGTGCGCGTCGAGATCACCACCTACCGCACCGAGTCGTACGACCCGACCTCCCGCAAGCCGCAGGTCGAGTACGGCGACACCCTCGAGGGCGACCTCTCCCGGCGGGACTTCACGGTCAACGCGATGGCCGTGCGCCTGCCCTCCCTCGAGCTCGTCGACCCCTTCGACGGGCTCACCGATCTCTCCCGCACCCTGCTGCGCACCCCCGTCGGCCCCCAGCAGTCCTTCACCGACGATCCGCTGCGGATGATGCGCGCGGTCCGTTTCGTGGCGCAGCTCGGCTTCCGCATCGAGGACTCCACGGCCGACGCGATCGAGGAGCTCGCCGAGCGGATCACCATCGTCTCCGCCGAGCGGGTGCGCGAGGAGCTGGTCAAGCTGATGCTCGGCGCCCACCCCCGCGGCGGCCTCGAGCTGCTCACCGAGCTGGGCCTGGCCGCCCACGTGCTGCCCGAGCTCCCTGCGCTGCAGCTCGAGATCGACGAGCACCACCACCACAAGGACGTCTACGAGCACACGCTGACGGTCCTGGACCAGGCGATCGACCTCGAGAGCCCCGCCGGCTCGGGCGGCCCCTGCGAGGGTCCCGACCTGGTGCTGCGGCTGTCCGCACTGTTCCACGACATCGGCAAGCCCGCCACGCGCCGCTTCGAGCCGGGCGGGGCGGTGAGCTTCCGCTTCCACGAGACCGTCGGCGCGAAGATGACGGTGCAGCGGATGAAGGCTCTCACCTTCGACAAGGACACCACCAAGCGGGTCGCCCGGTTGGTCGAGCTGCACCTGCGCTTCCACGGGTACGCCGACGCGCCGTGGACCGACTCGGCGGTGCGCCGGTACGTGACCGACGCCGGGGACCTGCTCCAGCACCTCCACCGGCTCACCCGCGCCGACGTCACCACCCGCAACCGGCGCAAGGCCCGGGCGCTCTCGCGGGCCTACGACGAGCTCGAGGCCCGCATCGACGAGCTCGCCGCCCAGGAGGAGATCGACCGGATCCGCCCCGATCTCGACGGCAACGAGATCATGCGCCTGCTGGACCTGCCGCCGGGCCGCGAGGTGGGTGAGGCGTACAAGCACCTGCTCGAGCTGCGCATGGAACATGGGCCGCTGGGCGCCGAGCGGGCGGAGGCCGAGCTGCGTACCTGGTGGGAGTCGCGCTCCGGCTCGTGAGGGTCCTGTGGAGGCTCGCCGCCGCGCTGTGAGCGGCGCCGCATGGAACGTGCACACCCTGTGTGCTTCGACGCCAGGTCGTTCCGTCGTGAGGGGGGCGTGCCCATACTGAGGGACTGCGCCCCCTCGCGGGGTGCCACCCGTCCGTGCCCCCGAAGGACTAGGAGCAGCCCGTGAGCGACTCTCGACGCTCGTCCCGCGGCTCGTCGGATCGAGCCAGGAAGCAGACCGGCGGCGCACGTCGCGCAGCCGGAGTGCGGCGTTCCTCGTCGTCCTCGAAGCCGTCCGGCAGCTCGCCGAGCGAGGAGCCCCGCGGCACCAGCCGCACGGGCCGACGCGCCGACGGCGCCGCTGCGGCAGGTGCCGCGGCCGGCGCGGGCGCGACCGCGAAGCGCTCCGCCGCAAAGGGCTCCGGAGCGAAGCCCGCGACCGCGAAGAGCGGCGCCGCGAAGAGCTCGTCCGGTGGACCCGCCGGCGGCCCCTCGGTCTCCCGGCGCCACGCCCGCTCCGCCGACGGGGGCGCGAAGGCCGGCGCCGCGAAGGCTGGAGCCGCGAGCTCGGCCGCCGCGGGGACCGCCGCGAAGCGCTCCGGCGGGAAGCCCCGCAAGGCCCGTGCCACCAACTTCCTGAACTACCCGCGCGCCGGGGCGAAGAACCCCTGGCGCTGGATCCCGTCGTTCCGCATGATCGCGGGCTTCGCCGCGCTGCTGGTCATCGCCGGCGTCGGCTTCTCCGTGTGGCTGTACAACGACACCGAGGTGCCCGAGCCCTCGGACTTCGCCCTCGCGCAGACCACCCGGGTGTACTTCGCCGACGGCGAGACCGAGATGGGCCAGTTCAGCGAGATCAACCGCACCGAGCTCTCCTCCGACGAGATCCCGCAGAACGTCAAGGACGCGGTCGTCGCGAGCGAGGACTCGAGCTTCTACGACAACCGCGGCATCTCCCCGCGCGGCATCGCCCGCGCCCTGATCAACAACCTCTCCGGCGGAGCCCGCCAGGGCGGGTCCACCATCACCCAGCAGTACGTGGAGCGGTACTACACCGGCACCACCACCAGTTACGTCGGCAAGGTCCGCGAGATGGTGATGGCGCTGAAGATCGACGAGGAGCTGTCCAAGGACGAGATCCTCTCCCGCTACCTCAACACCATCTACTTCGGCCGCGGTGCCTACGGCGTCGAGGAGGCCTCCCAGGCGTACTTCGGCAAGCCCGCCGCGGAGATGACCGACGCGGAGGCCGCGCTGCTGGTCGCCGTGATCCCCGCCCCGTCGGCCTACGACCCGGCGGAGAACCCGGAGAAGGCGACCGAGCTGTGGGACCGCGTGATCACCCGCCAGGTGAACCTCGGGCAGATGACCCCGGCCGAGGGTGACGCCCTCCAGTTCCCCGAGACCATCGACCCCGCGAACGAGAACTCGCTCGGCGGCACCAACGGCTACCTGCTGGCCCAGGTCCGCAAGGAGCTCGTGGCGCAGGGCTTCACCGAGGACGAGATCAACACGGGCGGGTTCACGATCGTCTCCACGATCGACCCGATGATCCAGCAGAACACCGTCCAGGCGATCGAGAACCTCCCGGACGACCGGCCCGAGAACAACCACGTCGGCACCGTGACCATCGACCCCTCCACCGGGGCGATCCGCGGCATGTACGGCGGCGCGGACTACGTCACCCAGTCCCGCAACGACGCGACCCAGTCGCGGATGCAGGCCGGCTCGATCTTCAAGACCTTCACCCTCATCGCCGCCCTCGAGGACGGCTACCCGCTGGACTCGCGCTGGGACGGGAACTCGCCGAAGTCCTTCGACGTCCCCGGCGGCTGGACGGTGAAGAACTTCAACGACGTCGACTACGGCCGAGTCACCCTCGAGAAGGCGACCACCAGCTCGATCAACACCGCCTACGCGGAGATCAACTTGGAGATCGGCCCCGAGCGCACGCAGGAGACCGCGATCACGCTGGGCTTGCCGGAGGACACCCCGGGCCTGGATCCGGTGCCCTCGAACGTGCTCGGCTCCGCCTCCCCGACGGTGCTCGAGATGGGCGAGGTCTACGCGACCATCGCCTCGGGCGGCGTCCACCGCAGCTCGTACATCGTCCAGTCGGTCACCCGTCCCGACGGGTCCTCCGCCTACGAGCACGAGGTCTCGGAGACCCAGGCGCTCGACGAGGAGGTCGCGATCAACGCGACCGTGGCCCTGCAGGGCCCGCCCACCTCGGGCTCGGCCCGTTCCCTCCAGGACGTCATGGACGGCCGCCCCGTGGCCGGCAAGACCGGTACTTCGGAGAGCTTCCGCTCGGCGTGGTTCGTGGGCTTCACCCCGCAGCTGGTCACGGCGGTGGGCATGTTCCAGCCCTCGGCCGACGGCACCTCCGAGGAGGCGCTGACCGCCTTCGGCGGCGAGGACTCCATCACCGGCGGCACCTTCCCCACCCAGGTCTGGGGCGACATCATGTCGACCTCCCTGGAGGGCCAGGAGGAGCTGGACTTCCCCGACGAGGTCACGCTCGACAACGAGAAGCGCTCCCGCAGCACCCAAGCGCCGCGCGAGCCCGCCACGCAGCAGCCGACCGAGGAGCCCTCGGAGGAGCCCACCACCGAGGAGCCGACGACCGAGGAGCCCACCACGGAGGAGCCCACGACCGAGGAGCCCTCGGAGGAGCCCACCACCGAGGAGCCCACGACCGAGGAGCCGATCGAGCAGACCACCGAACCCGGCGAGACCCAGCCCACCGAGGGCACGGACACGCAGGGCCAGGGGCAGGGCGGCGGCCGCGGGAACGGGAACGGCAACGTGACCGGTCGCGACGACGGGGAGACGGACGCCGCGGGCGAGACCGCGCAGACCACCACCGGCGGCGACTGACCGCGCACACGGGTCGGTTGACCCGCGGCCGCGCGGTGCGGCTCTCCGCGGAAGACCGAGAGCTGCACCGGCCGCCCTGCGGGCGGCTCAGCGGTCGTCCTCGTCCTGCCGGCGGCGTGACATCTCACGCCTCCCGTGGGTGAGCCTTCGCAGGTCCGTCGACTCGTCGAAGCTCGTGACGAGACCGCCGGCGACCACCCCCATCGCGGCGCTCAGCCACGCGATGTCCACGTAGTTCGACAGATCCACCGGCCGCTGGACGATCTGCGCCATGAAGTCCGGATCGATCACCACCAGACCGGCCGCGAGGATCAGCGCGAACAGCGACAGGTAGAGAGCGAGCACGCGCAGAAACAAGGTGAGCACGGTGGAGAGGTTGTAGTACACGAGGACCTCGGCAGGCTCCGCATGGCTCGCGCGCTCCCAGAGGCCGTTGCTCAGCAGCAGCCACACCACCATCGAGGTGATCGCGAGCAGGCCGATCATCACCGGGCGGCCTGTCGACAGCGCGGCGGACATCTGCCAGATGTAGCTGTAGAAGACGCCGAACGCCCCGGCGGCGGAGGCGGCGGCAAGTGCCGAGGAGAGCTGGGGCGCCGTGCGCCAAGGGGCGTTGGTCGCCACCATCCCCAGCACGGTGCGCGGGACGCCGGTGAGCGTGTGCGCGTGCAGGTACCGAGCGGCGTCCTCCGCCGCCTCCGGCTCCAACCAGCGGTTCCATCGCAGGTCGTACCGCTCCCGCTCCTCCTCGGGCGCGTTGTCGACGAGTCGGAGCACGCAGGACATGAACAGCGCGATGAGCCGCCGCCTCCCGAGGACCCCGAGAGTGGGATACGAGAGTGAGGCGGCGTGATGGTTGGGGATGAGCTTCGCGATCTCCGGCCTGCCGTGGGACAGCCGGGGAATCTCGGTCAGCATCAGGACGGCGTCCACGAGGGTGAACTCCTCCCGCAGCGCGTTGTTCGCGGCGAGGGCACCATGCCGGACCGATCGTTCTGCGCACTGCCCTGCACGAACGCTCGGGCGACTGTCGGTCCGCCGCGTACACGCCTACCGTGACCGGCGTCAGCGACGATCCGCGCAAATCCCCGAGGAGACACGTCATGACCCCTCCGAAGAAGACCCCCACCCCCGCTCCCGGCCGGCCCGGCAGCCGCCCGCCCCAGCTCGAGGAGCCGACCACACCGGACGGGCCCCTCCCGCCGAAGCCCGATCAGGAGGGTGCGCAGCCGCGCACGCCCACCGGCGCCGAGCCGGGCCCGGAGCGCAGCACGAACGCCCAGCAGGGTGCCTTCCTGACCACCTCGCAGGGAGCACGGCTGCGCGACACCGACCACTCGCTGAAGGCGGGCCGGCGCGGCCCCGTGCTGCTGCAGGACCACCACCTGCGCGAGAAGATCACCCATTTCGACCACGAGCGGATCCCGGAACGAGTGGTCCATGCCCGTGGTGCCGCCGCCCATGGCGTCTTCGAGGGGTACGGCACCGCGGAGCCCGTGTGCCGGGCCGGATTCCTCGCCAAGGGGAAGCGCACCGAGGTGTTCACCCGCTTCTCCACCGTCGTCGGCTCGCGCGGCTCGATGGACACCGCCCGGGACACGCGCGGCTTCGCCACGAAGTTCTACACCGACGAGGGAACCTTCGACCTGGTCGCCAACAACATCCCGGTGTTCTTCATCCAGGACGGCATCAAGTTCCCCGACGTCGTCCACGCCGCCAAGCCCCATCCCGATCGGGAGATCCCCCAGGCCCAGAGCGCGCACGACACCTTCTGGGACTTCGTCTCCCTGCACACCGAGGCCCAGCATCACACCCTGTGGTTCATGGGCGATCGCGGCATCCCGCGGTCCTACCGGACGATGGAGGGCTTCGGGGTCCACACCTTCCGGCTCGCGAACGCTGCCGGGGAGACCTCGTTGGTGAAGTTCCATTGGAAGCCTCAGCTCGGCGTGCACTCGCTGACCTGGGAGGAGGCGCAGCTCCTGGGCGGCAACGACCCGGACTTCCATCGCCGCGACCTCGCCGATGCGATCGAGTCCGGCGCCCACCCCAGCTGGGAGCTCGGGATCCAGGTGTTCCCCGACAACGAGGAGCAGAGCTTCGAGGGCATCGATCTGCTGGACCCCACGAAGTTCGTGCCCGAGGAGCTGGCGCCGGTGCAGCCCATCGGCCGTCTCACCCTGGACCGCAACCCCAGCAACTACTTCGCCGAGACCGAGCAGGTCGCCTTCAACCCCGGGCATCTGGTGCCGGGCATCGACGTCACCGACGACCCGCTGCTGCAGGTGCGGCTGTTCTCCTACGTCGACACCCAGCTCACCCGGCTCGGCGGGCCGAACTTCGCGCAGCTGCCGATCAACCGTGCGCACGCCCCGGTCAACGACATGCTCCGGGACGGCTACGGCCAGCAGGGCGACCACGCCGGTGTCGCGCCCTATCAGCCGAACTCCCTGGACGGGGGCTGCCCGTTCATGGCGGGCGAGATGGACGGCGCCTTCGAGGACCTGCCGGTCCGGGTGCCCGAGGGGGTGAAGGAGCGGGAGCTCTCGGCCACCTTCGAGGACCACTTCAGCCAGGCCCGCCTGTTCTGGCGCAGCATGACGCCGGTCGAGAAGGACCACATCGTCGACGCGTACTCCTTCGAGCTCGGCAAGTGCTACGAGAACACGATCAAGGAGCGCCAGCTGCAGAGCCTGGCGAACATCGACGGCGAGCTCTGCGCGCGGGTCGCTTCGGCCCTCGGCCTGCCCGCCCCGGAGCCGACGGTCCCGGCCGACGGGTCCGAGGAGGGGCCGGCAACCAGCGCACCGCTGTCCCAGCTCGGCGGCAGCTGGCCCGTCGACGGCAGGAAGATCGGCATCGTCGTCGACCCCGAGGCGGACAACGCGGGCCTGCTGGAGCTGCACGAGGCGATCGTCGCCGCCTCGATGACCCCGCTGGTCATCGCGCCGCGCGGCGGCGAGGTCGCCGGAGTGCCGGTGGCTCGCACGCTCGGCACCGCCGCCTCCGTCGAGGTGGACGCCCTGCTGCTCGCCGGCAACCCGCTCCTGGCCCCGGACTCCCGCCCGTCGGTGGACTCGAAGGCCGGCGCGCCCGGGAACGGCGAGGTCGAGCCGCGGGTGGGCAAGCTGATCGACGAGTGCTGGCGCCACGCGAAGGCGATCGGCGCCTGGGGCCCCGGCCGCGAGGCGCTCGAGGCGCGCACCGCGCCCGGCGGCGCAGGGCTCGTGGCCGGCGAGGACGGCGAGAGCGTGCTCGGCGAGATCATCGCCCTGCTCGGGAACCACCGCGTCTGGGAGCGGTTCCCCGCGGGGGCCTGAGCACCGGGCGACTCGCGTCCCTCCGCGGGGCCCGGGCCGGGCAGCGCTCATCGGCGCTGGTCGTCCGCCCACGGTGGGGCGCGCGCGATCGTGGGGACGGAGCGGACGTCGAGGCGTGGGGCGTCGCAGACGCAGGCCCTGTGATGCGCCGCGCACCCGTCGGCGCTCCCTGGCCGCAGATCACGGTGCCGGGTAGGCTGGGTCGGTCCGTGCCGCGCATCGCCGATGCCGCGCCCGGATGGCATGAACCCTCCTGCCACGGAGAGACCGTGGCCGCAGAGACCACAGGAGGTGGGTACCAGACATGCGCAAGTACGAAATGGTCGTGATCCTCGACCCGTCCGTCGACGAGCGGACCGTGAGCACTACGTTCGAGAAGCTCGTCCAGGTCGTCCCGGCCGAGGGCGGCACCGTCGACAACGTCGACGTCTGGGGCAAGCGCAAGTTCGCCTACGAGATCGACAAGAAGTCCGAGGGCATCTACATCGTCCTCACCTTCACCGCCACCTCGGCGACCGCTCAGGAGCTCGACCGCCAGCTGGGACTCAACGAGTCCGTGCTGCGCACCAAGCTCATGCGCCTCGACGCCAAGTGACCTCGCGTCGCTGACCAGCGCACCACCCCATCCGACCCCGGAGCAGAGGAGCACCCATGGCGAACGACACCGTCATCACCGTGATCGGCAACCTGACCGCTGACCCAGAGCTGCGCTTCACGCAGTCCGGTGTGGCCGTCGCGTCGTTCACCATCGCGTCCACCCCCCGCACCTTCGACCGTCAGTCGAACGAGTGGAAGGACGGCGAGGCGCTGTTCCTCCGCTGCTCCATCTGGCGCGACGCCGCGGAGAACGTGGCCGAGTCGCTCGAGAAGGGCTCCCGCGTCATCGCGCAGGGCCGTCTCAAGCAGCGCTCCTACCAGGACCGTGACGGCAACCAGCGGACCTCGGTCGAGCTGGACGTCGACGAGATCGGTCCGTCCCTGCGCTACGCCACCGCGAAGGCCACCAAGGTCCAGCGCGGAGGCGGCGGCGGAGGCCGCGGCGGCTTCGGCGGCGGCAACCAGGGAGGTGGCCAGGGCGGCTACGGCGGCGGCCAGCAGGGCGGCGGCCAGGGCGGCTACGGCGGTCAGCAGGGCGGTTACAACAATGCGCCGCAGGGCGCTCCCGACGCCGACCCGTGGGCCGGCGGCGGCAACCAGGGCGGGTACGACGACCCTCCCTTCTGATCGGTCCCCGACCGGTCTGACCGGCCCCGCGCCGGTCGATGCACGACACTGATCCACTCCATCCCGGGTCCATGCCCGGGCTCCCCTCAGAAAGAAGGAGCACCACGATGGCCAAGCCTGTTCTTCGCAAGCCGAAGAAGAAGCAGAACCCGCTGAAGGCCGCCGGTCTCGAGACCGTCGACTACAAGGACGCCGCGCTGCTGCGCAAGTTCATCTCCGACCGCGGAAAGATCCGCGCCCGTCGGGTCACCGGCGTCTCCGTCCAGGAGCAGCGCAAGATCGCGAAGGCCGTGAAGAACGCCCGCGAGATCGCGCTCCTGCCCTACTCGACCTCCGGTCGCTGAGCGAGGAAGGCGTAGACATGACCACCAAGCTCATCCTCACCCACGAGGTCTCCGGCCTCGGCACCGCCGGTGACGTCGTCGACGTCAAGGACGGCTACGCGCGCAACTTCCTGATGCCCCGCGGTCTCGCGACCCCGTGGACCAAGGGCGGCCAGCGCCAGCTCGACCAGATCCGCGCCGCCCGTGGCAAGCGCGCGATCGCCTCGCTCGAGGAGGCCCAGGCGCTCAAGGCGACCCTGGAGTCGAAGCCCGTCGTCATCGCGGAGCGCGCCGGCGAGAACGGCCGCCTCTTCGGCGCCGTGGCCTCCAAGGAGGTCGCCGAGGGCGTGAAGTCGGCGTTCGACAAGGACATCGACCGTCGCACCGTCGAGTTCCCCGCCCCGATCCGTGCGCTCGGCGAGCACAAGGCGACCGTCCGTCTCCACGACGACATCTTCGCCAACCTGCTCATCCAGGTCGTCGCCGCGAAGGGCTCGTCCAAGGCCTGATCGGCGTACTCCGCCGAGTGGAGTACGAGCGGCAGGCGATCAGACGGTCCAGCACCGGCCTGATCGTCCAGGGCCCGCGCAATGGCCCGTTTCTCAACCACTTTCGCCTCAGAAATGGTTGAGAAACGGGCCATTGTCATGCCCGGCGGGGCGCCGCGGCGGGCGGGGCGAGGTCGACAGTGTCGGCTCACGAGCCAGAACGACCGCGGATCTGGCTCGCCAGCCGACAGTGTCGACCTGGCCGGGCCCCGGCTCCGGCCTCGGCCCGGCCAGCCCCACCCCCGGCCCACCCCTCGGCCCCCGCCCCGCCCCGCCTGGCGCCCGGCAACCGGGAGGTCCGATCCCGGTCCGCGAGAGCGCCTCGCCTATCCTCGTGCGGGTGAGCTCCCCGACCCCCACTTCCACGTCGGTCCCCTCCGACGACCACCAGGGCCTCGCCCGTACCCTCGGCCATGGCCAGATGGCGATGATCGCCATGGGCTCTGCCCTCGGCACCGGGCTCTTCCTCGGCTCCGGCGAGGCGATCGGCTACGCCGGCCCCGCGGTCATCGTCTCCTTCGCGCTCGGCTCCCTGATCGCGGCGACCGTGGCCCTGTCGATGGGCGAGATGGCCTCGCGCCACCCGGTGCGCGGCGGCTTCGGCACCCTCGCCGCCCGTTACCTGTCCCCGTTCTGGGGCTACCTCAGCCGCTGGCTGTACTGGATCGTCACCGTGTGCGTGACGGGGGCGGAGCTCGTCGCGTGCGCTGCCTACCTCGCGTACTGGCTCCCGGGCGTGCCGATTTGGGCGGGGATCCTGCTGTTCGCGGCGGTGATCATCGGGATCAACCTGTTCAGCGTCGGCTCCTTCGGCGTGGTCGAGTTCTTCCTGTCCTCGATCAAGGTGATCGCGGTGCTGGTCTTCCTCCTGATCGGCGCGGCACTCGTGCTGGTCGGGGTGCCGGGCGCACCGGCCGCGGGGTTCGTCGAGCTCACGGCCGACGGGGGCTTCGCCCCGATGGGCTGGAGCGGTGTGTGGGTCGCGCTCTCGGTCGTGATGTTCTCCTTCGGCGGCATCGAGCTGCTGTCGATCACGGCCGCTGAGGCGAAGGATCCGGCGCGTTCGATCCGCACTGCCGCACGGACCACGATCGTGCGTCTGGCCTTCTTCTACGTCCTGTGCATCGGGATCGTGTTGTGCCTGGTGCCGTGGCGGGAGGCCGCTGGGACCGGTGGCGAGGTCGCGACCTCGCCGTTCGTGATGGTCTTCGACCGGATCGGGGTGCCCGGCGCCGCCCATGTCACGAACCTGCTGGTGCTGATCGCGGCGCTCTCGGCGGCGAACGCGAACCTGTACGCGGGCAGCCGGATGATCCACTCCCTCGCCTCCGACGGGCTCGCTCCTCGCTTCGCCGCGCACACCACCGCGCGGAAGGTGCCGGCGGTCGGCATCGCGCTGAGCTCGGTGGGCCTGATCGGTGCGGCGCTACTGGCCTTCTCCGGGGTGGGCGGCGTGTTCGGCTACATGATGAGCCTGGTCGTCTTCGCGGTGATCCTGGTGTGGGTGCTGATCCTGCTGACCTTCCTCTCCTTCCGACGCCGCGGGATCACCGGGGCGACCTTCCGGATGCCGGGCGGCTCGGTCACCGCCGTGGTGGGTCTGGTGGGTCTGCTGGCCGTGCTCGCGACCGTCGCCGTGCGGCCGAGCATGCAGGTCGCGGCGATGGTGGGCGTCCCGGCGGTGATCGTGGCGAGCCTGCTCTACCTGGTCGTGGGGCGTCGACGCGTCGATCCGCGGGACATCGACGAGGCCTTCGAGGAAGCGGAGTCGATGCGCTGAGAGGTCTTCGTCACTGTGCGGCCCGGCGGTTTGGGGCCGGGGTTCTCGGAGGGTAACCTAGGGGAATCTTCGGTCTCGGTGTGTATGGCACCCGGTGCCGGAGCCACGCGCAAGTGGCGGAATTGGTAGACGCGCACGGTTCAGGTCCGTGTGCCGGAAACGGCGTGGGGGTTCAAGTCCCCCCTTGCGCACCGCGGAGAAACCCCGGTTCACCCAGGTGAGCCGGGGTTTTTCGTCGTCCGGGTGGCGGGCGCGGCAGTGGCCGACGACAACCGACGGGTCGGCGCCCGCCGACGGGGCCGTGACAGCCGACCGGGCCCCGACGGTCGACCGGGCGTTGACGGCCACCGGGCCCCGACTGCGGGCGGGGCCTAGCCCCGCCCGCGCCGCCCCGCCGGCCCGTCCGGCTCAGAGGATGAACTCCAGCGGGTCGAACTCGTCGATCTCGATGATGCGGACCCGCGGCAGGCGGCTCGTGAAGGCCTGCACGTCGTACTCGAGGTCGTGCAGCTCCACGCCCGGGATCTCGCGCAGGTCCCCCGACATGAACTCCGTGAAGCCGACGATCGCGGTGCGCCGCTCCTCGTCCTCCGCGAGCGCCTCCATCTGCGGGACGAAGTCGCTGTCGTGGCTGACCAGCATGACGTCCGCCTCGCGCGGGACGAGCGCCTCGGCGGTGCGCTGGATCGCGATGTCCACGACCTTGCCCTCGCCGCGCAGCGGCACCGGGGTGTAGCCGAGCGCGATGAGCGCCTGCACGAAGTTGAGCGGCAGGCTGTCTGAGACGGCGAGGAAGAACAGGCCCTTGACCTCCTGCTGCCAGGCCGACTCCGCATGCTGCAGCAGCTTGTTCCAGCGCGGCCGCTCCTCCGGCTGGGGCCGACGGCCCAGCACCGAGCTCCCCAGGGTGGCATCGATGTTCTCGCCGTCGACGAGGAGGTACGTGGTGCGCTGCGTCATGGGGACGAGCCTACGCGGCGGGCACGTAGCCTGGAGGGGATCAGGAGGTGGCCATGCTCCCGCTGCAGCAGACCTACGCGCAGGCGCTCCCCGAGCTGTGCGTGCCGTGGCGCGCGGACCTCCCGCCGGACCCGGAGATCGTGTGGCTGAACGAGCCCCTCGCCGCGGAGCTCGGGCTGGACCTCGGCCGGCTGCGCGGTCCGGAGGGGATGGCCCTGCTCACCGGGCAGATCGACGGCACCATCGCCCAGGCCTATGCCGGCCATCAGTTCGGCAGCGCGAACCCGCAGCTCGGCGATGGCCGGGCTGTGCTCCTCGGCGAACTGGTCGACACCTCCGGCCGCCGGGTCGACCTGCACCTGAAGGGCTCCGGCCGCACCCCCTTCGCCCGCGCCGGGGACGGGAAGGCGCCGCTCGGCCCGATGCTGCGCGAGGCCGTGATCGGCGAGTTCCTGCACGCCACAGGCGTGCCGACGACGCGGGCCCTCGCCGTGCTCACCACCGGGGAGCGGATCGCGCCGCGGCAGGGGGTGACGCCGGAGCCGGGCGCCCTGCTGGTGCGCGTCGCCGCGAGCCACCTGCGCGTCGGCACGGTGCAGGCCGCCGCCTGGCATCACGGCCCGGAGGTCACCGGGCGCCTCGTCGACCACGTGATCACCCGCCACCACCCGTCGGCCGACGGTCCGCTCGGGCTGCTCGCCGCGGTCACCGGCGCGCAGGCCGAGCTGGTCGCGCAGTGGATGCTGCTCGGCTTCGTCCACGGCGTGATGAACACCGACAACATGGCGCTCTCCGGGGAGGGGATCGACTACGGGCCGTGCGCGTTCCTCGACGTCCACCGGGACCAGGCGGTCTTCTCCTCGATCGACCGCAGTGGCCGCTACGCCTACGGCAACCAGCCCGGGATCGCGCTGTGGAACCTCTCCCGCTTCGCCGAGGCGCTGCTGCCGGTGATCGACGCCGAGGACCCGCAGCATGCCGTCGACGCGGCGACCGAGGTGCTCGAGGGCTTCGAGCCCGCGTACCTCGCGGCGCGCGCCCGCGGACTCGCCGCGAAGCTCGGCGTCACGGGCGGGCAGGACGAGGTGCTCGCCCTCGGGGAGGACCTGTTCGTCCTGATGGAGGCGCAGTCGGTGGACCACACGGGGTTCTTCCGCGCCCTCTCGGCGGGCGGGGCCGAGGCGCTGTTCGCCGACCCCGAGCCCTTCCGCGCCTGGGCCGCGCGGCACGAGGCGCTGCACGACCCGTCGGCCGACGGGCCCGCGGCGCGGGCGAACCCGCTGTACGTGCCGCGCAACGTGCAGCTGGACACGGCGCTGCGCGCCGCCCACCTCGGTGATCCGGGCCC
Organism: Brachybacterium sp. J153; assembly: GCF_036311905.1. Lineage (NCBI taxonomy): Bacteria > Bacillati > Actinomycetota > Actinomycetes > Micrococcales > Dermabacteraceae > Brachybacterium > Brachybacterium sp. J153. The sequence goes on along the minus strand of NZ_JAZDCH010000017.1, from coordinate 102,157 downwards.
GGTGCTCACCTTCCTGGACGCGGTCTCCGCACCGTTCGAGGCCAGACCCGGGCTGGCACATCTCGAGGGGCCCGAGGAGGGCGGAGATCGTTTCCTGACCTTCTGCGGTACCTGAGGGGGACCGCCGGCACCCCTCTCACCTGCGGCTCTGGACCTGGCTCGGAGAGTGGTGAATGCTGACTGTGAGACCGGTCACGGTCTCCATCCATTCCCCGAGCATCGGAGGACCCCGTGGGTTTCCTATCGAGCGTCAACTGGGCGGAGCTGGGACTGAAGGTCCTCGCCGCCATCGTCATCCTCGTGGTGACCGCGATCCTGGCCATGGTGGTCAAGGGTGCGGTCGCCAGACTGACCCAGAAGATCCCCGCTCTGCAGAAGCCCGGGGTCGACGGCGCCGGGCTCGGCGCGTCCATCGGGGCGATCGCCTCGATGATCGTGTGGCTGCTGGGCCTGATCATGGTGCTGGGCATCTTCCAGCTCTCGCAGGTGCTCTCGCCCGTCGTGGTGATGCTCGAGAGCGCCCTGGGCTACGTCCCGAACATCATCGGCGCCCTCTTCGTGTTCATCATCGGCCTGACGATCGCGAAGATCGCCCGCGCCCTGATCCGCACGGCGCTCTCGACGGTCGACTTCGGGAAGCTGCTGGGCACCGCCCGGTCCGGGATCGACCGTGCGACCGGCGGGGCGACCGCCGCCCCGCACGCGGAACCCGCCGGGCAGCATCCCGCCGCGCAGCAGCCCGGCGTGCCGGGTCAGCCCGCCCAGGGCCGGGCCCCCGGTCAGCCCTCCAAGCTCCCGGAGATCCTCTCCCAGGTCGTGTTCGCGCTGATCATGATCGTGGTCTCGATCGCCGCGCTGCAGATCCTCGGCATCGCCTCGATCTCCGAGCCGGCCTCCGCGATGCTCACCGCCGTGTTCACCGCGATCCCGAACATCATCGCGGCCGCCGCCCTGGTCGCGATCGGCGTGCTCATCGCCCGCTTCGTCTCGGGCCTGTTCCGTCCGCTCCTGGAGAGCTCGGGCATCGACACCTGGCTGACCCGTCAGGAGATCCTCCCCGCGGGCTCCTCCGTGGTGCCCACCGTGCTGCGCGTCCTCGAGATCGCCGTTGTGCTGTTCTTCGCCGTGATGGGCGCCCAGGTGCTCGGCTTCCCGCAGATCACCGCGTTCCTCAGCGAGATCCTCGCTCTTGGCGGGAACGTGCTGTTCGGCGGCGCGATCATCGCGGTGGGCTTCTTCCTCGCCACGATCCTGGGGAAGATCCTCTCCGGCACCGTCTCCACGGTGGTGCGCTGGGCGGTCATCATCCTGTTCACCGCCATGGGCCTGCAGTCGATGGGCGTGGCCGACTCGATCATCGAGATGGCCTTCGGCGCTCTCGTGATCGGTGCCGCCGCCGCCGCGGTCCTCGCCTTCGGCCTCGGCGGCCGGGACGCCGCGGCGCGGCAGCTCGCGAAGCTCGAGAGCCGGAAGCCCGCGACGACGGCCGGACCCGCCGCGACGGCCGGGCCCGCCGCGACGGCCGGGCCCGCCGCGCAGCCCGGCGCCCCGCTGGAGTGACCCCCGCGGCGCGGCTCAGGCCGTCGCCGCGAGGATCCGCTCGTCGACCGCCCGACGCGCCCGCAGGTGCTCCTCGACGTCATAGGAGAAGGACGAGTATGTGAGCGTCCGTCCCTCGTCGACGAGCGCCGCGGCCGTCGGGCGGTCCGTGAGCTCCGCGAGACGTGTCAGGGCCCGGTGATCCCACATGGCCTGGGCGAGCACCCGATGGCGGAGCGACAGCCACGGCGTGCCGTCGGGCCCCGGGTAGACGGCGAAGGCGTCCCCGCCGTAGAAGACGCCGCCCGCGCAGGTGTCCGCGAACGGATCGATCGGGCGCAGCGCGAACTGCGACCACCAGAAGGTGTAGCCCCAGTGCAGGAAGCCGGGCGCGTCGAAGACGAACAGTTGCCGGCCGAGCACCCGGGAGCGCACCGAGGGCAGGGCGATGAAGTGGTTCGCGACCTCCCGGTTCTGGGCGACGCAGCAAAAGACCCACGGCCGGTGCCCGGCGGCGAGGAACGGCTCGACGTGGTCCGTGGCGACGATCGGGGTGTCCACCAGGCCCTGCTGGGCGTACTCGAGGGAGCTCAGCGCGTCGACCACCTCGGCGCCCTCCAGCAGATCCGCGACCTGGTCCTTCGCTGCGCGATAGGCGTCGAGGTGCTCCGCCGAGGGCTCGTCGGACACGTGCCACAGCACCCGCCCCTCCCAGTGCTCGGCGAGATGGGTGCGCAGCGCGGGGATCAGCGTCTCGAGCAGCCGACGGTAGGAGGGATCGGTCGCCGGGACGTGCCAGCCGAAGCGGTGCTCGGGGCCGCCCGGCGTCCCGACCTCGATCGCCGGGGTCGCGCGCGCTCCCCATTGGGTGAACAGGTGCGCGATCTCGAGGCAGGTGATCCCGAGCCGGCGACAGAGGTCGAGCCAGCCGTCCAGGTTCGTCATGTCCAGGACGTACTCGCCGTCGACCTCGGCGATGCCCACGAGCTGCACCGTCGGCCGGCGATGCCCCTCCGCCGTGTCGAGCGGCGGCGTCCAGGAGGGGATGAGCACGGAGGTGACGCCCATGTCCACGGCGGAGGCGAGGAAGGCCTCGATCAGCTCCCAGTGCCGCTCCGAGAACACCGGCACGCCGTAGTGCTCAGCGAGGGAGTCGGCGTGGAACCAGTGGGTGTTCACCAGCGCGAGCGGCGGCAGGGAGAGGGGGTGGATCCGCAGGTCGGCGATCTCCTCGGCGAGCACGGCGTCGTCGGCGGCGCGGGGCGACAGGGTCGGAGCGCGAGTCGGCGCGGATCGCCGCCGACCATCCTGTCAGGTCTGCGGCCTGCGTAAACGCCCCGGCCATAAATCCATTGCCCGCGCTGCCGCCCCGGGTCTACGGTGGAGGCACATCGAAAGGAGGTGATCCGAGGAATGAATGACCTTCGGACTCGTGAGGTGGCTCGCCGCTGAGGCAACCCCTCGACTCTGACCCGCATCAGCGGGCCCCCAGATCGACGGACCGCAGCGAATCCACCCGAGCTGCCCGGACCCGCAGGGGTCGGCCCTTGTCCAGCCGACATGCGCACCGCGCACCCTGCGGGTTCGCCCCTGTCCGGGCGCGGATCGGCGGCGCCGCCACGCGGACTACGCTTCGCTCGTGACCTCCGTGAGCTTCCCGCCGGTGACCCGCCTGACCCCCGCCCCGTCGGCGATCGACGACGCCGCCGTGCGCTGGTTCCCGCATCCGCCCCGCGAGGACGACCGCGTGGTCCTGCTGCTGCACGGCCTCGGCTCCCACGAGGGCGATCTGCTCGGCCTCGCCCCCGCCCTCCCGCGGGACGTCGTCTACGCGTCCTTGCGTGGCGTCTTCGGCTGCGGCGCCGGCTTCGCCTGGTCCGCGCCGCCGCCCGTGGACCCCGCCGATCCCTCCCTGCTGCAGGAGGCGGCCGCCGCCGTCGAGGGCTGGATCGCGCGCACCGCCCCCGGTCGCGTGATCGGCGCGATCGGCTTCTCGCAGGGCGGGATGCTCTCCCTCCAGCTGCTGCGCCGCGACACCCGCGCCCTCGACTGGATCGTCCAGCTCTCCGGGAGGCCCTTCCCCGCCCCGATGCCGGGGGACGCCGCGCTCGCCGCCGCCCGCCCGCCGGTGCTCTGGGGCCACGGCGGCCAGGACCCCCTGTTCGGGCCGGCGGCCGACGAGGAGGTGCGCACCTTCCTCCGCGAGCACACCGACGTCGAGGAGGTGCTGCGCCCGCAGCTCGGCCACGGCATCGACGAGGAGGAGCTCGCGCAGATCATCGGCTTCGTGCAGCGGCAGCTCGGCGGGGACGGCGCAGCGCGCTGAACCGGGCCGTGCACCGCCTCCCGCGAGGCGTCCTCCACAGCGCTCCGGCCCGGGGCCCGCACGCAGGGAGCGGGCTGTAGCATTCCCTCAGTCCCGACCGAGATGCGGTCGGGCCATGAGGAGCACCAGGAGATCATGAGCGCCGCCAGCGACGCCCCCAGTGACAGTCCCAGGCCTTCGGGCCTGCACTCTTACATCACACGCGGGGGGATCCGGCCATGGATCTGATCGGCCCCCTCGTCTCCCTCGCGATCGGGCTCCTGCTCATCGCCGCCTGCGGCGGATTCGTCGCCGCCGAGTTCTCCCTGATCACCGCCAACCGCAACGACGTGGAGGCGGCCGCCGCCTCCGGCGACAAGCGGGCCCGCGGCGTCCTGGAGGGCATGAGGACCCTCTCCACGCAGCTCTCCGGAGCGCAGCTGGGGATCACCGTCACCAACCTCGGCATCGGCTTCCTCGCCGAGCCGGCGATCGCCGCGATCGTGTCGCCGACGCTGGAGGGCTGGGGCCTCGCCCCCGTCGCCGCCCGCTCGGTGTCCGTCGCCCTGGCCCTCGTGCTCGCGACGGGCATGACGATGATCTTCGGCGAGCTGGTCCCCAAGAACCTCGCGATCGCCCGTCCCCTCGAGACCGCGAAGGCCGTCGTCGGCTTCCAGCGGATGTTCACGAAGGTCCTCGGCTGGCCGATCCGCCTGTTCAACGGCAATGCGAACGCGATCGTGCGCCGTCTCGGCGTCGAGCCGCAGGAGGAGCTCGGCTCGGCCCGCAGCGCCGAGGAGCTCTCGGCCCTCGTGCGCCGCAGCGCCGACGAGGGCGCCCTGCCCGCGGAGACCGCGACGCTCGTGCAGCGCACCCTCGCCTTCGGCGACCGGCGCGCCCACGACGCGATGGTCCCGCGCGGCCGCATGGACGTCCTGGAGACCACCGACTCGGTGCAGGACCTGCTGGACCTCGCCCGCGAGAGCGGGCACTCCCGCTTCCCGGTCCTGGACCCGGAGAACGAGATCGCCGGAGTCGCCCATGTGCGCCACGGCCTCGCCGTGCCCTTCGCCGAGCGACCCACCACCACCGTCGCCGCCGTCATGGGGCCGGCCACCTTCGTGCCCGACACCGTGCCGCTGGACGACCTGATGGACACCCTCCGCGGCGGCGGCCTGCAGATGGCCGTGGTGATCGACGAGTTCGGCGACCACGCCGGCCTGATCACCCTCGAGGACCTGGTCGAGGAAATCGTCGGCGAGGTCCGCGACGAGCACGACGAGGAGACCGACCCGGCCCCCGAGGCCGACGGCTCCTGGGATTTCGACGCCCGCACCCGGCCGGACGAGGCGACCGAGAGGCTCGGCGTCACCGTGCCCGAGCACGAGGACTACGACACCCTCGGCGGCCTCGTGACCATGGAGCTCGGACGCCTCGCGGAGGTCGGCGACGAGGTCGTGGTCGACACCGACCCCGCCCCCGGTGAGGACCCGGCGCGGGTCCGCATCGCGGTGACCGAGGTCGATGGCCTGCGCATCGAGACCCTCCACCTGAGCGTCGAGCCCGTCCCCGCGGACGAGGACGACGACGGGGCCGAGGGATCCGAGAAGCAGGGCCGCGGTGCTCGCCAGGACCGGGGCGGCCGTGACGAGTCGAAGGAGGCGCGTCGATGAGCGACTTCACCGGACTCGCCCTCACGCTCGTGCTGCTGCTCGCCAACGCCTTCTTCGTCGGCGCCGAGTTCTCCCTGATCTCCGCCCGCCGCTCGATCATCGAGCCGAAGGCCCTCGAGGGGAACTGGGCCGCGAAGCGCACCCTCGGCGCGATGGAGCAGGTCAGCCTGATGATGGCGGGCGCCCAGCTCGGCATCACCGTCTGCTCGCTGGCGCTCGGCGCTATCAGCGAGCCCGCGATCGCGCACCTGCTCGAGGTCCCCTTCGCGTGGATCGGCGTGCCGGAGGCCCTCCAGCACCCGATCGCCTTCGTGATCGCCCTGTCCCTCGTGACCTACCTGCACGTGGTCTTCGGCGAGATGGTCCCCAAGAACATCGCGCTCGCCGGCCCCGAGCGGATGGCGCTGATCCTCGGCCCGATCCTGCTGGGCATCGTGACGGTCCTCCGCCCGCTGCTGTGGGCCTTCAACGGCCTCGGCAACCTGGTGCTGCGGATCCTCGGCGTCGAGCCGAAGGACGAGGTCACCAGCGTGTTCACCCGGGACGAGGTGGCCGCGATGGTCAGCGAGTCCAAGGAGGGCGGCCTGCTCGAGGACAACGACGAGGCCCTGCTGCTCGGGGCGCTGTCCTTCGAGGGGCGCTCGGTCGCGAACCTCGTCATCCCGCGCGGCCGGGTCTCGACCCTGCCCGAGGGCGTGACCCCCGCCGCCGCGGAGGTCGCCGCCGTGGAGGGCTTCAGCCGCTTCCCGGTCGAGGCGGCCGACGGGGCGCTCGTGGGCTACATCCACATCAAGGACGTGCTCGAGGCTTCCGAGGAAGCCCGCGACCGGCCGATCCCCGCCCATCGCATCCGCGGCCTGCCGCGGATCGGCGCGGACCAGCCGCTGCGTCAGGCGCTCGCCCAGATGCAGGCCTCCGGGGCGCATCTCGGCGCGGCCACCGACGCCTCCGGCGCGGTGATCGGCATCGTCACCCTGGAGGACATGCTCGAGGAGCTCGTGGGGCAGATCCGCGACGACTCGCGCGCCGCGGCCTGATCGCGGATCCTCCGCCCGACGGGGCGCGCGGCCACCCGGCCGCGCGCCCCGTCTGCACATTCCGGGCCGAGTGAGCGTGCATCTCCGCGCCCTCGCGCACGAGCGGCGTGAGGCGCGCCACTGTCCCGCCCGCGACGGCCCCGTCGGCCGTCGCGTCGGTACCTTGGCCGCAGCACGACGACGTGCCCCGGCCCCGCGCCGGACCCGACGCGAGAGGGAATGCCGCATGGCCCTCGCCCAGCCGCAGGACGACCGCCCGCACGCCCCGGTGCCGGTCTTCTTCGTGTCCGACTCGACCGGCATCAGCGCCGAGACCATGGGCAACGCGCTGCTGCTGCAGTTCCCGAGCGTCCCCTTCGAGCGGCGCGTGATCCCCTTCGTGCGCACCGCCGCGGAGGCCCGGGAGGTGCGGGCACGGCTCGATGCGGCGGACGGGGCGATCGTCTTCCTCACCGTCGTCGACGACGCGGTGCGGGCCGAGCTGCTCACCACCCGCGCGCTCGTGATGGACCTCGTGACCGAACCGCTGACACGGCTCGAGGAGCGCCTCGGCGTCCACGGCGACCACGCCCCGGCCCGGCTCCACGGCGTCGGCGACGTGCACCGCTACAACCGGCGCATGGCGGCGGTCGAGTTCGCGATCGAGCACGATGACGGGCAGTCCATCCGGGCGCTCGAGAAGGCGGATCTCGTGCTCATCGGCCCCTCCCGCTGCGGCAAGACCCCCACCAGCATGTATCTCGCCCTCCAGCACGGCCTGTTCGTCGCGAACTATCCGCTGATCGACGAGGACCTCGAGGCGGAGGTGCTGCCGGAGTCGATCCGGCGCCTCGCCGCCCGCTGCGTGGGCCTGGTGACCTCGCCGCAGCGCCTCGCCGAGGTGCGCGCCGAGCGCCGGCCCGGCTCCCGCTACGCCTCCCTCGCACAGACCCGCTGGGAGCTCAGCCGCGCCCGACGGGTCTGCTCCACGCACTCCATCCCTGTCGTCGACTCCTCGACGCGGTCCGTCGAGGAGATGTCCGCCCTGATCCTGCAGAGCCTCGAGCAGCGCGGAGTCCCGCCCCGCTGAGGCCCGGCCGCCGAGACCGTCCGCCCGTCCCCACCCCACCTCCCGGCCCCATCTCACCCCCACCCCCACCCCAGGAGCAGCAATGACGCAGCGCATCCGATGGTTCTCCGAGCTCGGCCTCGACGATCTCGAGCAGGTCGGCGGGAAGAACGCCTCCCTCGGTGAGATGGTCTCCCATCTCACCGCCCTCGGCGTCCAGGTCCCCGACGGCTTCGCCACCACGGCCGACGCCTACCGGGAGCTCATCGCAGGCACCGGCCTCGCCGACCGGATCGACGCCCGCCTGCGGGACCTCGACGTGGAGGACACGATCGCGCTCGCCGAGGCGGGGGCCGAGATCCGCCGCATGGTGATCGAGCAGCCGCTCCCCGCCGCCCTCGAGGACGAGATCCGCACCGCCTACGAGACGCTCGCCGCCGGCAGCGGGGCGGAGGTCTCGTTCGCGGTGCGCTCCTCCGCGACCGCCGAGGACCTGCCGGACGCTTCCTTCGCCGGCCAGCAGGAGACCTTCCTGAACGTGCGCGGCATCGACGCGGTGCTCACGGCGATCCGCGAGGTGTTCGCCTCCCTCTACAACGACCGCGCGATCGCCTACCGCGTCCACCACGCCTTCGACCACGCCGCTGTGGCGCTGAGCGCCGGGGTGCAGCGGATGGTCCGCTCAGACCTCGGGGCGAGCGGCGTGCTGTTCACCGTCGACACCGAGTCAGGCTTCCCCGGCGCCGTGTTCGTGACCAGCGCCTACGGCCTCGGAGAGGGGGTGGTGCAGGGAGCGGTCAACCCGGACGAGTTCTACGTGCTGAAGTCCGCGCTGCGCGAGGGGAGGCCCGCGATCCTGGCCCGGAGCGTCGGCGAGAAGGCGACCGCGATGGTCTACACCGCCGATCGAACCGTCGGCCGGACCACGGAGTTCGTGGAGGTCGAGCCGGTCCGTCGGCGGCGGTTCTCGCTCACCGACGAGCAGGTCTTGGACCTCGCCCGGCAGGCGCTGATCATCGAGGAGCACTACGGCCGGCCGATGGACGTCGAGTGGGGCCTGGACGGCGCGGATGGCGGGCTGTACATCCTGCAGGCGCGCCCCGAGACGGTGCAGTCCCGCGCCGGATCCACCGTGGAGAAGCACCGGCTCGAGGAACGGGGTGAGGTGCGCGCGGAGGGCCGCGCGATCGGGGCCCGGATCGGCGCGGGACCGGTGCGCGTGCTGGCCTCCCTCGAGCAGATGCACGATTTCCGGCCCGGCGAGGTGCTGGTCGCGGACATGACCGACCCCGACTGGGAGCCGATCATGAAGCGGGCCGCCGCGATCGTCACCGACCGCGGGGGACGCACCTGCCACGCGGCGATCATCGCCCGCGAGCTGGGGATCCCCGCCGTCGTCGGGACCGGGAGCGCGACGGGCACCCTGCGCGACGGCGAGGAGGTCACCGTCTCCGCCGCCGAGGGCGACACCGGCTACGTCTACACCGGGAGGCTGCCGGTCACCGTCACCACCGCGCAGGTCGACGCGATGCCCGAGATCCCCACCCGGATCATGATGAACGTCGGCAATCCGGAGCAGGCTTTCTCCTTCTCCCGGCTGCCGCATCAGGGCGTGGGCCTCGCGCGGCTCGAGTTCCTGGTGAACCGGCAGATCGGCATCCACCCCCGCGCCCTCCTCGAGCTCGACCGGCTCGATCGGGATCGGCCCGAGCTCGCCGAGCGGGTGCGCGAGCGGATCGCCGCCTACCCCGGGCCGCGGGAGTTCTTCGTGCGCCGCCTCGCCGAGGGCGTCTCGATGATCGCGGCGGCCTTCGCCCCCGAGCCGGTGATCGTGCGGATGAGCGACTTCAAGTCCAACGAGTACGCGAACCTGCTGGGCGGGGACGCGTTCGAGCCGCGCGAGGAGAACCCGATGCTCGGCTACCGGGGCGCCTCCCGGTACGTCTCCGAGGACTTCGCGGCGTGCTTCGCGCTGGAGGCCGAGGCGCTGCGCCACGTGCGCGAGGTGATGGGGCTTGCGAACGTCAAGCTCATGATCCCCTTCGTGCGCACCCCGGAGGAGGGGCGGGCGGTGATCGACCTGCTCGCCTCCCACGGCCTGGTGCGCGGCGAGAACGGGCTCGAGGTCATGATGATGTGCGAGATCCCCGCGAACGCCCTGCGGGCCGAGGAGTTCCTCGAGCACTTCGACGGCTTCTCCATCGGCTCGAACGACCTCACGCAGCTGACCCTGGGCCTGGACCGCGACTCGGCGCTGGTCGCGGAGCGGTTCGACGAGCGGGACCCCGCGGTGCTCTTCCTGCTGCAGCGCGCGATCGAGGCCTGCCACGCCGCCGGGAAGTACGTCGGCATCTGCGGGCAGGGGCCGAGCGACCATCCGGACCTCGCCCAATGGCTCGTGGACCGGGGCATCGACTCGCTCTCGCTGAACCCGGACACCGTGGTCGAGACCTGGCAGCGGCTGGGGCAGCGGGGAGCACGGGCCGGGACCGCCTGAGCGGCGGCTCGCGCGGGGTCGCGCGACGCCCGGCCGACGGGGATGCCGGTGGTCAGTCGTCCACGTGGTCGACGGCCACCGGCATCATCTCGCCGGTGCGGGTTCCGGGCCCGCCGTGGCTCTCGGTGCCCGGCACCGAGGTGACCGTGGTCAGCAGGAAGACGGAGTCGTCGAGCGCCTCCACGCCGTGACGGTGATGGGTGAGGGCCTCGACGTGCCCCGTCTCGAGCACCACCGGGTCCTCGCCCGTGATGCGCACTTTCCCGCGGATCATCTGGATCGAGGCGGCGGGCGGGGAGTTGTGCTCGCCGAGGGAGACGCCCTGGCGGAGCGCGATGACGGTCTGCCGCAGCGGGCCGTCGTGGATCAGGATCTCGGCGTGACGGCCGTTGGGGGCCTTCCGGGCCTCCGTGATGGCCAGGGTGATCGCCTCGGACAGGGCGGGCATGGGGTCCTCCTCGCAGCGACGTCGCGTCACTCCAGTATGGGCCGCGCGACGCGTCCCGTCAGCGGATCGGCGAGGTCCGACGGCGAGTCGGGTCAGCCGTCCGCGGCGGCGCGGGCGCGGGCCAGCATCTCGCGCTCGCTCACCCCGGCTGCCGCTGCGGCGGCGGCGACGTCCCGGAACTCGGGCTCGCGCCGCACGATCTTCCCGTCGGCGTCGCGGGCGACCTTCACCGCGATCCGGTGCCCGTCGACCTCGACGCTCTCGAAGGAGCGGGTGCGGATGGTCCGCTCGACGCGGTGGCGGCGCACGCCGAGGCTGCCGGTGCGGTCCATGAGCAGGACCGATGCTGCCTCGACCGCCTCCTCGCGGACCAGGGCGTGGACCGTGACCGCGGGCCGGCCGTGCTTCATGACGATCGGGGTCAGCCAGGCGTCGAGCGCGCCGCCGTCGAGCAGGTCCTCGATCACGCCAGGCCACAGGCGCGGGTCGAGGTCGTCGACGTTCGCCTCGAGCTGCACGGCGGCGGTGGGGGTGTCGTGGGCGTCCGCCGCGGCGACGGAGCCCGAGACCGCGGCGGGGCTCGAGGAGGCGACGGGTCTCGCCGCACCGGCGGTGCCGACGAGGACCCGCACCACGTTCGGCCGACCGGGGGTGTCCTTGGTGCCCGCGCCCACCCCGAGGGCGAGCACGGTCATCGCCGGCTGCGGGCCCGCGGTGGCCGCGAGCCCGCGCAGCAGCGCCACGCCCGTGGGGGTCGCGAGCTCGCCGATGCCGGGGGCGACGCCCGCGGGGACCCGCCGCCCGCCGTGCTCGTGCGGGCCGCCGGCCATGTGCGCGGGAAGGGTCGCCTCCTCGGCGGACGCCGGGTGCTCGTGCGCGGCCACTGCGGCGTCCGAGGCGGGGACCTCGACGGCGGGGTGCGCGTGGCTGTGGCCGTGATCGTGAGGGTGCGCGTGGTCGTGCGGGTGAGCGTGGGAATGACCGTGGGAGTGACCGCTCCCGTCGGCGTGCGTGTGCCCGTGGTCGTGATCGTGGGAGTGCCCGTGAGCGTGGGAGTGACCGTGGCCGCGGGCGGGGAGGATCTCGCCGGCGACCGTCGGCCAGCCGAGCGCGAGCCGCGCCACCGCGGGCACCGGCACCGGGATGTCGCCGTGCGCGGCGCGGATCCGGCCGCTGCCGACGGCGAGCACGCTCCCGGTCCCGCCCTCGATGCCCAGCTGCCGCCAGGCCTCGCACGCCCCGATCACGTCCGCGAGCGAGTCCAGCGCCCCCACTTCGTGGAAGTGGACCTCGCCGGCGGGGACTCCGTGGGTCGCGCCCTCGGCGTCGGCGAGTCGCCCGAACACCGCGAGGGACAGGTCGATGGTGCGGGCGGGAACGTCGTCGCGGCCGCGGGCCCCCTCGAGCAGGGCCCGGATCGAGGACCAGGTGCGGTGCGGAGGATCCTCGACCAGCACCTCCACGTCGACCTTGGTCGCGCTCTGCCCGCCGCGGTCCACCCTCCGGCGCACGAAGCGCACCGAGCCCGGGACCAGCGCATCGAGCACCCCCTGCACGGCGTCGAGATCAGCGCCCGCGTCCACGAGCGCCGCGAGAAGCATGTCCCCGGCGATCCCGGCGGTCGCGTCGATGTAGGCGGAGCGAGGGGCGGCGGGAGCGTCGGCGGTCATCCCCCGATCGTAGAGCGCCGCGCGTCGGCCCTCGGGAGCCGGTCGAGCGTCGGCCCGCCTCGATAGGCTCGACCCGCCCCGATCCCGCCCCAGGAGGCCCGATGCCCCGCAGCTCCCGCGGAGACCGTCCGCAGACCGGGCCGTCGAGCCCCGCCGCCCCGGGCGGTGCCGAGCGGAACCCCTTCACCCCCGGCTTCGGCCTCGTCCCGCGCGTCCTCGCCCTGCAGGGCACCCCCGTCGAGAACTTCGCGGCCGCGCTCGCCGGTCGGCGCGGCGCCGGCGAGCGGTCCGTGCTGATCGCCGGCGCGCGCGGCGTCGGCAAGACGGTGCTGCTCGGGCAGCTGCGCGAGGTGGCCGCACGCGCCGGCTGGCGCACCTTGGTGCTCCACACCTCCTCGGCCTCGATGGTCGAGGAGCTGCGGGGCGGCGCCGTGGACCTGCTGCGCGAGGTCGACCCGGAGGCGGAGAGGATGCGCGCCACCTCCGCCGAGGGCGGGGCTTTCGGGGTGCGCGCCGGGGCGGATGTCGAGTTCGTCGACCGCTACGCCGGAGAGAAAGTGCCGCTGGGCCGCCTCCTCGAGCGCCTCGCCGCCCTCCTCACCCGGGCCGGCGGGGGACTGCTGGTGAGTGTCGACGAGGTGCAGTCCGCGGAGCATGCCCAGCTGCGCGAGGTCACCCAGCACCTGCAGGACCTCATCGGGTCGGGCCACGGCGCGGGCTTCCTCGCCGCGGGGATCCGCACCGGCGTCGACGAGCTGCTCGCCCACCCGGGCACCACCTTCCTGCGCCGCGCCCACCGGATCGACATCAGCTCGGTCGACGTCGGCACCGCCGCCGAGGTGATCCGGCAGACCGTCGCCGACACCTCCCGGACCATCACCCCCGAGGCCGCGGTGCGGGCCGGCGAGATCAGCCACGGCTACCCGTACCTCATCCAGGTGATCGGCGCGGAAGCCTGGGCCCGGGCGGGCGAGGCGAGCACGATCGAGATCGAGGACGTCGACGCCGCGCGCGCCGCCACGGTCGACGCGATGGTGGTCAACGTCCACGGCCCCGCCCTCCGGGACGTCACCGGGCGGCGCATGGACTACCTCCAGGCGATGCTCGAGGACGAGGGTCCGAGCGCCGCCGGCGACGTCGCCGACCGCCTGGGCCTGGACACCCGGGCGGCGGGGGTGCACCGTGCCCGGCTGATCGGCGAGGAGCTGCTGCAGGCCGCCGGCCATGGCCGGGTCGAGCTCGCCCTGCCCTATCTGCGCGAGGCGCTCGAGCGGGTGCGCGAGACCGGATCCACCCGCCGCGCCGCCGCGCCCGCCCAGCTCACGCGGCCCGTGCGGCGGAACGGCTGACGGGCCACCCCCGCCTGGGCTGACCGAGGCCCCGTCCGGACCGCGGCCCCCGCCCCCCGGCCACGGCTTTGCGCGCTGTGCTTCCAGGAGTGGAAGCACAGCGCGCAATGGTGCGCGCGGGTACGTGAGGGGAGCTGCTCGGTCAGCCAGCGGCACATCCGGGTCGCGTTCCCGTCCCAGCGGATCTCGGCGGAGCCGACGAACCCGCTCGCGAGCTCCGGGGCGGACGCGAGGAAGAAGGTGCTGGTGCCGGCCTCCTGACGGGCGACGCGGGCGGCGTGGGTCCGGGAGTTGGCCGTCGGCGCCCACGCCGAAGGGGCCAAGCCGATATCCCCGGGCGAAGCCGCCGAGCGGCTCACCCCGCGCAGTCCACGCAGGTCGACGCGGCCGGACGGATCCGCAGCCGAGCCAGCGGGATCTCGGTGCCGCAGGAGACGCACCGACCGTAGGTGCCGTCCGCCAGGCGCTTGTCGGCGGCGTCGAGCTCCAGCAGGTGCCGCTCGGCCGCGTCCAGCAGGGCCTCCAGCCGGGAGCGCTCCACGGCGGTGGTCACCCCCTCAGGATCGTGCTCGTCGTCCGTCGAGGTCAGCTCCATGCCGTCGACGATCGAGCGGTAGTCCCGTCGCAGCGACGCGACGCGCTCCTGCGTGCGCTGACGCTCCTGCGCCAGCAGCTCCGAGAGCGCGTCGCGATCGGGCCGGTCGGTCACAGGGTCAGCTCTCGGCGCCGGAGATGTTGACCTGCCACACGATCCCGAAACGGTCGGTGAAGGAGCCGTACGTATCGCCCCACATCTGCTTCTCGAGCGGCATGGTGATCTCGCCGCCGACGGAGAGCTTCTCGTAGGCGCTGCGCAGCACCGCCTCGTCGTCGCCCATGAGGGAGAGGGTGACGTTGGTGCCGGGCTTGTGCTCGCCCATGCCCTCCACGACGTCCGAGACGTACAGGCGGATCAGATCGGTCACCTCGAGGGAGCCGTGCATGATCTTGTCCGCCGCGGGATCATCGGCCGGGACGGCCTGGAACTCGCCGAAGGTGGCGAACTGGGGCGTGGCCCCGAGGGCCTCACCGTAGAACTCGAACGCCTCGCGGGCGTTGCCGTCGAAGTTGAGGTACGGGTGCAGTGCTGCGGGCATGGCGGACGTCCTCCTCGGCATCGGCGCCGGCTCGGTGCCGGGCGCTCACGGCGAGCGTAGACGCGGGGTCCGACGGGTGGAACCCCCGTGCGCGATGGTCAGGTGGTGGAGCCGACCGCGGAGTCGATTGCCGTCCGGTGCTGTCCTTCGGGAGGGGAGTCAGGGGGATCGTGATCTTTCCGTGACCGGTGTTTCTGAGCGGTAGCTGACCGTCGGCCGCATGATGTGCTCAATCTCCGGCGTCGGAGGGGTGGAGCAGCGACGGGGCTGCGAGTGGGCGCGAATACCGCTCGCGGAGTGCCCGGCATCAGCCTGAGGAGAAACGATCCTGGAGACGACGTGGCTATTAACGACCTGATGGCAGAGTTGATCTTCATCAATGATCGGGTCGGGGTCCTGCAAGGGGCCCTCAAGGAATTATCCGACCCCGCTGACATCGAATGTGCAGCGGTGGCTCTCGAGAGGATTGAGAACGCCGCATATGAGGCGCGCCTCATCGTGAGCGAACAAGACTGGGTGGAGGATGATTTCGTGGGCTCTGATGGTGACCTCGATAAGGCAAACGACGGTGCGCTGGGGGTGGCGATTCACGCTACTTTCAGTGCCAGTGGTACAGCAACTGACGAGGTCGCGCTCGAGGGAGACCTCGAATCACTGTTATCGCGGACTCTCGCAATGATCACTGATCAGTTCGCCCCTCGCCAACTGGCTTCACATGAGGCGTATGTGTATCACGAGGGCTCGGACGAGGATGACGCGTACATCGGTATCAGTATTCCGATGGGCCGAGTTCTTTTTGAAGTTGACGAACTTTCTGAAAGATCTGAATGAGTTGCTCATTGCTATGAAGCATTCTGGACCGGAGAGTCCCGAGCGCGAGGGACCTCGAAGTCTACTCTGGAGCACCCGAGGGCAGCCGGGGATGATTACCTAATAGAGAACCGATGGAGGCAGGATGGCGAGTAAACGAACTCGACGTGCCCGGGAACGGTCAGAGACATTTGCCGTCGCGGTCGAGCGCTTTGAACAGGCTCGGCCACTAGGATCTGCTCACTGCGCGATCCCTAGAGGCTCTTTGAGCGGCGAGGGGTTCGAGTTTCTTCGTCATCCCGATAGTGAATTGCTTCGCCTGAAGGACTCTGGCCTCACGCTGGACGATGCGAAGAACTGTGTCCGGGCGGGAGCGGAAGTCTATGTGAATCCCGATCTTATTGAATTTGATGTGCGCGACAGCGGATTCCATCTGTCTGTTCAGTGCTGGCTCTCAGGGAGAGAAACGCGTCAGTTCGTAGATATTGACTATGAAGATGACTCTTCACGAAAGCACGCGGAGATCTCGCTGTATATTGGCGAGTCGGGGCGGACGCTTGTTCACCTTGCTGGTCACTTCAGGTGGCCGAATGGCATAGATTCGCCAGGGTGAAATCTTCTCCGTGGCAGGTGACGTCTCCGGATATGGGGCTGTCTGTGTCGGGAAGTGCGGACTGTGTCCGAATCCTCCGTCTTCGAGGACGTCGCGAGGGCGGGACCGGGCCGGCTGTGTCCGAATCCTCCGTCTTCGAGGACGTCGCGAGGGCGGGACCGGGCCGGGTTGCGACGGCGAGGTACCGCGGAACCTCAGCAGCAGTCGTGGTCGACCTCGCGGTCGCCCACCAGGGCGGAGACGGGCTGGGCGCAGGCCTCGCCCCGCCAGGCCTCGAGTCCTTCGCGCACCGCGAAGACGGCGATGACCAGGGCCGCGACCGAGTCGGCCCATGCCCAGCCCAGCAGGCTATTCGCGAGCAGACCCAGGAGCACAGCCGCCGAGAGATAGGAGCAGATCAGGGTCTGCTTCGAATCGGCGATGGCGCTCGCCGAGCCGAGCTCCCGCCCGGTGCGGCGCTCGAACCAGGAAAAGGCCGGCATGAGCACTACGCTGACCGCGGCGAGCGCGATGCCCACGGGGGAGTGGTCCGCCGACTCCCCGCCGAGCAGCGCGCGCAGAGCGTCGACGGTGACGAAGGCGGCGAGCCCGAAGAAGGACACGGCGATCACCTTCAGCGCCACCCGCTCTCGTCGATGCGGATCGGGCGCGGCGAACTGCCAGGCGACGGCCGCCGCGGAGAGCACCTCGACCAGCGAGTCGAGCCCGAACCCGATCAGGGCTGTGGAGGACGCGGCCCGACCGGCGGCCAGCGCGATGATCGCCTCGAGCACGTTGTAGGTGATGGTCGCGCCGACGATCCACCGGATCCGGCGCTGGAGGACACGACGACGGTGCGGGGCGAGGACGGGGCTCAGCGACACGTGCACCCCTCCCCGCTGCAGCAGTCGGGGTCGACCACGAGGGTGAGCTGGAGCAGGTCGCCGAGCGCCGCAGCCAGCGCCGAATCGCTCAGCCGATAGAGAGTGGTGCGACCCCGTCTCTCCGCGGTGACCAGGCCGCAGCCACGCAGGCAGGCGAGGTGGTTCGAGAGCTTCTGCCGGGAGACACCGAGAGCGTCCGAGAGGTCGGAGGGCAGCGCCGGAGCCTCCCGCAGGGCCACGAGGATCCGGGCGCGGGTCTCATCGGACAACGCATGGCCAAACCGTGCGAGGGAGGCGGTGTGGCTGAGGGAGACGGTGTCGAGCACCCCTTGAGAGTACAGGAAAAGCTGTACTGGTGGCGATGCTGACACATGCTCCACCGTGCCGACGCGCGATGGTCACGCCGTCGTGGCCGCGGCAATCGCCGTGACGAGACGCGCCTCGCCAGCGAGCTGACGGCGCAGCGCGGCCAGCGTCGGCTCGAGCTCGGCCCGCTGCTCGGGCAGCAGCCGCCGCTCGAGCAGCCCGGAGAGGATGCGCGCGGTCCATGAGGCCTCGAGCAGGTTCATCGCGAGGATCATCGCGGGCAGGGCGTCGACCTCCTCCGCGGCGAGCGGCGCGGTGCGGTGGTAGCCGGCCACGAACCGCTCCACGTTCTGCAGGGCAGAGGGCAGGGGCAGGCGGCGCAGACGGCGGCTGACGTACTTGGCGAGGTCCCAGACCCGGGGTGCCCGCGGCAGGTGGTCGAGGTCGATGAACGAGACCGCCCCGTCGGCCGCCCAGACCAGGACGTTGTCGGGCGTGAGGTCGCCGTGCACCAGCTGGAGCGACAGCGGCGCGATCCGGGCGAGGACCTCGTCGCGCCGGGCGTCGAACCCTTCCCGGACGTCGTCGGGGACGTTCAGCTCCGCGAGGCCCTCGGTGATGCTCTCGCGGTACGAGTGTGCGTCCCAGGGGTAGGCGGCGAGACCCCGGTGCAGCGCGGCGACGGAGCGGCCGACGAGCTCCTCGACCGGCAGCGACCGTTCCGGGGCGATGTCGTCATGCGGGAGGTGCGGCATCAGCACGAAGCTGTCCTCCGGCGCCCCGGCGAACATGCCTGCCTCCTCGGTGACCAGGAACTCCGCGACCCGCACGCCGAGGCGGGAGAGATGGGCGAGCGCCCGGGCCTGGTCGGCCACCGGCAGGTTCCGCCAGGGACCCAGCCGCTTGAGCACGTACCGTCGGCCGTCCGCCGCGGTGACCGGCCAGAGGTCGCGACCCGGAGGCGCGGGGTCGATCCGGGGGTGGTCCCCGAGCAGGGTGGACCAGGCGCTGAGTACGGAGGAGAGGTGCGGAGACGTGTCCATGGCGGCGTCCTCGGGGTGCTGGGTGGTGCGGGCTGGGGGTCCGACGGGGGAGGCCAGGGCACAAGGAGAGGTGCCTTCCCCGCACGACTCGAGTGAGGCACGCCACAGAGGGTGCGAGGGCGGCCCGTGGCGTCGCCGAGACGGTCGCCGGCCCACCGCCCCGAACCACCCGCCGGTAGCCTGGCCCGATCGTCCCGTGGTCAGCGAAGGAGCCGCACCGATGGACCCCGACCAGCGCCCGACGGGCCTGCTGCTGGACCTGCAGGAGCGCGCCGCCGGCGTCGACCCCGCCGCGCTGCGGCTGTCCTGGATCGTGCCCCCGCTGGGGGACGCACGGCAGCGTTCCTACCGGCTGCAGATCTCCGAGGACCCCGCCTGCGCGCAGATCCTGTGGGACTCGGGCACCGTCGATTCCCCGGACTCGACCGGCGTGCTCGTCGAGGACCTGCCGCTCGCCCCCTCCACCCCGTACTGGTGGCGGGTGTGGCTCGCCACCTCGGAGACCGGTGACTGGTCCGAGCCCGCCCTGTTCACCACCGCCCCGGACCGCTGGCTCGCGCGCCCGATCTGGGCCGCGGGCGACCCGGACTGGGCCCTGCTCCGCCGCGAGATCACCCTGCCGGATACCCCGATCTGCGCCGCCTTCCTCGAGAGCGTCGGCCTCTCCCCGGAGGGCGGACCGGCCGGTGCCGCCGGGCCCCGCGGCGGACGCCAGCACGTCGCCAAGATGTGGGTGAACGGGCAGGTCACCGGGTTCAGCAGCGCCCGCAGCGCCGACGGCCGACCCTCGCTCCACACTCATCACGTCGCGGACCTGCTGCGCCCGGGCGCGAACGCCCTCGCCGTGCTCGCCTGGGCGCAGGAGGGGCGGCAGGTCGCCGTGCGCCTCGTCGTTGTCCTCGCCGACGGCACCCGGCTCGAGCACACGACTGGCCCGGACACCTGGCGCGCCCTCCCCGGCGACCGCCTGCTGCCCGGCACCCGCAGCATCGGCGGCTTCTGGTACCACGCCCCCGCCGAGGACTGGGACCTGCGGGAGGAGCCGGCCGGCTGGACCCTCCCCGGATTCGACGACGGCGGCTGGGCACCGGCCGCCACCGCACCGCCGCTGCCCGGACGTCCCGTCCCCGCCACGGTCTCCCTGCACCAGGAGAGCGGCGTGGCCCTCCGACCGGAGCCCGTCGGCCCCGCGGCCGGCGCACCGGATCCGCCGGAACCGGGCCCCGTCGGCTCTGCGACCGTCGGCCCCGACGCGGCCCCCGCCGCGACCTGGCGGATCGACCTGGGCCGGGAAATCGTGGGCGGCCTGCGCCTCCGCTGCCGCGCGAGCGACGGCGCCCGGATCGCCGTCCACCTCGGCGAACAGCGGGACGAGCACGGCCGCGTCCTCTCCGCGATGCCCACCGGGAACGTGTACGAGGAGACGTGGACGCTGCGCGCGGGGGAGCAGGAGGTCGAGCACTGGGGCTACCGCGCCTTCCGCTACGCCGATCTCCACCTGCTCTCCGGCACGGTCTCGGACCTCGAGGTCACCCCCACCCTCCTCACCTCCGGCACCGCCCACACCGGGTCCTTCGCCTCCTCGGATCCGGACCTCGACCGGGTGCACGAGCTGTGCCGCTACTCGATCGAGGCCACCACGCTGGACCTCTACCTCGACACCCCCGCGCGGGAGCGCCTGCCCTATGAGGGCGACGCCTACGTCAACCAGCTCTCGCAGTACGCGTGCGAGCGCAGCTTCGCGCTGGCCCGCGCGAGCACCCGGTACCTCACCCGTCGGCCCACCTGGCCCGCCGAGTACCACCTCATGCCCGTCCTCCTGGCCTGGGAGGACTATCTCGCCACTGGCGATGACGCCCAACTGCGCACCGACCTCGACCTCTGGCGCGCCGCCGGCTACGACCGCGCCCTCGGCGCGGACGGTCTCGTGCACCTCGAGCCCGGCAGCTCCAGCGGCTGGGACGCCGTGCTCGTGGACTGGCCCGTGACCTGCCGCGACGACGTGGAGATCACCGAGGTCAGCACGGTCCTGAACGCCTTCCAGGCCGCGGCCCACGACGCCCTCGGCCGGATCTGCACGGCGCTCGGCCGGCCCCGCGAGGCCGCGCACCACGCGGAGCGGGCAGCAGGCATGCGTGCGGCGACGGAGCGCCTGCTGGTGCGGGCCGACGGGGTGCTCCGCGACGGGCTCCGCGCCGACGGGAGCGCCGTCGAGCACGCCGCCCAGCATTCGAGCGCCATCCCCGTCGCCCTCGGCCAGGCGCCCGCCGCGCACCGCGACGCGCTCGCCGAGCACCTCGCCGCCGGCGGGATGCGGATGAGCATCTACGGCGCCCAGTTCCTGCTCGACGCCCTCTTCTCCCTGGGCCGCGCCGACGAGGCCCTCGCCCTGCTCACCTCCCGCGGGGAGCGCGGCTGGCTGCACGGGATCGCCGACCTCGGCGCCACGATCGTGCCCGAGGCCTGGGACCCCTCCCTCAAGCCCAACATGACCTACTCCCACGCCTGGGGCACCGCGCCCGTCAACGTCCTCGCCCGCTGGGTGCTGGGCGTGCGCATCGTCGCCCCCGGTGCGGCCCGGCTCGAGATCGCCCCGCGGCCCGGCCCGCTGCGGTGGATGGAGGGCACGGTGCCCACGATCCGCGGCGACGTGCGCGTGCGCTACGACGCGGCGGGGCGCGAGCTCGAAGTGGACGTGCCCGCGAACGTCTCCGCCGTGGTGCGGTGGAAGGGTGTGGAGCGGGAGGTCGGCCCGGGGGTGACGGTGCTGCACTTGCCCTGACGGCGCCGGGAGACGGTCAAGGGGCGTCGTCCGGCTCGGGAACCGTTGCCGCCGACGCCAGCCGGCGCAGATAGCGCTGCTCGGACGGGCTCCGGGTGCGCTCGGCGGCACGCAGGAAGGCGGCCCGCGCCTCCTCCTCCCGCCCCAGCCGGGCGAGGAGGTGCCCGGTCACCGCCTCATGGCGATGGGAGAGCGGCGGATGCATGGCGAGCAGGTCCAGCCCCGCATGCGGACCCTCCACCTCGGCGGTCGCCACCGCGAGCCCCAGCAGCACGGCCGGGGTCGGCTCGAGATCCGCCAGCATGCGGTAGAGCACCAGGATCTGCGGCCAGTCGGTGGCGTCGCTCGTCGCCGCCTCGGCGTGGACCGCGGCGATCGCCGCCTGGAGCTGGAACGGCCCCACCGGGCCCACGGGCAGGGTCCGCTCCACCAGGGAGATCCCCTCCCGCACCAGGGCGTGGTCCCACCGCGATCTGTCCTGGATGAGGAGCGGCACGATCTCCCCGTCGGCATCCAGGCGAGCGGGAGCCCGGGCATGGGTGAGCAGCAGCAGCGCCAGGAGACCGGCGCTCTCGGGGTCCGCCGGCCGAGCCGCGAGCATCGCGCGCGCCACCCGGACGGCGGCGTCGCCGAGCAGCCGGTCGGTGCCCCGTCCGCGCTCGGCCAGGGAGTGGTCCTGGGCGTAGAGCGCGGAGACGGCATGTCGGACGGCGTGCAGGCGGAGGGGCAGATCCTCACCGGTGGGCGCGGGGAGCCGGGCCCCGTCGGCGCGCAGGCGGGCCTTCGCCCGGGAGATCCGCTGCGCCATCGTCGATTCCGGCACGAAGAAGCACGCCGCCAGCTCGGCGGTGCGCAGCCCGCCGACCGCCCGCAGCATCAGCGCCGTCTGGGAGGCCGGAGTCAGGGAGGGGTGGGCGCACAGCAGGAGCAGGGGGAGGAGATCCTCGCCGTCCTCCGACGACCGGGCCGGGTCCCCGGCCGGAGCACCGCGGTCCCCGCGCAGCGGCTCCTCGAGCCGGGCGGCCCGCTCCTCGCGGGTGCGCCGCGCGACGTCCGCGCGGATCCCGTCGATCAGGCGCCGTGAGGCGACCGCCCGCAGCCAGGCGCGGGGCGAGTCGGGCAGGCCGTCTCGCGGCCACTGCTCGGCGGCGGCCAGCAGCGCCAGCTGCACGGCGTCCTCGCAGTCCGCGAGATCCCCGTGCCGGCGCAGCAGCGCGGCG
The DNA here is from genome assembly GCF_036311905.1 of Brachybacterium sp. J153. Classification (NCBI taxonomy): domain Bacteria; kingdom Bacillati; phylum Actinomycetota; class Actinomycetes; order Micrococcales; family Dermabacteraceae; genus Brachybacterium; species Brachybacterium sp. J153. The sequence continues at coordinate 79,818 of NZ_JAZDCH010000017.1, read as the reverse complement.
AGGTCGTGCGGCGCCTCGCGGCGCCACACGTCCTCCAGGTCCGAGGCGGGATCAGGACTCGTCGGGAGCCTCGCTCATCACCGGTCGCAGCTCCACCGTCTCCCCCCGGGCGCCGAACAGGCCGGCGATTTCCGCCGCCCTCTCGGGCGTCTCGGTGTCGACGATGAAGAACCCGGCGAGGTGCTCGCGGCCCTCGGCATACGGGCCGTCGACGACGATCCGTCGGTCGCCCTCCCAGCGGAACAGCCGCGAGCCCGAGGGGGCGGCGAGCGCCTCGGCGTGGACGAGCTCGCCGCGCTCGAGGACCTCGCCGAACGCCGCGTCGAAGGACCGGGAGTCGGCCTCCCGCTCGGCGGCGGGCCGGGCCTGCTCCTCCGGCAGGTAGTCCGGGGTGGGATGGCCCCAGGGCTGGGGGTTGGAATGGATCAGGATCACGTACTTCATCGGGAGCTCCTCGGTGGGGTCGGGCGTTCGGGGGCGGATGCCCTCGACGAGTGGTCGAGGCCGCGCCGCGGATCTCGACATCGCCGGTCCGGATGGGCACGATGAAGCGGCGGACGTGCCTGAGGGTACGCCGCGAGGGAGGAGGCCACGATGACGTTTCCCGAACTGCTGCACACCGCGATCGACGCCCGGGATCCGCGGGCTCTCGCGGAGTTCTACCGCGAGCTGCTGGGCCTGCACTACCGGCCGGGCGATGAGCCCCGGCCCCGCCCGCGGTCGACGACGCCGACTGGCTCGTGCTCCTGGACGCGGGCGAGCGACGGGTCCTGGCGATCCAGGGCAAGCGCGACCTGCGCCCCTCGACCTGGCCCCGCGAGGACGTGCCCATGCAGCTGCACCTGGACTTCCGCGTCTCCGACGCCGCTGAGCTGGAGCGGCATCGGGGGCGCGCGGAGGAGCTCGGCGCACGTCTGCTGCTGGACCGCACGACCGACGCCGACGAGCCGCTCTACGTGATGGGCGACCCCGAGGGGCACCCGTTCTGCCTGCTGGTCGGCTGAGCCCGGGTCACCAGGCGTAGGCCTCCGGGGCGGGACCGCCGGGGCCGGGAAAGATCTCGTCGAGCGCGGCGAGGTCCTCGTCGGTCAGCGCGATGTCGAAGGCGCCGATCGCGGAGTCGAGCTGCTCCATCGTGCGGGGGCCGATGATCGGGCCGAGCACGCCCGGCTGGTGCAGCAGCCAGGCGAGGGCGACCTGGCCGGGGGCGAGATCGCGGTCCGCGCAGAAGGTCTCCCAGCGCTCGAGCTGCTCGGTGAGGTCCGCGGCGTCGTGGCGGCGGTCGGCGTCCTTGCGACGCACCCCGTCGGGGCGGCGACCGCCGAGCTTGCCGCCCGCGAGCGGCGACCAGGGGATCACGCCGAGGCCGTAGTGCTGCGCGGCGGGCAGCACCTCGAGCTCGATGGATCGCGACAGCAGGTTGTACAGGGACTGCTCGGAGACCAGGCCCAGGGATCCGCGGCGGGCGGCGGCCTCGTTCGCCTGGGCGAGGTGCCAGCCGGCGAAGTTCGAGGAGCCGACGTAGCTGATCTTCCCCTGCGCGACCAGCAGGTCCATCGCCTGCCAGATCTCCTCCCACGGGGTCGAGCGGTCCACGTGGTGCATCTGGTAGAGGTCGATGTGGTCCGTCTGCAGGCGGCGCAGGGACGCGTCCACCGCACGGCGGATGTTCAGCGCCGACAGGCCGCGGTCGTTCTTCCCCGGCCCCATCTCGCCGTACACCTTGGTGGCGAGCACGATCTCGTCGCGGCGCCCGGAGCGGGCGAGCCAGCGGCCGACGATCTCCTCGGTGTGCCCCCGATGCTCCTTACCACCGTAGACGTTGGCGGTGTCGAAGAAGGTCACGCCCTCGTCGACGGCGCGGTCCATGATCGAGAAGGAGTCCTCCTCCGTGGTGTGCGGGCCGAAGTTCATCGTGCCGAGCACCAGACGGGAGACGGTGGCGCCGGTGCGGCCGAGCTGGGCGTACTGCATCCTGATCACTCCTCGGGGGAGGCGGCGTCGCGGCATCGCGAGCGGGGTCCGCCGCGGCGGAGACTACGCCCGTTCCCACGTGGTGGCCAGGGGTTTCCACGGCGGGAGACCACGGGGCCGACGGGCGTCGAGCGGCACGGCGGCCGGGCCCGCTCCCGCGTGGTCGATCAGCCGGGCAGCTGCATCGTGGTCAGGCAGGTCGCGGCGGAGGCGAGGGTGCGATGGGTGGCCGAGACCTCCCCGGCCTCGGTGCCGAGAGTGAGGGTGAGGGTCCGGTCGCGGGGCAGCCATAGGCCGAGGAAGCCGTTCGCGGCGGTGGTCCGCGCCTCGTCGATCAGCGGCCGGGCGCCGCCGTCGGAGACCCGCACCTGCACCTCCTGCCCCGCGAGCTCGCCGGTGCAGGTGGTCAGGGAGTGCAGGAAGCACTCATGGGTGGACTCCACGTAGGGCGCGACGGCGAGATACACCTGCTCGGCAGGGAGCGGCAGCGTGGCCTCGCGACCGTCCTCCTCGGCCAGGGTCAGCTCCTCGGTGCCGATGGAGGCGAGCAGCCCCGAGGGCTTCTCCTCGAGCGGCAGCGCTTCGAGCGCATCGATCACGGCGCGGGCGTCGGTGGTCGGCAGATCGTGGCGGGCGAGGAGGGCCGAGGCGGCGTCGTCGGTCGGCTCGGTGCCGACCGTCGACGGGGAGGAGCAGCCTGCCAGGGCGAGTGCGGTCAGGCTCGTGGTGACGAGCAGGGCGCGGCGCGGCAGGATCAGCGGCATGGGGTTTTCCTCCGGGGGGACGACGAGACCGCGCCCACCGTACCCCTCACCGGTATCCCCGTGCACGGGACCATCGGCCCCGCGGCGGGGAGTCCGCGTGCGGGGCGGCGCCTCCCGCGACGCCGGGACGTGCGCATCGGGTGCCGCGGCGTCGGGCTCAGCGGGAGGCCGGGGGGAGCGCGCCGCCCGGGCGATCACCGCGCCCCGTCCCCCCGGGGCCGAGCGCCGGAGCGGTCTGCCGGTCCAGGTGCTCCCGCACCGAACGGGCGACGTCCGGAAGCGGACCGGCGGGCAGGTAGCCCGCGGCACCCGCCTCCAGCATCCGGGTGACCGGACCGGCGTAGTGCACCCCGAGGTCCTCGTCCTCGATCTCGGCGATCAGCATCCGGGCGCGGGGGAATTGGGATTTCAACGCCGCGAGCAGCTGTGGGCTGATCGGCGGGACCAGCAGCACGTCGGCCGTCGGCGGCGCCTCGTGCAGGTCGAGCACCACGAAGCCCTCCCCGAACTCCTCGGCGAGGCGGCTCCGCGCCCCGGCGGAGAGCTCCATGGCGGTCGCGACCACGAGGGCTCCCGAGGGGATCGGAGCAGGCTCCGGCTCCGCGCGGTCCGGGTTGATCAGGGCACCTTCCAGCGCGCCGCCGACATGCCGCACGGGCGCGATGGAAAGGGTTCCCAGCACCACGGCGCCGCGCGCGAGCAGCACCTCCTCGCCGCGCAGCGCCCCCTCGAGCGCCGCCGCCAGCGCGCGCGGGAGATCCTGCAGGTCCAGTCGACGACTCCGTCTCGGGCGCATGGGGCGCTCCTTCCCCTCGAGGGCTCACCCTGCAGGAACTGCCGCGCATCCGCCAGGGCCTTCACCACCTCTGCACCGTCGGGCGGCGAGTGACGCGGCGCACTGTCGCGTGTACCGTCGTACACACGTGCGACGGGCCGCCGCGGCCGTCGCCCTGACGTCCGGGAGACGCCCCATGACCACTGCCCTCGACCCCACGAAGGCCCTGCACACCTGGTCCCTGTTCCGCACCCTGGGCCGGTTCGTCGCCCCCGGGAGCATGCCCTCGGGCGGGATGCCCGAGAACCGCTCCACGACGGGACTGCCCCTGCTCGAACTCCCCGCGCAGCTCGCCGCGCACGGGTTCGCCAGCGCCCAGCTGTGCCACTTCTACCTCCCCACTACCGAGTCGCCCTACCTGGCCGAGCTCCGCGCCGCCTTCGACGAGGCGGGTGTGGATCTCGAGGTCCTCCTCGTCGACGACGGGGACATGACCCACCCCGAGCACGGCGCCGAGCATCAGCGCTGGCTCTCCGGGTGGCTCGACGTCGCCGAACAGCTCCGCATCTCCCGGGTCCGCGTGCCCGCGGGGGACCGGGCGCCGAGCGAGGAGGTCCTCGTCCGGAGCGCGAGCGGGCTGCGCGCTCTCGCCGCCGAGCATCCCGACCTCCGCATCGTCACCGAGAACTGGAAGGCGCTGCTGATCGACGCGGCCACCACCCGCCGCCTGCTCGAGCTGTGCGAGGGCGAGGTGGGACTGCTCGTCGACACCGGCAACTGGACCGGCGCCGACAAGTACGAGCAGATCGCCCAGGTCGCCGGCATCGCGGAATGCTCGCAGGTCAAGGCGCGGGAGAACGCCGACGGGTCGCTCGACGCCGAGGACTTCACGCGCTCTCTGAGCGTCCTCCAGGAGGCGGGCTACGCCGGGCGGCTCTCGCTGGTCTACGCCGGGGCGGACGACGACGAGTGGGGCCGGCTCGAACAGCTCAGCACCCTGGTGACGGAGGTCGCGGGCTGAGCAGGGCGGGAGCTGCGGAGCCTGGTGCGGGGGCCGGGACAGAAAGGTTCGGACCCCTGGATTAATACCCCCTAGGGGTATAGACTCGTCGCATGGAGACGACGCATGCGCACGGAGGGGCCGGTCACGACGGCCACGAATCGCACCACGGCCGCGATCCGCACGGCGATCACGCGGCGAGCCACGACCACCACCAGCACGAGCCCGGCGGCCACGACATGCACGGTGGACACGGCGGCCACGCCGGGCATGGCGGGCATGGCGGGCACGGCGACCACGTCGCGCAGTTCCGTCGGCTGTTCTGGATCATGCTGGTCTTCGCGGTCCCCGTCGTCGGCCTCTCGCCGATGTTCGCGCACCTGATCGGCTACACGATCCCGGACGTGCCGGGCCTCGGCTGGATCGCACCGATCCTCGGCACCGTCATGTACGCGTGGGGCGGGAAGCCGTTCCTCACCGGCGGGCTCTCCGAGCTCCGCTCCCGCACCCCGGGGATGATGCTGCTGATCAGCCTCGGCATCACCGTCGCGTTCCTGTCCTCCTGGGGCGCAACCCTGGGCCTGCTCCACCACGAGCTCGAGTTCTGGTGGGAGCTCGCGCTGCTGATCGTGATCATGCTGCTCGGGCACTGGATCGAGATGCGCTCCCTCGCGCAGACGTCCTCGGCGCTGGACTCCCTCGCCGCGCTCCTGCCCGATGCGGCCGAGCGGATCGACGGGGACGAGATCGTCACCGTCGCCCCCTCCGACCTCCGCGAGGGCGATCTCGTGCTGGTGCGCCCCGGCGCGTCCGTCCCGGCCGACGGCACCGTCGTCGAGGGCCGCGCCGAGGTCGACGAGTCGATGATCACGGGCGAGTCCCGGCCGGTCGTGCGCGCCCTCGGGGACCGCGTGGTGGCCGGCACCGTCGCGACCGACTCGAGCCTGCGCCTCGAGGTCACCGCGACGGGGGAGGGTACGGCGCTCGCCGGCATCCGGCGCCTCGTCGCCGACGCCCAGTCCTCCTCCTCCCGCGCCCAGCGCATCGCGGACCGCGCCGCCGCCTGGCTGTTCTGGTTCGCGCTCGGCGCCGCCGTGCTCACCGCGCTCGCCTGGACGCTGCTGGGCATGCCCGACGAGGCCGTGATCCGCACCGTCACCGTCCTGGTCATCGCCTGCCCCCATGCCCTGGGGCTCGCGATCCCGCTGGTCGTCTCGCTCGCGACCGAGCGCGCGGCCCGCGCGGGCGTGCTCGTCACCGACCGCCTCGCCCTCGAGGGCATGCGCACGGTCGACACCGTCCTGTTCGACAAGACCGGCACCCTCACCCGCGGCGAGCCCGAGCTCTCCGCGATCGCCGTCGCCCCCGGCAGCGAGCTCGACGAGCAGACCCTCCTGGGCCTGGCCGCCGCGGCCGAGTCCGAGAGCGAGCACCCCCTCGCCGGCGCGATCCGCGACCGCGCCGCGGCCGACGGGATCGCCGTCCCCGCCGCCTCCGAGGTCACCTCCACCCCCGCGCTCGGCGTGAGCGCGCAGGTGGACGGGCAAGAGATCCGCGTCGGCGGGCCGCGCCTGCTCGAGGAAGCCGGCGCCGCCGAGCTCGAGCAGGCCCCGGCCTGGCGGGAAGAGGGCGCGATCGTGCTGCACGTGCTGCGGGGCGGCGAGTCCGTCGGCGCCCTGCGGCTCGCCGACGCCGTGCGCGAGGAGTCCCGCGAGGCGATCGCCGCCCTCCACGCCCGCGATCTCCAGGTCGTCATGATCACCGGGGACGCGCAGAACGTCGCCGAGCAGGTCGGCGCCGAGCTCGGCATCGACCGGATCTACGCCGGGGTGCGGCCCGAGGACAAGTCCGCGCGCGTCGCGGCGCTGCAGCGCGAGGGCCGACGGGTCGCGATGGTCGGCGACGGCGTGAACGACGCGCCCGCCCTCGCGCAGGCCGACGTCGGCCTCGCGGTCGGCGCCGGCACCGACGTCGCGATCGGCTCCGCCGGGGTCGTGCTCGCCTCCTCGGACCCGCGCTCGGTGCTGTCGGTGATCGAGCTGTCCCGCGCCGCGTACCGGAAGATGCGACAGAACCTCTGGTGGGCCGCCGGGTACAACCTGATCTCCGTCCCGCTCGCGGCCGGGGTGCTCGCCCCGATCGGGTTCGTCATGCCCATGAGCGTCGGCGCACTGCTGATGAGCGCCTCGACCGTGGTGGTGGCGCTGAACGCGCAGTTGCTGCGCCGCCTGGACCTGCGCCCCGGGGCGGTCGCCGCCCGACGCTGAGCCCGCGGCCGCTCAGCCCTCGAAGCGCGTTCGGAGCTCGGCGAGCCACGCCTCGCCGTGGGGCCAGCGATCAGCCGACCGCGGGGTCCTCCAGCAGCCGCGCGAGCGTCGAGCGGCCGAGCTCGGCCATCGTCCAGTTCGTCCGCTCGTAGTACCAGACCAGGCCGATGGCCTGCACGAACGCCCAGGCCGCCCCGCGCTCCCACTCGAGGTCGGAACAGCCCAGACGCTTCCGCAGCTGCTCGCGCCGCGCCGCGTCCAGCAGGTGCCAGGCGCCGACGAGGTCGAGCGCCGGATCGGCGGGCCCGTACCCGCCGGCATCGAGCACGCCGACGACGCGACCTTCCGCGGTCAGCAGGTTCGCGGGGATGAGGTCGCGGTGGCTCATCACGTCCAGGGCGCGTCGGGGGAGTCCGCGCCAGCGTTCCCAGCGGTCGGCGAGGGGGCCGACGGGCAGCAGGTCGCGGGAGCGCTCCAGGCACTCCCGCACCCAGTCCTCGTGGGCCGTGAGCTCGCCGCCGCGGCCGGGACCCCGGAAGCGTCGGCCCCGGGTGGGGGCGGCCCGCAGCGCGAGGAGCAGGGCGGCGAGGTCGTCGGCCGCGGCATCTGAGCCCGCGATCGCCAGCGGGTCTGCGACCTCGCCCGGGATCCAGGTCTGCACCGACCAGGGCATCGGGAAGGCGGCGGACGGCTCCGCGAGCGCGACCGGCTCCGGGGCGGGCAGCGGGGAGACGGCCGCGAACTCGCCCATCGCCTCGAGCTCGGAGGCGAGGGCCGACCGGGCGGCGTCCGGGTCCGTCGGCTGGAGCGGGAAGCGGGCGGCGAGGTCCTCGCCGATCCGCACCACCGTGCTCGTCGTCGCCGAGCTCGGCAGGAGGCGGATGGTCGCGGGGTCGGTGCCGGGGAGCAGCTGCGTGACGAGCTGGGCGGCGAGCTCCGGGGAGAGCTCGAGCTGGTCGGGGTGCATCGGCTCGGTCATCGCGGTCTCTCAGTCGGTGCCGAGCCGGGGGATCACCCGGTCGAGGAGATCGGCGAGGGTGGTCAGCTCCTCGTCCGTGAGCTCCCCGAGGATCGTGTCGCGCGCGAGCTCGATGTGCGGGGGCGTGGCGCGGAGATAGGTGCGCAGCCCTTCGCGGGTGAGGTGGACGTTGATGGCGCGGCCGTCGCCGGCGCAGCTGATCCGCTCGACGAGCCCGCGCTTCTGCAGCCGGGTGACGGCCTTGGATGTGCGCGGCGTGGAGAACAGCGACCGCTCGGCGAGGGCGCCCATGCGGAGCGTCGAGCCGGGGGCGGAGACGAGGGCGCCGAGGATCGCGTACTCGACGTTGATGATGCCGGCATCGTTCGTGAGCTGGGCGTCGAGCCGGGTGGGGAGCTGTTCTCCGACGGCCACCAGGGCACGCCACGCGCGGGCGTGCACGGGATCCATCCGGGGGACCCGGGGGGCGGCGGGATCGTCGGTGGGCATGCCGCCATCCTAGGGGTTGTTTCCCGGGCAACTATGTGGGTACGATGTAGTTGAACGGGCAACGAAATCATCGCCCCGCCGCCTCGACCCTCCAGGAGAACCCCCATGAGCACCACCCTCACCGTCATCGGATCCGGCAACGTCGGCTCCGCCGTCGCCGCCCTCGCCGCGAAGGGCGGGGCACAGGTCCAGGTCCTGGGCCGTGACCAGGAGAAGGCCGCCGCCCTCGCCGCGCAGGTCTCCGGCAGCGCCAGCATCGTCGGCGACGCGATCACCGGCGACATCGTGGTTCTCGCCGTCCCGGTCACCGCCTTCGACGAGCTCGTCGCCACCTACGGCGCGCAGCTCGACGGAAAGGTCGTCGTCGACGTCACCAACCCGGTCGACTTCGCCACCTTCGACTCCCTCACCGTCCCCGCCGACTCCTCCGCCGCCGCCGAGCTGCAGGCGAAGCTCCCCGGCGCGAAGGTCGTCAAGGCCTTCAACACCCTGTTCGCCGGCGTGCTCGCCGCGGGTCGGGTGGGCGGCGACGTCCCCGCCGTCGTGCTGGTCGCCGGTGATGACGAGGCCGCGAAGACCGCCCTGATCGATCTGGTCACCGCCGGTGGCGTCCAGGGCATCGACTCGGGCTCCCTCAAGCGGGCTCGCGAGATGGAGGCCGTCGGCTTCCTGCAGATGACCCTCGCCGCCCGCGAGATCACCGGCTGGACCGGCGGGTTCGCGCTGCGCAAGTGACCCGTCGCTGAGCGACCCTCCGCCGACGCACCGACGCCGCCCGGCCCCCGAGGGGGACCGGGCGGCTCGTCGTATCCGGGGCGCCCGGAGGGGCGGGGGCTCGGGGGAGGGACGGGACGTCAGCGGGTTCGGCGGCGCACCAGGCTCACGTACAGCAGCGACATCAGCACGGTGAAGCCCGCTCCCACCGCGAGCGCCATGTGGTATTCCGGGATCCACACCATGATCCCGAGGGTGAACAGGATGAACGCGATCGCGAAGAACTGCCCGTAGGGCCAGAAGGGGACCGGGAACTCGAGGGCGTCCCGGTCCTCGCGGCTCATGCCGCGGCGCGAGGCCACCTGCGCGAGCAGGATCATCAGCCACACGAAGACGGTCGCGAAGGTCGCGAGCGAGGCGTCGATCGTGAACACCTCATCCGGCAGCGCCCAGTTCAGCACCACGCCGACGACGAGCACGCCGAGCATCGCCAGCGTGGTCACCGCCGGCACGCCGCGCACCGTGCGGGACAGGGCCGCCGGGGCCAGGCGCTGACGCGCCATGCCGGCGACGACGCGGCCCGCACCGAAGAGGTCCGCGTTGATCGCGGAGAGCGCGGCGGTGATCACCACGACGTTCAGCGCGGCGGCCGCCCAGCTCACGCCGAGGGTGTCGAAGATCTGCACGAACGGCGACTCCTCGCCGGTGATCTGCTGCCACGGGGTGAGCAGCAGGATCACCCCGATCGCGAGGACGTAGAACAGCAGGATCCGCACCGGCACCGTGTTCACGGCCTTCGGGATGGCCTTGGCGGGGTCCTCCGCCTCGGTGCCGGCGACGCCGATGACCTCCGTGCCGCCGAAGGCGAAGAGCACCAGGATGAACGCGCTGATCATCCCGCCGGGGCCGTGCGGGAGGAAGCCGCCGTCGGCTGTGAGGTTCGACAGCCCCGTCGGGGTCGCAGGGTCACCAAGCCCGAACGCGAGGATCGCGGCGCCACCCGCGATCATCGCGATCACCGCGCCGACCTTCACGATCGTGAAGGCGAACTCGAGCTCCCCGAACCAGCGGACGCTCGCGAGGTTCGCGGCGCCGACGATCAGCAGCGTCAGCGCCACCCAGATCCACTGGGCGGTGTCCGGGAACCAGAAGCGCAGGTAGATCGCGATCGCGGTGAGGTCCGCGAGGCACACGATGAGCATCTCGAAGGCGAACATCCAGCCGGTGATGTACCCGGCCCAGGGGCCGAGGAAGCGGCGCGTGTACTCGGCGAAGGAGCCCTGGATCGGCAGCCGCACCGCCATCTCGCCGAGCGCGCGGAGCATGAAGTACACGACCGCGCCGCCGAGAAGGTACACCAGCAGCACGGAGGGGCCGGCGGCCTGGATCGCGCCGGCCGAGCCGTAGAACAGCCCCGTGCCGATCGCGGAGCCGAGCGCGATGAAGTGCAGATGTCGCGCCGAGAGCCCGGGCCGGCGACGCGAGGTCGCAGCGGTGGGCGTCGGCTGCGTGGACGTGCTCATCGCGAGGGTGGCTCCGGGGACGAGGAGGGGACGGCGCGGGCGCCGCAGGCACTTCTTGTGCCTCTGACACGGTACGGGGCGGCAAGGGGCGCGGGGTACGTGTGTCCGGCCACGTCGGATGTGGGCTGGTGTCGACGGGTCCGTGCCGCGGCGCCGCGCGCCGGGGAGGGCCGGGGCCGTACCGGGGAGCCGCTGCCTGCGCCGCCTGCCTCAGGATGCCGCGACGGCCGCGACCTCCGGCTCGACCCGCTCCTCCTCGGGCAACGGCGCGGGCGGGGTGCTCGCCGGCGCCGGCAGCGGACGGCGCAGACCCCAGGCGACCGCCGCCAGGCACAGCACGCACACCGCGGCCACGATCGCGAGCCCGCCCGTGTATGGCAGCACCGGGGTGAGCGCCGCGAGGATCGTCGGCAGCAGGAAACCGAGATAGGCGAGGGAGTAGTAGACGCCGGTGATCCCGGCGAGCTCGCGCGGAGAGGCGAGGGACTGGGCGATGACCAGCCCCGCCACCACGCACACCCCGTAGGACGCACCCAGCAGTGCCGCGACGCCCACCACCAGCACGGGATGGCGCAGATCCGCGGCGACGGCGGCGAGGATCATCCCCGCGCTCATGCCGCTCAGGCCCACGACCAGCGCGCGGCCGCTTGTGAAGCGGTCGATCAGCCCCACGGTGCCCTGGGCGATCGCGCCGACGCCCAGGGTGAGCACCGTCAGGCCCGTCGCGTAGATCGTCGCGGAGTCCCCGATCTGCGCCTCGACCGTCGCAGGCAGGATGGCGTAGGCGACAGCGGCGGCGGCGAACACCCACGGCGCGGCCGGCAGCACGATCCGCGCGAAGACGGGATGCCTCACCGAGGAGACCCTCAGGTCATCGCGCAGTGCGCCGCGGGCCCGCAGCTCGCGCGGCAGGCTCTCCGGCGCCGCGAGCAGCGCGATCCCGGCCAGCAGGCACAGCCCGAGATGGACGAGGAAGGGCAGCTGCCCCGGCAGCGGCGCCCACTGGGCGAGCGAGCCCGTCACGCCCGCGCCGAGCGCGAAGCCGAGGGTGAGGATCATCGAGGAGCGTCGCGCCCCGGCGGTCGGCGTCGCGCTTGGGTCGTGCGGGGCGGAGGAGAGCTCCTTGATCCAGGTCGAGCAGACCGACATGCCGACACCCACGCCGATCCCGGCGAGGACGCGGCCGGCGCACAGCAGCACGAAGCTCGACATGCTCGCCGCGAGCACCACGCTGCCGAGCGCCCCGGCGAGCAGGCCAGCGATCGCGATCGGCCGACGGCCGTGATGGTCCGAGAGCCCCGCGGCCAGCAGCATCCCTGGGACGAGACCGGCGACGTACATCCCCAGCAGCAGGTTCGCCTGCCAGGGCGCATAGCCGCCGACGGTCTCGTACACGTGCAGAAGCGGCGTGAAGTGATTGCCGCCCCAGGCGAGGAGGAAGCCCGTCGGGGCGACGGCGAGCCAGGCCGGGATCCGCGCGTGCATCACTCGGACACCACCGAGTAGGCATCGTGGCCGGTGCGCAGGTGACCCTCGATCATCTCCCGGAAGCCGGCGACGTCCCCGCGCGCCACCGCATCGGTGAGCTCCACGTGCTCGCGGTGCAGTGCGGGCACGTCCGCGGCGGGGGAGAGGACGGCCAGATGCGTGAGGCGGAACAGTCGCGGTCCGAGCGCGCGCAGCACCTCCTCGACCACACGGTTGCCATCGTGGGAGGCGAGGGTGAGGTGGAAGGCGTAGTCGTGGACGGCGAAGTCCGCGGGACGATCGGTCGCCGCCTTCTGCGCCGTGAGCACCGGCGCGAGCGCCTCGACGAGGGAGGTGCGACGGGTCTCGTCGGGCGCGATCCGGGAGACGGCGTGGCCCTCGAGCATCGCGCGCACCGAGAGCAGCTCCTCCCGCTCGCGCGCCGTCGGCGTGGTGACCAGGGCGCCCTTCTTCGGCAGGAGGCGCACGAGCCCCCAGGTCTCCAGCTGCAGCAACGCCTCGCGGGCCGGGGTGCGGCTCGCGCCGTGCTCGGCGGCGAGCTCGACCTCGCGCAGCAGGGTGCCCGGCTCGATCGCGGCCTCGGCGATCTGCCGTGCAGTCGCGGCGGCGATCTGCGTCGCGATCGGGCGGTTCTCGCGGTCGTCGAGCCAGGGGAGGGTGGGAGAGCGCATGGCCGCCACTCTAATGCATGCATCAATGGATGCAAGTCAGGTTCCGTGGGAGTGCGGTTCACTGGGGGCATGAGGGACTGGACCGCCACCGCCGAGGCCTACGATCGCTCCTTCGCGACCCTCTGCGACGGCGCCGCCGCCCCGCTCCTCGCCGAGCTGCCGGAGGGGCCGCTGCTCGACGTCGGCTGCGGGACGGGCCGCCTCGCCGCGCGGGCGGAGCGCGCGGGGCGGACGGTGACGGCGCTGGACGCCGACGAGTCCATGGTCGAGGCCGCCCGAGCGCGCCTGTACGGCCAGGTGCTCCGCGCCGAACTGCCCGATCTGCCGCTCCCCGATGCGAGAGCGAGTGCGATCGCGGCGAACTTCGTGATCAACCACGTCGGCCGCCCCCGCGCCGCGCTCGCCGAGCTGCGCCGCGTGCTGCGCCCCGGCGGACGCCTCGCGATGACGATCTGGCACGCCGGCGGCGCGAGCTGGAGCGCGATGCTCGGTGAGGTGTTCGACGAGGCCGGCGCCGTGCTCCCGGCCCCGGAGCGGCTCCCGGTCGACGAGGACTTCGACCGCAGCGCCGACGGTCTCGCAGGCCTCGCCAGCGAGGCCCGGTTCGAGGTCCGGGGCGCCTGCGACCTGCACTGGGACTGGCGGATCCGTCCCGAGGACCTGTGGGCCGGGCTCGAGGCGGGGATCGCCACCCCGGGAGCAGTCGTCCGCGCGCAGACGCCGCAGGTCCGCGCGCGCATCCGGGAGGTCTTCGCCGCGCGCACAGGGGAACTTGCGGACTCGGGCGGCATCCTGTCATTCCCCGTGCGCGCCGCCTCCGCGCTCGCCGCACGACCCCTGGATGAGGAGGCCTGAGAGATGCCCCCGACCCTGTTCCTCACCGTCGGTCTGCCCGGCACCGGCGAGACCACCGCCGCCCGCCGGATCGAGGCCGAGCACGGTGCGCTGCGGCTCACGAAGGACGAGTGGATGAAGGCGCTCTACGGGGCCGAGAACCCCGAGCAGGCCTCGGACGTCATCGAGGGACGGCTCGTGGGGATCGCGCTGCGCGCCCTCGAACTCGGGGTGAGCGTCGTCCTCGACTTCGGGCTCTGGGGCAACGACGAGCGCTTCAGCCTCCGACAGGCCGCGGCTGACCGCGGCGCCGAGGTCGTGATGCTCTTCTGCGACGTGGACGTCGACGAGCAGCGACGCCGCCTAGACCGGCGCCTCGCCGAGGAGCCGCACACCACCTGGCCGATCTCCGACGCGGAGCTGGCCTCCTGGGCGGAGGTCTTCCAGCGGCCCACCCCGGAGGAGGTCGACGGCAGCGAGCCGATCCCGGACCCACCGGAGGGCTTCACCGACTGGGATGCGTGGCGCGCGGACCGGTGGCCGGCGCGGATCGGCTGAGCCGAAGGTCAGCCGTCGCTCCGGTAGTGCTCCGTCGCGACCTGTTGCTCCAGTCCGAGACGCTCCGCGATGACGGCGAACACGTCGAGCCAGAACTGCTCGCGCAGTCGGACGAACGGCGCGCTGCCGAAGGGGAACACCGTGGTCAGCGTGTCCACCACGAGGCGGTCGCGGCACGGGGAAAACGGGGCAGGCCGGCCGAGCTCTCGGAGGGAGTTCAGCGCACCACGTCGCAGACCAGCTTCACGACGCCGTTGCCGTAGGCGGCGGAGTCGCGCAGGCGCAGATCCTGCCGGTCGTGGCCCCGAGCCAGACGGTTCAGAGCCCCATCTCGTTCCAGGGCACCGGGGTCGTCGTGCCGCTCTCCCAATCGCGACGCAGGATCGCGTAGGCGACGGACGCCAGCGGTGCCCCGCCCTCGACGGGCCAGGACTCGCGGTAGTGGGCCTCCTTCACCCAGCCGCAGCGCACGAAGGTGCGGCGCATCGCGATGTTGTCCTCCCGGGTCTGGCCTTCGAAGCGCGTCACCTCCTCGAAGTGCGCGAACACGTGGCGCGTGACCTCGCGGAGCGCCTCGGCGCCCAGCCCCCGTCCGCGGAACTCCTCGGCCAGGCGGAGGTCGAGCAGGGGGGTGGGGTCCTCGAGGTCCTCGAGGCGCACCAGGCCGATCGTGCCCAGATCGGCATGGTCGAGCCAGAAGCTCCTCGTCTCGTCGTTCTCGAAGGCTCCCTCGTCGATCGACGCGGCGACCTCCTCGGCCGTGCGTTGCGATGTCACGTGGAACGGGAAGACGTTCGAGGTGAGGAAGGAGAGGAGGCGGTCGCGGTCCGCCCCGCGGGGAGCGAGTCGGCTCAGCGCGATCGACGGCACGGTGTCGGGATAGGTCACCGAGTCACTGTAGCGCCCGGCCACTGCGGGCCCGATCGGCCCCGTGGCAACAGCCTGGCCCTCCTTGTCGCCCCCGGTCAGAGCGCGCATCATGGCTCCATGAGCGAGACGACGGCGACGCAGCTGCCCACGATCCAGCCCATCCCCGACGGTCTCGCCGAACGCGCCGCTCTCCTCGGCGGCCCGGGCGGGATCCTCACCGACGAGCAGATCCGCGGCTTCGTCACCGAGCAGCTCGCCGCCGCCGATCTCGACGGCAAGAGTGTCTGCCTGATCATCCCCGACGGCACCCGCTCCGTCCCGCTGCCGAAGGTGCTGCCCGCGATCCACGCGGCGCTCGCTGGCCGCGCCGCCTCCGTCACCGTCCTCATCGCGCTCGGCACCCACGCCGCGATGAGCGAGCCGGCGATCGACCAGCTCCTCGGCTCCGCCGAGCGCGGCGCGGCGGCCACCTATCCGGGGTGGACCGTCGTCAACCACGCCTGGGACGACCCCTCCGAGATCGCGGACCTCGGTGTCATCCCCGCCGAGCAGATCGCCGAGCTGACCGGCGGCCTGCTCACCGACGTCCCGATGACCGTGCAGATTAACAAGCTCTGCGTCGAGTCGGACGTCAACCTCGTCGTCGGCCCCGTCTTCCCCCACGAGGTGGTCGGCTTCTCCGGCGGCAACAAGTACTTCTTCCCCGGCTGCTCGGTGCACGACGTCATCGACATCTCCCACTGGGTGGGGGCGCTGATCACCGCCAGCCGCATCATCGGCACCCTCGGCATCACCCCCGTGCGCCAGCTGGTCGACGCGGCGAGCGAGCTGATCCCCTCGGAGAAGCTCGCCTTCACCATGGATGTCGCCGAGGGCGGCAAGGACCTCGGCGCGATCGCCTTCGGTGACCCGCAGGCCGCCTGGGCCGCGATGGCGAAGATCTCCGCGCAGACCCACATCACCTACGTCGAGAAGCCCTATAAGCGGATCGTCGCCCTCGTGCCGGAGATGTACGAGGACATGTGGACCGGCGCGAAGGGCTTCTACAAGTCCGAGCCCGTCTGCGCCGACGGCGGCGACGTGATCATCTACGCCCCCCACATCACCGCGGTCGCCGAGATGCACCCCGGCATCCGCGACATCGGCTATCACAACATCGAGTACTTCACCAAGCAGTGGGACCGGTTCAAGGACCACCCTTGGGGCGAGCTCGCCCACTCCACGCACGTGACGGGCCTCGGCACCTACGACCCGGAGACCGGGGAAGAGAAGCAGCGCGTGAACCGCTACTTCGCCACCTCCATCTCGAAGGAGGAGACCGAGGCGCACAACGTCCTCTACATGGACCCCGCCTCCCTCGACCTCGAGGCGCTGCGGAACGATCCCGACACGCTCGTGATCGACCACGCCGGCGAGGTCCTCTTCCGCCTCGCCTCCGAGCGCGACGGCGCCGACGGGCAGGCGAAGTGACCAGCCTCCGCGAGCCAGTCCCGCTCACCCTCGGCACCGCCCCGTCGGCCCCGACCTCGCTGTTCGCGCCCGGCCATCCCGGCTTCGAGGCGGAGGCGATGACCGCGGAGGCCCTGCGCGGCGAGGCGCTCACGCTCGCCGACGCGGTCTCCGCCCAGCTCGTGGGCGTGCAGCGGCTCGGTGTCGCCTACTCCGGCGGGGTGGACTCCGCGGTGCTGCTCGCGCTCGCGGTGCGCGCCCTCGGCGCCGAGAACGTGGTCGCGCTGCTGGGCGTCTCCCCGTCCCTCGCCCGCCGCGAGCGGCGCCTCGCCCACCAGGTCGCGCGGGTGATCGGCGCGGAGGTGGTCGAGGTGCACACCCACGAGGGCGAGAACCCCGAGTACCAGAAGAACGACGGCGCGCGGTGTTTCCACTGCAAGGACGAGCTGTTCACCCGCATCGGCGAGGAGGTCGTCGGGGCGCATCGGCTCGACGCCGTCGCCTACGGGGAGAACGCCGACGACGCCACCCGCCACGACCGCCCCGGCGCGGGCGCCGCGACCCGGCACCGGGTGCTGCGGCCCCTGTCGGTCGTGGGCATGACGAAGTCGCAGGTCCGCGAGGTGGCGCGGCAGCTGTCCCTGCCCGTCGCGGACAAGCCCGCCGCCCCCTGCCTCGCCTCCCGCATCCCCTTCGGGCAGCAGGTCACCCCCGCGAAGCTGCGCCAGATCGACGACCTCGAGGACGCCGTCTACGAGCAGGGCTTCAGCGACTGCCGGGTCCGCCACCACGGGAGCGTCGGCCGCATCGAGCTGCCCACCGAGGAGCTGCCCCGCGCCATGGAGCCCGCGATCCGAGAGGCCCTCGTCGCCGCCGGGAAGGAGGCCGGCTTCCAGCACGTCGCGATCGACCTCGACGGGATCCGCTCGGGCCTGTTCTCCCTGCAGATCGTCGGTCAGGGCGGCCGTGGCTGACGGGGCGGCCGACGGGGCCGGCAGGATCGAGGGCTTCCTCGACCTCGACCTCGACCGCGCCTCGCGCCGCGGCGCCCCCGAGGCCGTGCTCTGCGACGCGAAGAGCGTCGAGCAGGTCGCGGCGATCGCCGCCGAGTACGCGCGCCTGCACGCGGCCGGCCGCGAGGACCTCGGCCCGGTGCTGTTCACCCGCGCCGACGAGGCCCGGGCGGCCGCGATCCTCGCGGCGCTGCCCGATGCCGCCCACGAGGCGTCGGCCCGCCTGCTCGCCTGGCCCGCCGCGCCGCCCGCGCCGTCGGGCGGCCTCGTGATCGTCGCCTGCGCCGGTACGAGCGACCTCCCCGTCGCCCGCGAGGCCGAGCTGACCGCCCGCTATCTCGGTCGGCCGACGCGGCTCATCGCCGACATCGGCATCGCGGGCCTGCACCGCCTGCAGTTGCGCCTTCCGGAACTGCGCGAGGCGGCCTGCGTGGTCGTCGCCGCGGGGATGGACGGGGCGCTGCCCACCGTGGTCGCGGGGCAGATCAGCGCCCCCGTCGTCGCGCTGCCCACCTCGGTCGGCTACGGCGTCGCCGCCGGTGGCGTCACCGCGGCGCTGACCATGCTCTCCGCCTGCGCGCCCGGCATCGGCGTGGTCAACATCGACAACGGCTACGGCGCCGGCCACCTCGCCGCGCAGATCGCCCGCTGGGCCCCCGCGCCGGGGGAGTTGCCGCGGAGGAGAACCACGTCACGCCGAGGGTGATCGCTGCTTGCGTTACTTGACCATCCGGTCGGTAAAGTAACGGGTATCCCCGTCGGACCCCGTCGGACCAGGAGGCCCCATGTCACCCGAGCGCCCCGCGCCGCCCGCACGCCCCGCGCACCGCCCGTCGGCCCGCGAGGCGATGCTCGACGCCGCCGAGGCGCACCTCGGCGAGGGCGGCACGCTCACCCTCGACTCGGCCGCGCGCGCCGCGGGCGTGACGAAGCCCGGGCTGATGTACCACTTCGCCACCAAGGAGGAGCTGCTCGGCGCGATCCTCGAGCGGCTCTCCACCCGCTACGAGCGCGAGATGCTCGCCCTGGTCGCGGCGCGGCACGGGGCCGAGATCGCGGACTTCGCCGAGGTCCCCGCCGCGCAGCGCGTCCTCGCCTATCTCGACTGGGCCTGCACCGGCGCGCTCTCCGCCGCGGACCTCGTGATCTTCGCCGACCCGAACCTGCGCGTCGCCCTCACCGAGCGCTGGGAGGAGCAGGTCGCCCGCTGGCTCGACCTCCCGCCCGACGCCGACTCCGACAGGGTCGTGGGCGGCGGCGGCCACGCCGCGCGCCTGCTCGCTGTGCGCCTGATGGCCGACGGGGTCTGGTTCGACCGCGCGAGCGGTCTCGGGGCCGGATCCGCCGCGCAGCTCGACGCCGTCCGCGCCCTCGCCCATGACCTGCTCGGAGATGCGGCATGACCGCCTGGCTGCTGCTCGTCGGCGCGATCCTCTCCGAGGTCACCGCGACACTGTCCCTGCGCGGCGCACTCGACCATCCCGCGCTGTACGTCGTGGTCGTGGTCGGGTACGTGACCACTTTCGTGCTGCTCGCCCAGGTGCTGCGGCGGGGGATGGGCCTCGGCGTCGCCTACGGCCTCTGGGGCGCGAGCGGGGTCGTGCTCACCGCCGGCGCCTCCGCCGTTCTCTTCGGTGAATCGCTCACCGCACTGACGATCTCCGGCTTCGTGCTCATCGCGGCCGGGGTGGCGGTCGTCGAGCTCGGCGCGCAGAGCGCCCGCCGCGCGGAGGCGACCCCGCCCGGCTCCCGCGGCGAGACGGAGCTGGCCGCGGAGCTCGGCGGAGAGCTCGGCGGCCCGCTCGAGGCGGAGCGCGGAGCGAGCGTCCGGGGGATCGTCGGCGGAGGAGAGCGATGAGCTGGCTGCTGCTCTCCGGCGCGATCCTCACCGAGGTCGCAGCCACGCTCTCCCTGCGGATGGCCGCCACCGGCAGGCGTCGCTGGTACGCCCCCGTCGTGCTCGGCTACGTCCTCGCCTTCGCCCTGCTCTCCGGTGCGCTCGCCGCGGGCATGCCGCTCGGCGTCGCCTACGGTGTCTGGACGGCCGTCGGTATCATCGCCACCGCTCTGCTCTCCCGGATCCTCTTCCGCGAGGCGCTCACTCCGGTGATGCTCGGCGGCATGGGGCTGATCGTCGCCGGCGTGCTTCTCGTGGAACTCGGCGGGACGCACTGAACCGAGGCGGCGCCCGGTATGGAAGTTGCCGCCGGTTGCCCTCGGTGCCGGGTAGGATTCCCTGCAGACTTGCGGGCCGCGACCCCGTCGGCCCCAGCGCCGCCGGAGCGCCCGCCCGGGACAGCGCCGAGCAGGCGGGAACGGAGCCGCACGGATGGCGGACAAGCGCGTGACGATATACGACGTGGCCACGGCCGCGGGGGTCGCCCCGTCCACCGTCTCGCGCGCCTTCTCCCGACCGGGCCGGGTCAGCGCCGCCACCCACGCGAAGGTCATGGCCGCGGCGAAGGAGCTGGACTACCGCACCAACGCCCCCGCGTCCCAGGAGCGCACCCAGCGCCACCACCGCCTCGGCATCGAGGTCCCCGACATCACCAACCCGTACTTCGCCGAAGTCGTCTCCGGCATGCAGGAATCCGCCCATGAGCAGGACTTCCTCCTGCTCCTGCTCGACACCGTCGAAGACGAGGTCCGCGAGCGCACCGGCCTCGAGAGCGCGATCAACCTCGTCGACGGCATCGTCCTGTCCGGCACCCGCCTCTCCGACGCGACGCTCAACCACCTCACCAAGCGCATTCCCGTGGTGGTGCTGAACCGGCGCGTGGCCGGCCTGGACTCCGTCACCCCCGACTACGAGCACGGCATGGGCCAGGCCATGGCGCACCTTGCCGAGAACGGGGTCCGCACGGTCACCTACGTGGCCGGGCCCGTGAACTCCTGGTCCGACGGGGAGCGCTGGCGCGCCGCCCGCACCGCCGCCCGCGCCCTCGGGCTCACCGTCCAGCGCCACGGTCCCTTCGCCCCCACCATCGCCGGCGGCGAGCAGGCGTTCGAGGAGCTCAGCGACTCCCTGCCCCACGCCGTGGTCTGCTACAACGACCTCATCGCGATCGGCTTCCTGATCTCCGCGCTGCGCGCCGGGGTGCGGGTGCCCGCGCAGCTGTCCGTCATGGGCCACGACGACATCCCGCTCAGCCGTTTCATCGGCGGCGGGCTCACCACTGTCGTCACCCCCAAGCGCGCCCAGGGGCGGGCCGCGATCGAGCGCCTCGTGCGCCGCATCGAGAACCCGTCGGCGCATCGCAGTCCCGTCGAGGGCAGCCTGCCGGTGCGCCTCGTGCCCCGCGCCTCCACCGGGCCGCGCGAGGACCGCTGAGCGCGCGGTCGCGGCCCTGACCGGCACGAACCCGCCCTGACCAGGTGCATCGGCCGCGCCGACCGGCAACCTGTGACAACCGACTGACCCCGCGCGTCGGCCCGGGACATCATGGCCGCATGAGCAACGACGCCTTCAAGCCTCACCCCGACCGCCTGCTGCCCGCCGATCCCGCCGTGCGCGAGATCGCGCGCGGGCTCTACGAGCAGATGAAGGACCAGCCGATCGTGTCCCCGCACGGACACGTCGACCCGCGGCTGCTGCTCGACGACGAGCCCTTCCGCGACCCGACGTCGCTGTTCATCACGCCCGACCACTACGTCAACCGGCTGATGCACGCCCGCGGCGTGGACCTCGCCGACCTCGGCGTCGGCCAGGGCCCGCTCGACGAGACGGCCTCCCGCCGGGCCTGGCGCCTGCTCGCCGAGCACTGGCACGCCTACGCGGGCACGCCCTCCCGCTACTGGATGGAGCACGAGTTCCACGAGGTCTTCGGGCTGAAGACGGTGCTCTCCCCGGCGACGGCCGACGCGATGTACGACGAGATCGCGGACAAGCTCGCGCAGCCCGCGTTCCGCCCGCGCGCCCTGTTCGACCAGTTCAAGATCCAGGTCATGGCGACCACCGACGACCCGGTCGACGACCTCGCCCCCCACGCCGCGCTCGCCGCCGACTCCGCCTTCACCGGCCGCGTCATCCCCACCTTCCGGCCCGACAAGTACCTCGAGCCCGCCCGCGAGGACTTCGTCGCCCTCACCGATGCGCTCGGCGAGGCCGCGGGCGTCGACACCGGCACCTACGACGGCCACCTCGAGGCGATGCGCCTGCGCCGCCTCCACTTCCGCGAGAACGGCGCGGTCTCCTCCGACCACGCCCACCTCGACCCCGGCACCCAGCGCCTCGAGCTCGAGGAGGCCCGCCGCCTCTACACCGAGGCCCGCGAGGGTCGGATCTCCGCCGACGCCGCGGTCGCGCTGCGCCGCCACCTGCTCGCCGACCAGGCGCGCCTCGCGGCCGACGACGGCCTCGTGATGACGATCCATCCGGCCGTCTACCGCAACCACCACCAGGCGACCTTCGAGCGCTTCGGCGCCGACGTCGGCTTCGACATCCCGATCGCCGTCGACTATGTGCACTCTGTCGCGCCGATGCTCAACGACGTCGGCCTCTCGCCGAACTTCCGCACCGTGCTGTTCACGATCGACGAGACCGTGCTCTCCCGCGAGATCGCGCCGCTCGCCGGCGTGTACCCCTCGGTGTACGCGGGCGCCCCCTGGTGGTTCATCGACTCGCCCGACGCGATCCTGCGCTTCCGCCGCGCCGTCTCCGAGACCCTCGGACACACGCGGACCTCTGGCTTCATCGACGACACCCGCGCGTTCTGCTCCATCCCGGCCCGCCACGACATGGCCCGCCGCCTGGACGCCCACCACCTCGCGGGCCTCGTCGCCGAGCACCGGATGCGTGAGGAGGACGCCGCCGCGATCGCCCAGATCCTGCCCGACCAGCAGCCGCGCGAGGTCTTCCGCCTCGACGCGCAGGAGGACCACGCATGACCGGCACCGCCGCCCCCACCGACGAGGGTCGCCTCGTCCACCTCGGCATCGGCAACTTCGCCCGCGCCCACACGCTCGTCGCGACCGACCGCGCCGGCGGCTGGAGCGTCGTCGCCTTCACCGGCCGCAGCGCCGCGATGGCCGACGCCCTGAACGCCCAGGGCGGGAAGTACGGGCTGATCGTCCGCGGCGCCGAGGGCGACGAGGTCGGGATCGTCGACGTGATCGACGCCGTCCACCCCGCCGACGACGTCGACGCCCTGGTCGCGCTGCTCGCCGACCCCTTCACCGCCGTGGTCACCCTGACCATCACCGAGAAGGGCTATGCCGCGGGGAACGACCCGGCGACCTCCGCCCCGGCCCGCATCGCCCTCGGGCTGCGCGCGCGCCGCGAGGCCGGGGTCGAGGAGCCGATCGCGCTCGTCTCCTGCGACAACCTCACCGGCAACGGCGAGGTGCTGCGGAAGGCTGTCCTCGAGGCGGCCGACGCCGAGACCCGCGACTGGTTCGACGCGCATGTCGACGTCATCTCCACCATGGTCGACCGGATCACCCCGTCGGCCGACGCCGGCGCCTCCGAGCTGGTGCGCGAGCGCACTGGCCTCGACGACCAGGTCCCCGTCGTCACCGAGCCGTTCACCGAGTGGGTCCTCGAGGATCGCTTCCGCGGCCGCCGCCCCGCGTGGGAGAAGGCCGGGGTGCAGTTCACCGACGACATCGAGCTGCACGAGCTGCGCAAGCTGCGCCTGCTCAACGGCGCCCACACGCTCATGGCCTACGCCGGCCAGGTCGCGGGGGTCGAGCGCGTCGACGAGGCCATCGGCCACCGCGAGGTGCGGGCCCTCGTCGAGCAGCTGTGGAGCGAGGCCCGCTCCACCCTGGATCTTCCCGAGGACCAGCTCGACGCCTACACCACCGCCCTCGAGGAGCGCTTCCGCAACCCGCGCCTGGCCGACCAGCTGGTGCGCATCGCCGCCGACGGCTCCGTCAAGCTGCCCGTGCGCGCCCTGCCGGTCATCGCCGAGCGCGGCGGCCCCGAGAACGCCCCCGGAGAGGTCGCGGCCGTCGCCGCCTGGACCGCCTGGGTCACCGACCGGGTCCGCGCCGGCGAGGAGATCAAGGATCCGAAGGCCGACGGGATCGCCGCGGCCGCCGGTCTGGAGGACGCGACCGAGCGGGTCACGGCCCTGCTCGCCCTGCTGGACGTCCCCGCCGGCGATGCGCTGATCGGCGCCGTCGTGGCCGAGGAGGCCCGCCTGCCCCGGGCGTGAGGCGTGGGGCGCCAGGCCCTACGCAGTTACCGGACAGTCATGTGCGCCTTTGTTCCCGGAACGGAACACAGGCGCACATGACTTTTCAGTAACCCGGGAAGAAGTGCCGTGGGGCCTGCCGTTGTCGAGTCGCGATCAGGCCCGCGGGGCGCCGAGATGGGCGAGGCGAGCCAAGAGCGCGCCGGGAGAGCGCAGATCGTGGTCGGACGCTCGCACCACGCGCCAACCGAGCTCGTGCAGGACATCGTCCTTGCGACGGTCCCGGCGATGGCGCGCCCGATCCGTACTGTGCCAGTGCCCGTCGTACTCGATCGCGATGCGCTGCGCGGGATAGGCGAGATCGAGGCGGAAGCTCTCACCCGACCCCGGTGCGCGGATCGGCAGGTTGATCCGGGGCTCCGCGAACCCCTCGCGGAGCAGCAGCAGCCGGGTCGCGGTCTCCTTCGGGGACTCGACCCGTTCCCTCGCGTCGGCCAGTGCGTCGCGCACGCGTCGGATGCGGTAGGTGCCGGTCGCCGCGGCGGCGACGGAGCGGAGCTCGACGAGCGTGGGGCGTGGATGGACGGCCGACCCGGGACCGACGAGCTGATCGCACGCGGCGATGAGCTCGTCGTGCTCGAGATTCACGGCGAGCTCCGTCAGCAGTTCCAGCGGACCGCTCACTCGGACGCCGAGCACGCGCACCACGTCGCCCGGAGGACGAGAGTGCATCACGGCACCCCGGCCGGAGCGCCGACGGCGGTCGGGTGGCACCGTGCAGTGCACCTCCTGGGACGACGCGTACTCGAGGCGGCGGGGCAGCGGGACCCCGAGCAGCTCTGCCGCCGAGCTGTGGCTGATGACCGCGCCCGGCCCGGACACCTGTTGCAGGAGTCGAGCAGCCAGCGCGAGCACGGCGGGAGCGGCGGCCGGCGTGAGATGCCCGGGGATCACCTCGAGGAACTCGTCGGACGCGAGACGACGTGGATGCACGCCGCGACGGCGCAGCTCCGCACGGCTGTAGAGGCTTCCGGGTGGCGGTGACCAGCGTGGTGTCATGGGGGCCGACGCTAGGGCGGCGGCGCGGCGCCCGGAGGAAGGGCGCCCCCGATGTGGAATACCCGGTGCAGGGGAGGAACGGTCTCCGGGGCGGTGGCAGAGAGTGCGGAGCTCACGCCCCCGCGCGCATATGGGGTTGCTCCGGCGCCCGTGGTTACTCCCGCGCCCGTGGTTACTCCTAAGTCATGAGCGCATGTGTTCCGTGGTTGGAACACAGCTGCACATGACTCGTGAGTAACTGGCTCGGGAAGCGCTCGGGGCGCGCCGCCCGGCGCTGCTCAGTCCGGGCCGGCCCGGCTCGCCCGACGCCCCTCAGGCCAGGTCAGCCAGCTTCTCGAAGCGGTCGAGGCGCTCGCGGTAGTGCTCGGTGTGGGCGGCGACCGGCTCGACGCGGCGCAGCACGGGCACCTCGGCGACAGCCTGCCCGGGGGCGGCGGCCTCGAGGGCCATCACGGCCGAGCCGCGCATGGTCGAGCGGGACACGGCGACGTGGTCGATCGGCGCGCCGAGCGCGTCGGACAGCAGGTGCAGCCAGGCCGGGATCGCCTCGGTCATCCCGCCGGAGAGCACGATCCGCTCGGGCTCGCCGCCGGCCTCCCGCATCTGGTCGGCGATGCGCAGGAACGACAGCGCTACGCCCTCCATCGCGCCGCGCAGCATGTCCTGCGCGGTGGTGGAGGCGCCGACGTTCGCCATCAGCGCCCGCGAGCTGCCCCGCCACTTCGTCCCGCGCTCGCCGGAGAAGAACGGGACCACCAGCGGCGTCCCCGCCGTCGGCGGCGCGGAGAACAGGGTCTCCGTGTCGGTCTCGGAGATGTCCTCGGGGATGCCGAGCTGGAAGCGGGCCCAGTCGAGCACCCGGCCGCAGTCGCTCATGGCGGAGCCGACGAGGGTGCGGCGCGCGTCGACCCGGTACGCCCACAGGCCGCTGGGGAGCGCGGCGATCTCCGTGTCGAGCAGCTGGCGGATCGCGCCCGAGGTCGCGGTCGAGATGCCCCAGGTGCCGGTGCCGAGCGCGCCGATGCCCATGTTCGCGGCGAGCCCGTCGCCGATCACCGGCATCCACACCGCGCCCGCGAGCTGCGGGAACTCGGCGGCGAGGGGGGTGCCCGCGATCGGGAGGGCGTCGGAGGGATCGAGGGCCGTGCCCATCATGTCGGCGTCGACGCCGGTCGCGGCGAGCAGCTCGAGCACGTACTCGCCGGTGCGGCGGTCGATCATGCCCGACCAGGCGGCCGACGCGGTGCCGAGCGCGGGCGTGCCCAGCAGCTTCAGCGCCGCGTACTCGCCGAGGGCCATGAAGCGGGCGGTGCGCGCGAAGATCTCGGGCTGGGTGTCGCGCAGCCAGGTCAGGCGGGGCGCCGTGTACGAGGAGTGGAGGCGGGCCCCGGTGCGCTCGTGGAGGGCGTCGAGGTCGAGCTGCTCGGCGAGGGTGCCGACCTGCGCGTGGCAGCGGGTGTCCGCGTAGGTGATGCAGGGGGTGAGGGCGTTCCCGGCGGCGTCGACGGCGACGAGCGAGGAGGCGAAGGTGTCGATGCCGACGGCGAGGACCTCGCCCGGCAGCGAGCCTTCGAGCACCGCGGCCAGGGCGGCGCGGATCTCCGCGACCACCAGGTCGGCGTCGATCGTGGAGGTGCCGTCGTCGGCGACCGTGAAGGTGTGCGCCTCCTTGTGGGTCCGCTTGCCGATCTCACGCCCGCTGACGTCGTAGACCGCGGCGCGCGTGCCGCCGGAGCCGATGTCGATGCCGACGACCAGCGGTCCCTGGGCGTCCTCGGCGGGGATGTTGAAGCGGGGCATGGCGGGGTCTCCTGGAGATCGTGGTGTCGCCAGCGCCCCGTCGAGCACCGATGCGAGGGCGCATGGCGTCCGCCCAGGATAGGCAGGGGATCGGCGGTGCGTCAGCGGTCGCGCCACGGGTTGCCAGCGGGCCGCGGCGGCAGCTGGCGTCGTGCCGCGCGGGGGTTGGGTGCCGCGTGGGGGTTGGTGTCCGCCGACGGGACGTGAGCGGCACGAGACCGGTCATATGACAGGTCTCGCGCCGCTCACGTCCCTTTCGTGGACAGCGACCCCGTGACTCAGGCAGGGCAGCCGGCCCCGAAGACGGTCCGCCCGGCCCGGCCCTACCCGAGCACGCTCTCGCCCAGGAACTCTCCCTCCGCGCACCCGGGCGGGAGCGCGAACACGGCCGAGCCGATCGGCGTCGTCCACTGGTTCAGCAGGTCCAGATCGGAGAGCCGCTGCTGGATCGGCACGAACTGGCCCAGCAGATCGGCCTGCACCGACACGAAGATCTGCCCCGACTCGGAGACCGCGTCGGACCCCTCCTCCGGCGGCAGGTCATAGTTGTACGGCCGACGGAAGATCTCCTGCTGCGCGCCCTCGTCGACGCCGCGGGCCCGCCGCATGTGCGAGAACTCGGGGATGATCGAGAAGCCGTTGTCGGAGACGGCGGTGAAGTCCGCGGCCGACGACTCCCCGCCGCCGCTGAGCGGTGAGCCGTCGTCCAGGCGCGTGCCCGTGGACTGCTCGCGCGCTCCCCTGTCGGCCTCGTCCCAGCCGTCGAGGTCCATGCGGATCCGGCGCAGCACCAGCGAGGTGCCGCCCGCGAACGGACCGTCGGGGATCCACACGGTCCGCGCGAAGCGATCACTGCCGGGAGGCGGGTTCGCCGTGCCGTCGAGCTGGCCGAACAGGTTCCGCTGCGTCGTGCCGGGGTGCTGGACCCCGGCGGCGCGGCGGAAACCCCGCTGGATCCAGCGCACCCGCGTGAAGGAACGGGCGTCCTTCAGCAGCATCCGGGCGGCATGGGAGACGGTGAGCGGGTCGTCGGCCGCGACCTGCAGCAGCAGGTCACCGTCGCAGAACCGCTCCTCGAGCCGGTCGATGGCGAAGGCAGGCAGCGGGGCGAGCCATGCGGGGACGTCCCGCTCGGCGCGCCGCAGCAGTTCCGGACCGAAGCCGACCGTTACGGTCAGGCGTGCGGGCTCGGTCGCGAGCTCCGGCTCGGTGTCCGCGAGCGCCGCCCGCCCCTCGGTGAGCCGGGCGGCGTCGTCGGTGAGGAGCCGCAACAGGCGCAGCACCCCGTCGCGGTCCACCTCCTCCCGCAGGTCGAGCGCGAGGAAGGTCGCCGAAGACTGCGGCGAGGTCTCGATCCCGGCCTGGTGCTCGCCATGGAACGGAACGGTCTCGCCGCCGTGGAGGGCGGGCTCGGCGGCCGACGGGACCGGGCCCTCGGCGGATCGTCCCAGCGCCCGATCCAGACCGATCGAGGCCACGCCGATGCCGAGCGCTCCGGCGCCCGCCGACCCGGCCAGCAGCAGTCGCCGACGGTCCGGGCGCGGCGCGGAGCCGGGCATCAGTGGCCACCGCCGTCGGAGGCGTGCTCGCCCGAGGATCCCTCCGGCTCGTAGTGCTCCTGCGCGCCGGCGAAGTCCTTGACGGTCGCGGTGAACGGGACCGTGGCGCCGCCCTCGAGCTCGAGGACGATCTCGATGCTCTCGCCGGGGGCGAGCGGCGCGGGGAGGTCCATGAGCATGAGGTGGTTGCCGCCGGGTTCGAGCAGGAGCTCGCCGCCGACGGGGATCGCGAAGCCGCCCTCCTTCTCCTGCATGCTCATGCCGCCGGAGCCGTCGGAGATGGTCTCGTGCAGCTCGACCATGCCCGCGGCCGGAGTGCTGGCCCCGATGAGCTGCACCGGCTGGTTCGAGGTGTTGCGGAGGGTGGCGAAGGCGGCGGTCATCCCGGACTCCGCGGCCTTCACCCAGGGGTCGGTGACGGTGAGCGGGGCGGGAGTGCCGGCGTTCGTGCCGGTGCCGCCGGCGGATGCGCCGTTCCCGGCGGACGCGCCGTTCCCGTCGGCAGCGGAGCCCCCGTCGGAGTCGGTGCCATTGTCCGCGCCGCGGGTGCACGCGGCGAGGGGGAGAGCGGCCAGGCCGAGGGCGCCCAGCAGGGCGGCGCGGCGGGAGACGGTGGGGGTGGTCAGGGCGCGACCGGACGGCACGCGGGCGGACGGCACGCGGGCGGGCTCGCCGCGACCCGACGAGTCGGAGGCGGGCAGGGCAGGGTGGGACAGGTGAGACATGGGGGTCCTCTCGGGGACGCTCCGGGACGCCGCCGATGACAGGGGGCGCGGAGCAGGGGGGATCCCGTGACGCGCGGGCGTGCACGGGCGATGGTCCGGGAGCCGCGGGCCCCGCGATCAGGTCGCGGGGCTCAGGCGGCGAGGACCAGGGGAGGACCCCGACGGCGCAGCGGTGAGAGCACCGCCTGCTGCACGGCACGACGCGGCTCGGCATCGGCCGTGATCGGGCGCGGCGCGGGGAGCACCGGGAGCGGCGCGACGACCAGCAGGAACACCCGTCCGAGCGTCGCGAGCAGCTGGATGGCGGCGCCGAGGCAGCGGAAGAGCGTCTGCTCGCCGCGGTGCAGGAGCAGGGTGGTCGCGAGAGCGGCGATCACGTGTCCCAGCACCATCGGTGCGTCCAGGTGCGCGGTGTGGAGCGCGTGCTCGGCCGACGTCGCCAGGTGCGTGCCGGTGGCATGCTGCGCGTCGACCGTGCCGTGCAGCCCGACCGCATCGTGCAGGCCGCTTGCGCCGTGGCCGAGGTGGCTGCCGGGGGGATCCACGAGCTGGACCGTCGGGTCGCCGGGCGTGCCCGCGAGGAACAGCCCGTGGAAGAGCAGCTGACTGGAGAGCACGGCGAGCCCCAGCCGGGGCAGCGAGAAGCGTGATCCGGCGAGGGCCACGCACACCGTGACGGACAGCCACCACGGCAACGCCACCCCGATCCAGGCCGGGGTGTCCCCGCCGCCGAGGACGTGACCGCCGAGCGCGACGGCGGTCGCGATGGTCGCGGCGACTGCCCCGCGCAGCAGGCGCAGCGGGGAGCGGGACTGGGGCACGCGGCCACTCTACGTCGGCGGTCGGTCGGCGGCCGCGTCGGCGGCTCGACCGTGGGCCCGGCCCGGCTCGGACGTCGAGTCGTGGGCAGGAGGCTGACCGTCAAAGGGACGTGAGCGGCACGAGACCGGTCATATGACAGGCCTCGTGCCGCTCACGTCCCTTTCATGGACAGGGACCGCCGTCCAGGCCCGCCGCTCCCATCGGCGTACCCTCGGCGCATGCAGCTGCGCTTCGCCGGGAAGGTGATCGAGTGGCGGGGCCCTGCCCCGTTCCTGTTCGTGCGCGTGCCCGACGAGGAGGCCGACGCGATCGGGGCCGTGGCCCGGCAGGTCACCTACGGCTGGGGCGCGATCCCCGCGACGGTGCGCCTCGGGGCGACCGAGTACACCACCTCGCTGTTCCCGCGCGAAGGCGGCTACCTGGTGCCGGTGAAGGTCGCGGTGCAGCGGGCGGAGCAGGTGGGGCTGGGCGACGAGGTCGCGCTCGAGCTGTTGATCGACGGCGTCTGAGCCCCAACGGGCGCGCGCGCACCGGCCCGAACCCCGACCCGCCTCGTCGGCCGCTGAGCTCCTGGCAGACTTCCCCCATGGTCGAGCGCACCCCACCCCAGGGCCCCTCCCGTCTGCCCACGATGAAGGACATCGCGGAGCACGTGGGCGTGTCGCGGCAGCTGGTCTCGCTGGTGCTGCGCGGGGCCGACGGGCCCAGCACCGAGTCCCGGGAGAAGGTGCTCGCGGCCGCCGCGGAGCTCGGCTACCGCCCGAACGCCTCGGCCCGGCTGCTGCGGCAGGCGCGCACCCGCACGCTCGGCGTGGTCTTCAGCATGCGTAACGCCTTCCAGGTGCGGTACGTCGAGGAGCTGGTCGCGGCGGCCTCGGCGCGCGGCTACCGGGTCGCGCTGGGCACGGTCGACGCGGGCCGCGGGACCGATGAGGCGATCGGGGCACTGCTCGAGGAGCGGGTCGAGGCGCTCGCCGTGTTCAACCCGGACCCGCACGCGACCGCCCTGGCCGCGGCGAGCACCCTGCTGCCGGCGGTGCTGCTCGGCGAGTGGACCCGCGACGACTCCCTCGACACCGTCCACGTCGACGAGCGGGGCGGGCTGTGCCAGGCGGTCGAGCACCTGGTCGGGCTGGGGCACCGCGAGATCGCGTACGTGGGCGGGCCGCTCGGCGGGCTGGTCGGCGCCGACCGCGCGGATGCCTACCGCGCCGCGATGACGCAGGCGGGGCTCGAGGGGGAGGTCGACGTGCTCGACGCGGGCTTCGGCGAGGAGGACGGCGCGTCGGCGGGGCGGACGCTGCTCGAGCGCGAGCAGCTGCCGACGGCGGTGGTCTGCGGGAGCGACCACGCGGCGGCCGGACTCCTCGCGGTGCTGCAGCGCGCGGGGGTGCGGGTGCCCGAGCAGGTGTCGGTGATCGGCTTCGACGACAGCCACGTCGCGGCGCTCTCGTATCTCGCGCTGACCAGCGTGCATCAGGACGTGGCGGCGACCGTCGAGGCGACGCTCTCGATCTTGGTCGAGCGGCTCGAGGGCACGTCCGACGGCGCGCGCGCTCGGCGGGTGGTGGCGACGCCGACGCGCCTGACGGTGCGCGGGTCGACGGGAACCGTGCGCGCTGGGCGCTGAACGGTGCGCGCCGGACGCTGAACCCTGCGCGCCGGCCCTGAGCGGCGCAGTGGCAGTCTGCCGGGACAGACCCTTCACGGCGGGTTAGCACGTGCTAGGGTCTGGAGCACCGAACGTTAGCTCGTGCTAGGCGCGGTCCTCGTACTCTGCAGTTCTCGTGATCCCGGGACTTCGTGATCCGCGGTCCTCGTGACCAGCGGTCGTCGGCACGCGACCCCCTCCGGAGGCTTCTCGATGCTCAGCACCCTGCCCGACGCCCAGATCCACCTCCCGGGCGCTGGCGAGCCGTCGCTGCGCTGGGGCGTCGTCGGCCCCGGCTGGATCACCGGCGAGTTCGTGCGCGCGGTCCACGCGCACAGCGCGCAGCGCGTCGTCGCCGTCGGCTCCCGCAGCCCCGAGCGTGCCCGCGCCTTCGCCGACGCTCACCGGCTCGACCGCGCCCACGGCAGCGTCGAAGCGCTGGTGACCGACCCGGGGATCGACGTCGTCTACATCGCGACGCCGCACAGCGAGCACGCCGCGATCGGCCTCGCCGCGATCGCCGCCGGCAAGCACGTGCTCATCGAGAAGCCGATCACCGTCACCGCCGCCGAGGCGCGCGAGCTCTCCGCCGCCGCGCAGTCCGCCGGGGTAATCGTCATGGAGGCCATGTGGACCCGCTACCTCCCGCAGACCTCCGTGCTGCGTGACCTGGTCGCGAACGGTGACCTCGGCGACGTGCGCAGCGCCTCCGCCGACCACGGCCAGCGCATCGTCCGCCCCGCCGACCACCGCATGTACGACCCGGCGCTCGGCGGCGGCGCGCTGCTCGACCTCGGCGTCTACCCCGCGCAGTTCCTGCAGATGGTGCTCGGTGCCCCGACCTCGATCGAGGCCCGCGGCACCGTCACCGGGACCGGCGTCGACGCGAACGCCGTCGTCGTCTCGACCCACGCGGGCGGCGCCGTCTCCACGCTCTACACCTCGATGCTCGAGCGCACCCCGACCACCGCCACCATCGCCGGAACCTCCGCGTTCGTGCAGGTCGAGGGCCCCTTCTACAACCCTACGAGCTTCACCGTGCACGGCGCCGCCCATGGCTCGCCGACCGTGCGCTGGCAGGACCCGACCATGCTGCGCGGCTTCGCGGCGCTCTCCTACGAGGCCACCGCCCTCGCCCGCTACTCCGGGGAGGGCCGGACCGAGTCGCCCGTGCACACCCACGCCGAGACCATCGCCGTCATGGAGATGCTCGAGGCCGCCCGTGTGCAGGTGCTCGCCGCCGGGGTGGCGGCCCCCGCGCAGGATCTCGCCGACGCCCCGCCCGCCCACGGCGAGACCCGTCCCGCCGCGACAGCCGCGATCGTCGGGAGCGCCCGATGACGGCCGCGGGGACGGCCGCGGGCCCGACGACGATCGAGACGCTGCAGGCGCAGGAACTGGAGCTGGTGCTGGACCGCTTCGAGCCGGCCGACGCCTGGGCGCTCGGCACCGCCGCCGTGCGCATCGCGCAGGAGACGGGGCACGGGGTGCTGCTCGACATCCGTCGGCCGCAGCTCGTGCTCTTCCGCGCCGTGCTGCCCGGCGTCGGCCCCGACCAGGAGGTCTGGGCGGAGCGGAAGGCGCGGGTCGTGCTGCGCATGGAGGCCTCGAGCGCGCTCGTCGACGCGCGGCTGTCGCAGGCCGGCGTGGACCCGCGGGCGATCGGCTGGTTGGATGAGACCTACGCCGTGACCGGCGGATCCTTCCCGATCCGCGTGCGCGGCGCCGGGGTGGTCGCCGCGATGACCGCCTCCGGTCTCACCTCGCAGCAGGACCACGACCTGGTCGTCGCCGCCCTGCGCGCCCACCTCGGCGAAGGAGCCGCCCGATGACCGCCGACGCCCCCACCTCCTCGTCCGCTGAGCCCGCTGAGTCGGTGGAGCCCGTGGCGACCGGGGAGCCCGCCGCCGAGGAGACCCTGTCGGGCCGCCGCCTCCTGCCCGGACAGCGCTGCCGGATCCGCGTCTGGGATCGCGCGACCGGCGAGATCCGCACCGTCCACGAGACCACCGAGCGGCTGTACGAGGCGCCTAACTGGTCCGCCGACGGGCGGCTGCTCGTCAACGCCGACGGTCTGCTGTTCTGGCTGCCGGCCGACGGCTCCGGGGCGCCCGCGCTCCTCGAGGTCCCCGGCCTGCCGCCGGTCAACAACGACCACGTGCTCGCCCCCGACGGCTCCGCGATCTTTGCCTCCGCGAACGACTTCCACATCTGGGAAGTGCCGCTGACCGGCCCCGATGCCGCCGGGACCCCGCGCCGCATCACCCCCGACGACGGCGCCCTGCACTTCCTGCACGGCATCAGCCCCGACGGGACGACCCTCGCCTACGTGCACCTCGCCCCCGAGGGCGATGACTGGTGGGCGCGCGGCACGATCCACCTGATCGGCGTCGACGGCACCGGCGATCGTGCGGTCACCACCGATCCCGGTCCGGCCGACGGCAGCGAGTACATGCCCGACGGGGAGTGGATCCTCTTCAACACCGAGCAGTTCTCCGAGCTGCCCGGCCATGCGCAGCTCGCCCGGGTGCGGCCCGACGGCAGTGAGCTGGAGCAGCTGACCGTCGACGAGCGCGTGAACTGGTTCCCGCACATCGCCCCCACCGGTGACGTGGCGGTCTACCTCAGCTTCGAGCCGGGCACCACGGGGCATCCCGAGAACCGCCAGGTCGAGCTGCGGATGGTCGAGGTCGGCGCGTGGCAGGAGCCGCGGACCCTGATGGCGCTGCACGGCGGCCAGGGCACCATCAACGTGCCCAGCTGGGCCCCCGACGGCTCCGGCTTCGCCTTCGTCGACTACCCGCTGGACTGAGAGCGGGGGGCTTGTCCGGAGCGGGGCCGTCCCACCGCCGGTTACCGCGGGGTAGCGGCGGCTGAGGGAGCATGGTGCGGCCAACATGCTCCCTGGAGCGCCGCTACTCGCCGGTAGCCCCGGGGGCCGGGCCGACCGGGTGACCGAACTCCTCGGCGTAGCGCTGCTGCAGCTCCCGCCAGCCGTGCTCGAGGGCGTCCATACCCACGATCCGCTCCTGCTCCTCGCCGCTGAGCAGCGCGTCGAGCACGCCCAGGCACACGTGCCAACCGGCCGCGAAGTACTGGGCCTCCTGGACGTCGCCGAGGGTGACCTGCAGGTCGATCTGGCCGTCGTCGACCACCCAGCCGAGCGTCGCGTCGCCCCAGCGATGGGTGACGGCATGGTCGGCGGCGAGGGCGAGCACGTCGGCCGCGACCGGGTCGTCTTCCGGGTTCTCGCGCGCCAGGGCGGGGCCGATCGCGGTGAGCGCCCGGTCGGGGACCACGGGCGACCACTGCGCGAGGCGCTCCGGGTCGGTGACCGCCTCCCACAGCTGGGCGGCGGTGCCGGTGATGTCGACCTCCATCACCAGGCTGTCCTCCGTGATCTCGGCCCTCACCAGGAGGTTCGAGATGCGGGTGTCGATGTCCGGGGTGTCCTTCGCGGTCATGCGTCCTCCTTGCGGGTTCCACGGCGCCGGGTCGCGTCGCACCACCTCGATCTTCTCAGAGGACGGGTGCGGCGGCCATGGGCGGGGTGTCCGGCGCCCGCTCCCGCTCCTGCTCCGGCGCCCGCGCCCGCTCCCGCGAG
The DNA here is from genome assembly GCF_036311905.1 of Brachybacterium sp. J153. Taxonomy (NCBI): domain Bacteria; kingdom Bacillati; phylum Actinomycetota; class Actinomycetes; order Micrococcales; family Dermabacteraceae; genus Brachybacterium; species Brachybacterium sp. J153. Next base: position 45,093 of record NZ_JAZDCH010000017.1, on the reverse strand, counting down.
CCGGCGGCCGCAGCGCGCGGGGCGTTCAGGTGCACCACCCCGGGGATGTCCCGGGCGCGGTCCTCGGCCATGGCGTGCACCCTCTCGACGATGTAGCGCACCGCCGGGTGCCGGGCGGCGGTGCGACGCACCTGCACGCTCATCCGCCGACGCAGGGCCTGGTCCTCGATCGGGACCGCGACCAGGTCCGCGCGGAGGTCCTGGGCGATCACCGAGGGCTGCACGGTCACGTAGTCGCCGGTGGCCACGAAGCCGAGCACGGTCGAATAGTCCGGGGGGTTGATCTCCACGCAGGGCGTGAAGCCCGCGGCGAGGCAGGCGGAGCGGATCCGGCCGAACCAGGGGGCTCCGGGCGGGTCGTCCGTCGTCCAGGACTCGTGGGCGAGGTCCTTGAGCTGGATCGCGGTGCGCCCGGCGAGCGGATGCTCGGCGCCGACGATCGCCACGTACCCCTCCTCGAGGATGTCCTGCGCGTCCCAGTCCTCGACGCGGGGGGAGTCGCTGGTCTCGCCGACGGCGACGTCCATGCCGTCCTCGAGCAGGTCGTCGATCGAGCAGCTGCGCAGCACCAGGTCGAGGCCGAGATCCGGGAAGCGACGGCGCACGTCCCGCGCCAGCTCGGGGATCCAGGTGGAGGCGACCGAGGCGGCATAGCCCAGGCGCACCGACCCGGAGCGACCCGAGCGCAGGTCCAGCACGGCGCGGTCGAGAGCGGCGAGGGCGTCGAGCACGGGCCCGGCCTGCTCGGCGAGCAGCCGCCCGTGCGCGGTCACCTCGATGCCGCGGCCCGAGCGCTCCACGAGCTCCAGCCCGGTCTCGCGGCGCAGGCTGGTGAGGTGCTGGCTCACGGCCGACGGGGTGTAGCCGAGCGCCTCGGCACTGGCGCGGATGCTGCCGGTCTCGACGACGGAGCGCAGCACGCGGAGCTTCACGGGATCGAGCATGCGGCGACCCTACCTTCGTTCAGCGTCACTGAACAGAGGGTTGGGAATCATCGCTTGTGCTGACGGGTTGAGGCGCGAAGGATCGAGTCATGACCGCCGCACTCCTGGGCCTCGCCCTCCTCGTCCTCATCCCGCTCGTCACCATCGCCCTCGGTGCCGCCACCCGACTGCTCGCCGCCTGGATCGTCATCCCGCGCGAGGAGCACGCCGCGCTCCGACCGGGGGATCGGCTGCTGCGCGGCAACGCCCTCGTCGTGCGGGAGCTGCAGCCCGACGGCACGCATCCGACCGCCCGGCTGGCTACCTTCGTCGAGCCGTCCGAGCCCTCGCCCGCGCATCATCCGCGGCTCGACCTCGTGGCCGATCACCCGGTCCTCGCCGGCCACGGCCTCCGCTGACCCGGCCCGGACCGCCGGGATGCTCATCAGCCCTCGCGCTGCGCGAAGCGGGGCGCGGGCAGCGGGGGCGCGGTCTTGGCGGGGGTCTCGGCCAGCAGCGCGAGCGCCTCGGTGACCCCGCGGGCCAGCTGCGGGTCCTCGCCGGCGGCCCAGGCGTTCGGCGGCAGCGGCACCTCGATGTCGGGGTCCACGCCGTAGTTCTCGATCTCCCAGTCCTGGCCCTCGAACCAGCTCGCGTACTTCGGCTGGGTCACGCCGGTGCCGTCGACCAGGTCGTAGCGGCCGTCGATGCCGATCACGCCGCCCCAGGTGCGGGTGCCGATCACGGGCCCGATCCGCATCGCCTGCGCGACGGCGTTGACGATGTCGCCGTCGGACCCCGCCTCCTGGTTCGTCACCAGCACCACCGCGCCCCGCGGCGCGAACTGCGGGTAGGTGCCGGGGGACTCGTGGCGCGGGTAGTCCCAGGACAGCACCCGACGGGCGAGCCGGTCGGTGACCAGCTGGCTGGTGTGGCCGCCGCTGTTGTAGCGGACGTCGACGACGAGCCCCTCCTTGGTGGTCGCCTCGCGCAGGTCGCGGTGCATCTGCGCCCAGCCGGAAGAGACCATGTCCGGGATGTGCAGGTAGCCGAGGCGGCCCTCGGACAGCTCGGCGACGAGGGCGCGGCGGGACGCGACCCAGTCCTGATAGCGCAGCTCGGAATCGTCGCCGAGGGGCGTGACGGCCACGCGCCGCTCGACCCCGTCGCGCAGCAGCACCAACTCGGTGGCCTTCCCCGCGGTGCCGATCAGCAGCGGGGCGACGCCCTCGGCGCCCACCTCCCGGCCGCCGATCCGCACGATCGCATCGCCCTCGCGCGCGCCGACGCCGGGGGCGAGCAACGGCGAGCGGGCGTCGGGATCCGAGGAGTCGCCCGGCAGGATCCGGGCTATCGTCCAGCCCTCGTCGCGGCGCACGAGGTCCGCCCCGAGATAGGCGGGGAGCATCGGCGGGGATGCCTGGTGGACGCGGCCCTGCACGTAGGCGTGCGAGGTGCCGAGCTCGCCGACGACCTCCCACATCAGGTCCTGGAAGTCGTCGTCGGTGACGACCCGCTCGATCACCGGGTCGTACCACGAGGTCATGGCGTGCCAGTCCTGGCCGTCCATGTCCGCCCGCCAGTACTGCTGGGCCATGATCCGGTAGTTGTCCCACAGCATGCCGCGGCGCTCGAGCACCGGGTCGACCGTGAGCTGCAGGCGCGAGAGGTCGATGACGACGCGATCGGGGGAGTCCTCGTCCGCCTTGCGGGTCGCGGGGATCTGCACCCGGTTCTCGCCCTGCAGCACGACGAGCGTCTCCCCGTCGCCGGAGGCGGCGAGATCGCTGACCCCGTCGGCGAGCACGGTCAGCTTGCGGTCCGCGAGGGACCAGAACTCGAGGGTCGGCGCCGGGTCCTCGCCCTCCACGCCGGCCCGCGAGGAGCCGAGCACGCCCTGCTGCGGGTGGTGCAGCCAGACGAAGCCGCCCTTGACGGCGGTGAGGTGCGAGTACGAGCCCGAGAGCACCGGGAAGGGCACGATCCGTGCCTCGATCGCCTCGAGGTCGACGATGGTCGCGGGCGGCGCATCGGCGTCCTCGGTGCCCGCGGGGCTGGTCGCCGTCGCGGGGCGCTGCGAGGGGTCGGTCGTCCCGGCCGACGCGGCCCCCGTCGGCGTCGCGCCGGCCGCCGAGGTGACCGCCGGCGCGGCGCCCGTGCCGTCCTTCGGGTCCTTGCCGTCCTTCTCGTCGGCGCTGCCGCCCCAGCCGTCCGGGTGCGGGCCGAAGGGGTCGGGGGTGGTCGACTCGAGCGGGATCAGGAAGGGGCGCTCGGCGTTGACGAAGCCGAGGTCGAAGACCATGTCGTCGTACACCGTCTCGAAGGTGCGCAGCGACAGCAGGGCCAGGTGCTTGCCGTCGGCGCTGAAGGCCGGCTCGGAGTCCTGGTACTTCCCGGAGGTGAGGGCCCGGCCGGTGGGCTCGTGGTCTGCGGTGTCCGAGATCATCAGGCGCCCCAGCAGCCACGAGTTCGGCTCGGCCCACACCAGCCAGCGGCTGTCTGGGGACCAGGTCAGATGCTGCACCTCGCCGCCGGTGGAGCGGCCCACCTCGCGCACGTGCTCGAGGCGCGGGGCGGAGGGGACCGCTTCGGTCGAGCCACCGTCGGCCGTGCCGGTCTTGCCGTGCCCCGTTGCTGCCGTGTTTGCCGGGTCCACGACCCCGCGCAGGGTCACCAGGCGCACCACGTTGTCGTGGGTGGAGATCGCGACCTTCGAACCGTCGGGGGAGGGGATCGCGTGCAGGATGCGGCCGACCTCGCCGAGGTCGAGGCGGATCGGCTCGCCGCCGCCGTCGAGGCGCCGGAGCGCGAGGACGTCCGAGCCCACCCCTCCGTTCTCGCGGTCGGCGAGGGCCTCGGTATCGGAGACCATCAGCGCGAAGGGGCTGCGGCCCAGCGGCCGCACCTCCCGGTAGCGGAGTCCGCACGACCCGGCGAGCAGACGCGACGGGCCGCCGCGGTGGGTGAGCGCGTGCGCGCTGCCGCGCCATTCGACGACGCTCGAGCGGGCATCGTGCACGGGACGCAGGGCCAGCAGGTTCCGGCTGGTCGGCGCGGGGCGCGGCCGACGGGCGGAGCCGACCCCACTCGCGAGCACCTCCACCTCGCGCGGCTCCGCGTCGAGGGAGTCCATCGCGAAGAGCCGGCCGCGGGAGGTGAAGACGATCGTGGTGCCGTCGGTGGCGGGCTCCCGCAGGTAACCGTCGGCCGAGGTCAGCGCGGTGTGGCGACGCAGATCAGAGCCGTCCTGCGCGACCGACCAGAGGTTGGCGCTGGCCCGGTCGGTGCGCCCCGCGCCCTCGCCGGGGGTGTCGGAGGCGAAGATCAGGCGGTCGCCATACCAGGCGATCCGCAGCTTCGAGGCGAGGAGCTCGTCGAGCAGCGGCTCCCAGGGGCGGGCGGCGTGCGCGGCGGGCTCGGCGTCGAGCGGCACCTCCTGGCGGGAGATCCACAGCTTCACGGCGGTGCCGCCCTGGTAGTGCTTCCAGGAGGCCTGGTCGCGGCGCCACGGGGTCGCGACCACGGTCGTGCCGTCGGGGTGGATCGCGGCCTCGGCCGAGCGGCCGAGCGGCAGCAGCTCGGCGCGGCCCTCGAGGTCCACGGCCCACAGCTGCATGTCGCGGGCGAGCGGAGCCTCATGGCTGCTCGCGGCGAGGACGCGCCCGTCGGGCAGCCAGCCGGCGACCTTCGTGGACGGCTTGCCCCAGGTGGTCAGGCGGCGCGGCGCGGTCGATCCGTCGGCCGCGGTGACCCAGACCTCCGGGCCGCCCGAGGCGCGGGAGATGTAGGCGACGTGCGCGCCGTCCGGGGAGAAGCGCGGGTAGGCGACGGGCGCACCCTCGTCGGTGAGGCGCCAGGCGCGGCCGCCGGCGAGCGGGACGGTCCAGACGTCGTTCGCGGCGGTGAAGACGATGGCGTCCCCGTGGACGTCGGGGTGACGGAGATAGGCGGCGTGCGCAGGAGTCTCGGGCATGGAGACCACTCTAGGGTGATCGCCGACACAGGAGCGCGCTGCGCGGGCCGATCCGGGCCCGCTCCCGCGCTCAGGCGGTGGCGTCGGTGATCGCGGCGTCGGCCTGGTGCAGGGTGCGGGCGACGTCGAGGCGGGTCAGCACGCGGTCGCCGGTGCCGAGCGTCGTGCCCGCGGGCAGCATCCCGGCCGCGACCAGCCAGCCGAGGTCGAGCAGATCGGGGGCCGTGGCTGCGTCCTCGCTCGCGGAGAGCTCGGTGACGGGGGACCAGGTCACACCCACGGCAGCGAGCGAAGGACGCAGCAGCGCGGTGAGCATCGACGCCTCGCAGCCGAGGGTCGCGTCGCCGTCCGGGTGCACCTGCAGCGCGGCATCGCCCCACAGCGCTCCGCGGCCGTGCAGCCACAGCAGAGCCGCGGTCTGCTCGGCATCATCCCCGAGGTCGACGAACAGGGTGGGGGTGCTCGCGACGGGCACCTCGGGGGAGCCTCCGAAGCGGTGCAGGGCCACGGCGAGCTGGCCGCGGGTGACGGTGCGGTCCGGCGCGTAGGCGTCGCCCTCGAGCGCGGTCTGGACGCCGGTCTCGTGCGCCCAGAGCATCGCCGCGAGGTCGTCCGCGTCATCGGCGACGTCGGCGAAGGGGCTGCTGGTCGGGGCCGCGCCCGTGCCGGCCTCGGCGGAGGAAGCGGTGAGCGCGGATCCCGACCGGTTCAGCAGGGTGCCGACGCCGACGGGCACGGCGACAACGGCCGCCGCGGCTCCGGCGAGCAGCACGGTGCGGCGGCCCGGCCCGCGGCGCGCGGCGGGGGCGGACGACGGGGATGCTGCGGGGGCCGGGGCCGACGGGGCGACGTCGGGGGCGGCGGCCGACGGCGGTGCCGCGGGGGTTGCCGACGGGAGCACCTCGGGTACCTGTGCAGCCGGTGCGGTCGCGGCGGGGACGGGCGGGAGCGCGGGGTCGAGGGCGTCGCCGCGGCGGGCGCGCGGGGCGGCAGGTCGTCTCACAGCCACCCCAGCTCCCGCAGCCGATCGACGATCGCCCAGCTCACCGCCAGGTTGCCCCAGCCGTTGAGGTGGATGCCGTCGGGCGCCCGCAGCTCCTCGGGGACCACGCCCGCCGCGAGCGCGTCCCGGGCGGAGGCCTGCTCCCCGAGCCGCAGACCCTGCAGCGGCGGGCAGGCGAGCCCCTCGACGGTGGTCAGCAGCGAGGCGAGGTCGAGGAAGTGGTCCCCGTAGCGACGCTGCTGCTCGGTGTTGACCAGCGCGAGAGCGGTCCCGGTGGCGGAGCCCGTCGGATCCTGGCCCGTCGGCCACTGCCCGAGCACGAGCGTGTCGTGCGCCGGATGCTCGGCCGCGTCCCACATGCGCTGGGTGTCGTGGAGGACCCCGGCCGTGTCCGTGATGTTGTTCTTCCCCATCCACAGGATCTGCCGCGAGCCCTGGGCGATGGCCGCGAGGGAGGAGGAGAAGACCCCGTCCGCGACCGGGGCGACGGGATCGTCGGGGCGGAAGGACCAGGTGCCGGTGGATCCGTCGAGCGTGCCGGCGACGTCGCCGCAGGTTCCCGGGATCTGCAGCGGGCCGGCCGGGTTCAGGGCGGGCTCGAGGGTGACGGGGACCGCGCCCGTCGTCGCGTCGGCGGGACCGGTGACCCGCAGCGTCGGGGTGTCCAGTCCGCGCATCAGCAGGGTGTGCGCCGAGCGGGTGGCGCCGACGCCGAAGGCGTGCACGACGGCGGGCGCGGCGGCGAGGGAGAGATGGTCGTGGATGCGGATCTCGAGCGGGGTCGCCTCGGCGCCGCCCTGCGAGCTCATCGACGAGGAGCCCCACAGGGTGAGGGGGCGGGGCGAGGTAGTCGGCGAGAGCAGGGCGCGGGAGGCATCGGTGCCGGTCGACGCGGTGTGCACAGGGGCGGCGGGGGCCGGGAGGGGTGCCGCGGGGGCGAGGAGGGGAGCGGCAGGCGCGGCCAGGGCGGCGGTCTGCGGCGCGGGCATCGCGATCCTCCGGGGCGGTGCTGAGGGGATGCCCCACCGGCACCCACGAGGCCCTACCTTACGGGAGCGGAGGGGCGGGGGTAAGGGCCGTCTGCTGACATCACTGCGGCCCTCCGGGCGGGTGCTCCGCGGCCTGCGCGCGGTCTCCCGTCGGCCCCGCGCGCACCGGCGCACCGGCCCCGCGCGCACCGGCGCTGTGACTCACGGCCAGGCGTAGTCGACGACCACGGGAGAGTGGTCCGAGATCCGCTCGCCGGCCACCTCGCGATCGACGACCGCCCGCACCGCGCTGCGGGCGAGACGCGGCGTGGCCAGGTGGTAGTCGATCCGCCAGCCGCGATCCTCGGCGAAGGCCCGCCCCAGCCACGACCACCACGAGTAGGGGCCGTCCTGCTCCGGGTGCAGGGAGCGGACGACGTCCACGAGCGTGCGCGGGGAGAGCTGCTGTCCGAACCACTCCCGCTCCTCGGGCAGGAACCCGTCGGTCTGCTGGTTGCGGCGCCACGCGGCGAGGTCCTGCGGGGTGTGCGCGATGTTCAGGTCGCCCATCAGCAGGTACTCGCGCCCGTCGGCCTGCGCCGCGCGGCGCGTGCGGGTGAGCTGCCGGGCGAAGCCGTCGAGGAACTGCATCTTCCGCGCGTAGCGCGCCCCTCCGTCGAGCGCCTCCCGCATCCGCTCGGGCCGCTGCAGATGCGCGGGCAGGCCACCCTTGGGCAGGTAGAGGGAGGCGATGGTGAGCGGCACGTCGGCGAGATCGACCTCGAGGTAGCGGCCCTCGGCGACGAACCGCTCGAGGCCCCGGGCGAGCGGCACCCGGTCCGGCGCGGCGACGGGCACGAGGAGGCCGTCGGCGGCGCCGAGCAGCGCCGCCCCGCCCCAGGTGCGCACCGCCGCAGGCGGCCGGCGGGTGAGCACCGCGACCCCGTTCCGTCCCGGGAGCGTGCCGGTGTCCAGCGCGACGTGGAAGTCGCCGAAAGCCCGCTCGGGCAGCGCGGCGGCCTGCGCGCGGACCTCCTGCAGCGCGATCACGTCGGCCCCGCGGGAGGCGAGCCAATCGCCCAGGCCCCGACGATGGGCGGCGCGGATCCCGTTGACGTTAGCGGTCGCGATGCGGAGCATTCCTGCAGGCTACGCGGTAAGGCCGACGTGCGGGTGTCGGGCTGCGGCGGGCCCAGCGAGGGGGCCGGCCCCAGGGCAGGGTGGCCCGGCACGGCGTAGGGTCGCCGGCGGCGAGCCCTGCCTCAGCTCGCGACCGGGTCGCCGACGACGGGGCCCTCGGTGTTGGGCTTCCAGCCGAGCGCCGGAGCGACGTGCTCCGCGAAGCTCTGCAGGATGTGCAGGTTCAGCTCGACCCCGGCCTGGCTGGGGATCGTGAGCATCAGGGTGTCTGCGGACTGCACGGCGGCGTCGGCCGTCAGCTGCTCGATCAGCTGATCGGGTTCGCCGGTGTAGGTGCGGCCGAAGGTGGAGCGGGTGCCGTCGATGATGCCGATCTGGTCCGCGTCCTGGCCGGAGCGGATGCCGAACAGCCGACGGTCCTGATCGGTCACGATCGGGAAGACGCTGCGGGAGACCGAGATCCGCGGGGTGTGGCTGTGGCCTGCGGCGGCGAAGGCGGTGCGGAAGGCGTCGATCTGCTCGGCCTGCAGGTCGCCGAAGGCGGCGCCGGTGGCTTCGGTGAGCAGGGTCGAGCTCATCATGTTCAGGCCCAGCTCGCCGGTCCACTCGGCGGTCGCCCGGGATCCGGCGCCCCACCAGATGTGGCGGATCAGGTCCGGGGACTGCGGCTCGATCGCGAGCGGGGCGTGCGGGGCGGCGTCGGACATGTAGGGCTGCGCGGCGGCGCGGGTCATCGGCGCGCCCTGGATGGCCTTGAGGAAGACGTCGAACTTGGAGCGGGCGATGTCGGCGCCGCGCGGGTCGGTGGAGCCGGTGTAGCCGAAGGACTCCCAGCCGCGGTCGGCCGCCTCGGGGGCGCCGCGGGAGATGCCGAGCGCCACGCGGCCGTCCGCGATCAGGTCGAGCGCCGCGGCCTCCTCGGCGAGGTAGAGGGGGTTCTCGTAGCGCATGTCGATGACGCCCGTGCCGACCTCGATCCGCTGGGTGCGCGCGGCGACCGCCGAGAGAAGCGGCATGGGGGAGGCCGACTGCCGCGCGTAGTGGTGCACACGGAAGGAGGCGTTGTTGACGCCCAGCTCATCGGCCCCGACGGCGATATCGATCGCGTCGTGGAGCATCTGGCGGGCGGTGATTCCGCCCTGGGCGGGGCTGCCGCCGTAGTGACCGAAGCTGAGGAATCCGAAAGCACGCATGGGGCCACCCAAACTGATGGTTGAAAATAAAATCAACAGGGTAGGGAGGGCGACTTCGGGGCGGGACCGGGGCCGGGGCTGTCGGCTGGTGCCGTCGGCCGTCGGCCGTCGGCCGTCGGCCGTGGCAGGGGCCGGGGCGGGGTGGGGCCGTCGGCTGGGGGCCGTCGGCCGGGGCAGGGAGCGGCCGCGAATTCCGCTCAGCCCTCCTGTCGCGGTCCCTCCACCACCAGCGCCCACATCACGCCGAAGCGATCCACGACCTGGCCGTAGTGGTCGCCCAAGGGGGCGAGCTCGAAGGGCATCGCCACCCTGCCGTCCGCGGCGACGATCCGCTCGATCAGCGCCCGGGCGTCCACGACCTCGTCCAGGCCGATCAAGAAGGAGTAGACCTCGGAGCTGAGCGGCGGCAGCTCCTCTCCGGGCGGGGCGATGCCGTCGCCGCCCGCGAGCGTGACCAGCCCGCCGTGCAGCTGGGCGTGCGCGACCGAGCCCGGAGGCGGGGTGAAGGGGAAGCCCGAGAGGTCCGGGAACTGCTCGTAGAGCATGATCTCGAGCTTCCCGCCGAACAGCTCGCGGTAGTGCTCGAAGGCGGCCTGCGCGGTGCCGGGGAAGCTGATGTACGGGCTGAACTGCGGTGCTGCCATGGTGACTCCTCGGTCTGCGGTGACAGGTGGAGAGGCTTGCGGCCAGTCTTCCACGCCGAGCCCCGCCGCGTCCCGGTCCGGACCGGTCTGCCCCCTCCGGCCTGCCCGCCCTGCCCCGTTCCTCCGGCCTGCCCGCCCTGGCCCGTTCCTCCGGCCTGCCCGCCCTGCCCCGTTCCTCCGGCGGCCTGTCCACGAAAGGGATGTCAGCGGCACGAGACGTGCATATAACAGGTCTCGTGCCGCTCACGTCCCTTTGGTGGACAGCTCCGCAGCCGCCGGTCCCGCACCTCTCCTCCCCAGCGCCCCGTCATCCACAGCCGTCCCCGTCTCCTCCCGTCGCGGCAGCCGTCGATCCAGGCTGGGGCAATGGTCAGCGCTCATCGCCCCGAGGTCCATGTCCGCACCCGACGCCAGCTCGAGGAGGGCGGTCACGGCCGGCGGTCGATCGAGGCTCTGCTGGAGAGCGGTGCGGTGGAGCGGCTGGGCGGCGGGTTCTACGGAACCCCGGGGACTCCACCGAAGGTCCGAGCCGCGCTGCTCCGAGGGAACCGCTTGACCTGTGTGGATGCCCTCGAGCTCTACGGCTTCTGGGTGCCGCGGGTGGGGTGCGTCCATGAGGCCCGCCGCCGTGTCGGTCCTGGGACGGGCCGCACGGCTCGGGAGATCGGCGAGGGGGTGGTCCTGCATGCGCCGATCCTGCGAACCTGGCCGGACGAACACCCGGTGCTCCCGCTCCTGACCGCTCTCGAGCACGCCGTCCACTGCCTCGAGCCGAGACTCGCCGCCGTGGTCCTCGAATCCGGGCTGAACCGAGGCCTGATCAGCGGGGATGACGCGATTGCGGTGTGCCGGTCGCTGTCGCGAAAGCGTCGACGGGAGATCTTTCCGCTGAGCAGGGTCGCGGAGTCCGGCACGGAGACGATCGTGCGTCGCGCCCTCACACGACGCGGGTTCGTGGTGAGACCCCAGGTTGCGATCCCGGAGGTGGGGCGGGTCGATCTGCTGGTGGGGGAGCGGCTCGTCATCGAGTGCGACAGCGTCGCTCATCACGCGGAGCAGGCCAAGTACACGAACGACAGGCGGAGGGACCGAGCCGCTCGGCGCCTCGGCTACACGGTCGTCCGGCTGACCTATGAGGACGTCATGCTCGCCTGGGACGCGACACTCGCGGACCTGCTGGTCATGCTGCGGCGAGGCGACCACCGCATCCCGCGGTCCCGGCGTCCGACCGGGACCGATGAGCGGGGTCTCCTCCTCGGTCCGGGTCGGCCGTGTCCATGAAAGGGACGTGAGCGGCACGCGGCGTGCATATAGCAGGCCTCGTGCCGCTCACGTCCCTTTGGTGGACAGACCCGCGTGGGCCGGGCCAGCCCGGACGGGAACCGGATCGGAATCAGAACAGTCTGGACCGGACCGGACCGGGCCAGGCCGGACCGGATGTAACCGGACCGGACCGGGCCAGGCCGGACCGGATGTAACCGGACCGGACCGGACCGGACCGGACCCGGGCCGGGGAACTCAGTCCTCGTCGGCCTCCGTGGAGGCGGTGGGCCGGGAGCCGAGCTCGGCGTCGAGGCGGAGGAGGCCGGAGCCGTCCTCGCCGATCAGCTTGAGGCGTCCGATGATCTCGGAGGCGGTGGCCTCCTCCTCGATCTGCTCGTCGACGAACCAGTTCAGCAGCGGACGGGAGTCGTAGTCGCCCTCCTTGTCGGCGCTGCGGTACAACTCGCGGATCGCCTCGGAGACCTTCTGCTCGTGCGCGAGGGCGGCCTCGAAGATCTCCAGCACCGACAGCCCGGGCGTCACGCCGGGCGCCGCGATGGTGCCGATCGCGGCGTGGTTCCCGCGGTCCGAGACGTGCTGGATGAACTTGTTGGCGTGGACGATCTCCTCGTCGGCCTGGTGGCGGAGCCAGGCGGCGATGCCGGGGAGATCCTGCTCGTCGGCCTCGATGGCGAGCTGGCGGTAGGTGATCGACGCGGCGAACTCCAGCGTGATCTGGTCCTGGAACTTCTTCTCGAGGTCGTGGCTCATCTTCATGGGGACGACGGTAGTCCGTCGACGGGTGGCTGTCATCCCCGCTGAGCCTTTCCTGACCTGCGACGACACACTTCGGGCAGGCTTCCCCGGCCCGCACCCTGACCTCACGGCGCCCCGTGCCGCGGGCGACCGCGGAGGCGGCGGAAAGTCCCCGTCGGCGACCCGCGCCTCCGGTCGGCTCGCGACCCGGTCCCGATCAGGCCCGAAGGTGTGCGGGAGCGGAGCCCAGGGTGCGGCCGGGCAGGAACGTCCCCTCGACCAGGCTGTGCCGCGCCGGCGTCGGGGCCTCGGCCAGGGGGCCCTCGCGGTCTTCCTGCGCCAGCACGAGCAGCTCTTCCATCCGCTCGACGGCGCGGCTGACGACCTCTTCCACCGGCAGGCGCAGGGTCGCGAGGCCCACGAGGTCCAGGCCGTCGCCGAGGCCGTCGAAGCCGAGGGTGCTGACGTCCTCGGGGATGCGCACGCCGCGCTCGGCGGCGGCCCGCAGCAGGTCCAGGGCGACGTAGTCGACGGGGCAGGCGATGCAGCTCGCTCCCTGCTCCCGGGCGGTGTCGAGAGCGCGCACCACACCCTGCTCCACCGGCAGCAGGTCGACCGGGAGAGTGGCGATGCCGAGCTCCCCGCACCGTTCGACGAGGCTGCGGATCCGCAGGTCGAAGACGCGCGAGTAGAGCAGCGGTGCGGAGAGCACGATGATCCGCCGATGTCCGCGGGCGGCGACCTCCTCGGCCATCCTGCGGCCGTGGGCGCGCTCGTCGTAGCTCACGGACTCGATCTGCGGATGGTCGTTGGGCCGGCCGAGGATCATCATCGGCACCGTGGTCACGGTCTCCACGAGGTCCTCGGCGGCGGTCACCCCGGTGCCGACGAAGACTCCGGCGACGCGCTGTCCGAGCAGGCGCCGCAGCCCCGTCACCTCGGCGGTGCCGTAGTCGTGGCGGGAGGCGGTGACGGAGATGAGGGTGCGCCCGGCGCGCTCGACCGCCCGGTTCGTCTCGGCGAGCAAGTGCCCGTAGGCGGGGTTGGTGGCGTCGCGGACCAGCAGTCCGAGCTGCCGCCCATGACGTTGCGCGAGGCCGCTCGCGACGAGGTTGTGGACGTAGCCGAGGCGGGTGGCGGCCTCGTGCACCGCGACGAGGGTGTCGGCGGAGACGCGCTCGCCGTCGTTCTGGAAGACCCGGGAGACGGTGGAACGGGAGACGCCGGCGGCGCGCGCCACGTCGAGCATCGTCGGCGGGCGGGTCATGGGCGGCCTCTCGGGTCGGGGTGGGCGCGACGGCGGTGACGACGGCGTTGGCGGCGTCGACGGGGCCGACGGGCGGTGCGCGGGGCCGGGCACGACGGCGAGCCCGGTGAGGCAGGGTAACCCGGCCGGGGCGTGCCGACCGGGGGAGCGGGGTGACGTCCGGGTGAAGCTTCGGTGCGGGGGTCGTCGCCGACCTCCGCCGGGCGCGCCGCGGGGGCGAACTCTCGGCGGCAGCGGGATGAACATCGGCCGACGCCGGGGTGGATCGCGGCGTCGAATCGGGAGCGATGCGGCGCGGCCGCGCGGTGTGGGAGCGCTCCCACCTGCAGGGACAGCCCGCGTTCATTCCCCCGTCATCCCGGACGTCGTTGCTGGCCAGGACGGTGGGAGCGCTCCTACGGTGACCGAGCGCATCACCGGTGAGGAGATGCGCGCACCTGCTTCGGTCGCTCCTCGCGGCCACGTCCCGCGGACCGCTCCGAGCGGCCGCCCGATCCACCCGGGAGAGCCATGTCGATGGACGTCGGATCCCGCGCCGCCGCGGAGGGGCGCACACCCGCCGAGCGCGGCACCAGCCCTGCACCGGACAGGGCTGTTGCCGCTGGAAGCCCTCTCGTGGACGAGGACGCGCCGGGATCGGTGTCGGCTGGGGGACGGACCGGGCCGCAGGACGCGCCGGAGCCGACCGACGATCACCGTCGAGAGGCCCTCACCGCCCGAGCCGCCGCCCGCCGCCGTTCCCCGCAGCGTCGCCGCCGCACCCGCCGCTCGGCGCTGCTCTTCCTCGCTCTCATCGCCCCGAACCTGCTGGCGATCCTCGTCTTCTCCTACTACCCGGCGCTCTACAACATCGGGCTGAGCTTCATGGACTGGGATTTCGTGGACCCGAACCCGGAGTTCGTGGGCCTCGAGAACTACGCCGACCTCGCGACCGACGGCGAGTTCGCGCAGATCCTGCTGAACACGCTGCTGTTCACGACGCTGAGCGTGCTCGGCTCGATCGCCGGCGGCCTGGCGCTGGGCAGTCTGCTGGCCACCAAGGTGCCGCTGACCGGCTTCGCGCAGACCATGGCCTTCGCTCCGCACATGCTCCCGGGGGCCGCCGTCGGCATCCTCTGGCTGTTCATGTTCGATCCCAACTACGGCCTGTCCCGCTGGCTGTTCTCGCAGGTGGGCCTCGCCTCGCCGGACTGGACCACCACCTCGGACTGGTCCCTGTGGGCGATCACGATCGCGTACACCTGGCAGCGCCTCGGCTTCGTCACGGTCATCTGCTACACCGCGATCCTCGACCTGCCCCGGGACGTGTACGAGGCGGCGGCGCTCGACGGCGCCGCCGGCTGGTCGCTGTTCCGCCACATGACGCTGCCGCTGCTGCGCCCGATCACCTTCTTCCTCTCCGTCACCGGGATCATCTCGGCGGCGCAGAGCTTCGACATCATCTCGATCATGACCAGCGGCGGCCCGGGGATCTCCTCCACGACGCTGAGCTGGATGGTCTACGAGGAAGCCTTCAAGAACTTCGACATCGGCCGGGCGAGCGCCGCCGCGACGGTGCTGCTGGTGATCCTGCTCGCGATCACCTGGGTCCAGGTCCGCTACAGCCAGAAGCAGGGAGATGCCGCATGAGCGCCGACCTCCTCGGTCCCGGGGCGGCCCTCGCCGCCGACGCCACCGGCCGTGCCACCGATGCCGCCGGCCGCGCCGACGGCTCCGGCACCAGCCGCGACCGCCGCCGCGCACGCGGCCCCCGTCGGCCGCTCTGGCAGACGGCCCTGCTGTTGGCGGGCGTGCTCGCCACCATCGCCGTGTTCCTGGTGCCGCTGTACTGGCTGTTCTCCTCGGCGTTCAAGCCGCGCCCGGACATCTACTCCTGGCCGCTGCGCTGGATCCCGTCCCGCCTCACGCTCGACAACGTGGTGGAGGCGTGGACCTCGGCGCCCTTCGACCGCTTCTTCCTCAACTCGATCATCACCACGGGGGTCGGCACCGCGCTCGAGGTGACCCTCGCGATCCTGAGCGCCTACGCCTTCGTGTTCGTCGAGTTCCGGTTCAAGAAGGTGCTGTTCGGCCTGATCATCGCCTCGCTCATGCTGCCCGGCCACGTGACCCTGATCGTCAACTACATCACCGTGGCGAACCTGGGCTGGCTGAACTCCTACCAGGGCCTCATCCTGCCCGGCATCGCGAGCGCCTTCGCCATGTTCCTGCTGTACCAGTCGATGCGCGGGATCGACCGCGACATCCTCCAAGCAGCGGAGATCGACGGGGCCGGCCACCTGCGCCGCATGCTCACGATCGTCGTCCCGCTCTCCGCCCCGATGATCCTCACCTGCACGCTCATCGTGATGGTCGGGAAGTGGAACGAGTACGTGTGGCCGCTGATCGTCACCAGCACCGCGGACATGCGCACGCTGCCCATCGGCCTGCTGTTCCTGCGCACCCAGGAGGGCTACTCCAACTGGGGCTCGATCATGGCCGGCGCGCTGTTCGTGTCCCTGCCGATGCTCCTCCTCTTCTTCCTCGGCCAGAAGCGCATCATCGGCGGCCTCGCCGCCGGCGCCCTCAAGTGACCTCTCACCCCACCCCATCCCAGGAGACCACCATGTCCTCGTTCAGCCACCTCAGCCCCCTGTCCCGCCGCCGGATGCTCGCCGCCCTCGCCCTGGGCGCCGCCGGCACCGGCCTCGCCGCCTGCGGTGCCCCCAACGGCGGCGGCGACGCCTCCGACGGACCCGTCCGCGACGGCTTCGCCCAGGCCGACCTCAAGATCCCCGCCGGCTACGAGGACCGCACCGCGGTGCTGTTCTGGGCCCCGTGGACCGGCGGCGCCTTCGAGGCGCTCTCCGGCATGATCACCGAGTTCAACGAGTCGCAGGAAGACGTGGTCGTCGTCGCCGAGTCCGTCGGCGGCTACGCGGAGCTGAACCAGAAGTTCACCGCCGCCCTGCAGGCCCGCGCCGTCCCGGACATCGTCTGCTTCCCCGAGATGCAGTGGCTCCAGTTCTACTTCTCCGGCGCCCTCGCGCCGCTCGACGACTACTTCGACGACGAGTGGAGCCTCGACGTCTACCTGCAGAACTACGTCGCCGAGGGCAAGGCCGACGGGAAGACCTACGTGGTGCCCTTCGCCCGCTCCACGCCGCTGTTCTACTTCAACAAGACCCGCTACCTCGAGGCGGGCCTGCCCGAGGAGGGCCCCTCCACCTGGGAGGACCTCGCGGCCTTCGGCCCCGAGCTCGCGAAGATCCAGGTCGACGGCCGTCCGCTCGCCGCCCTCGCCTTCACCGCCGACGACGCGTGGCACGGCCAGGCCGACATCTGGGGCTTCGGCGGCGCGAACGCGAACCAGGACTTCGCCGTCACCATCGCCGACGACCCGGGCCTCGAGTGGCTCGAGTGGCAGCGGAAGTTCATCCACGAGGACAAGTTCGGCTACCTCGCGCAGGCCGCGGGCACCGACTTCACCTCGGGCATCTCCGCGGGCATGCGCGGCTCGACCGCGAGCCTCACCGGCACGACCGCCGCGACCGAGGGCGTCTTCGAGGTGGGCACCGCGTTCATGCTCGCCAAGGAGGGCCAGGAGAAGGCCGTCCCCACGGGCGGCTCGGGCCTGTCCGTGGTGCGTGGCGACTCGAAGGACCGCCAGGACGCCGCCGCCCAGTTCTTCCGCTTCCTCGCCCTGCCGGAGCAGTCCGCCGCCTGGCACGCCGCGACGGGCTACGTGCCGATCGTCCAGGCCGCGGCGGAGACCTCCACCGTGAAGGACCTCGTCGCGAAGAACCCCAACTACGGGGTCGCCCTCGCACAGCTCGAGAACGCCCGCACCGCCGACTACACCAACTGGTTCCAGGCGGCCGTCACCGAGATCTCCTCCGCCCAGACCAAGGTCTACGGCGACGGCACCTCCGCGGAGGACGCCCTCAGCGCCGCCGCCACGAAGCTCCAGGACATCCTCGACGAGAACCGCGAGGACATCGAGGCGATCGCCTTCGAGGGCTGGAAGTGACCGCCCCGGCGCCCGGGCAGCGCGGCCGTCCC
Organism: Brachybacterium sp. J153; assembly: GCF_036311905.1. Lineage (NCBI taxonomy): Bacteria > Bacillati > Actinomycetota > Actinomycetes > Micrococcales > Dermabacteraceae > Brachybacterium > Brachybacterium sp. J153. The sequence continues at coordinate 27,922 of NZ_JAZDCH010000017.1, read as the reverse complement.
CGGGCCGCGATGCCCGCACGCCCCGCGCTGGTGGGCCACCGCGGCGCGGCGGCCCTGGACCCGGAGAACACGGTGCGCTCCTTCCGCCGCGGCGCGACGGAAGGGGTGGCGCTGCTCGAGTGCGACGTCCACCTCAGCGCCGACGGCCACGACGTGGTCCTCCACGACGCGACCCTCGATCGCACCGCGCAGCCGGACTCCCCGCTGCGCACCGGCGCCGTCGCCGAGCTCACCCGCGCCCAGATCGACCGGGTGCTCGTGGGGGAGGGGGAGGGCGTACCCGACCTCGCCGCGGTGCTTGACGCGGCCCGACGGGAGGACGGCACCGTCGTGCCGCTGCTGGTCGAGGTCAAGGCCCCGGCCGCGGCCGGACTCGTGGTCCGCATCCTCCGCGAACGCTTCGGCGCCGCGGCCTTCGCGGACCCGGGGACGGCCCCGGCCTGGATCATCTCCTTCCACGCCGAGGCACTCCGGACCGCGCGCGAGCTGGCGCCGGAGATCCCCCGCCTGCTCACCACCACCGCCACCTCCCCGGAGTTCCTCGCGGCGGCGGAAGACCTCGCGGTGGCCCAGATCGGGGTGCGGATCGCCGACGCCCGCGCCGCGGACGTCGCCTGGTGCCTCGAGCACGGGGTGCTGCTGAACCTGTGGACGGCTCGCTCCGAGGTCGAGCTCGAGCGTGCCCTCGAGCTGGGCTGCGACACGCTCACCGTCGACGACCCGGTATGGGCCCGCGCTATCGTCGGCCCCGATCCCCTCGCTCCCCTGGAGGCACCGTGACCGTCCCCGCCGCCGCCCCGGCACCGCTCGTCGTCGGCCATCGCGGAGCGCCCGCCCACGCCCCCGAGAACACCCTCGCCGCCTTCCGACGCGCCCTCGCCGACGGCGCCGAGCTGCTCGAGTGCGACGTGCACCTGAGCGCCGACGGGCACGTCGTGGTGATGCACGACGAGGCGATCGACCGCACCGCCGCCGCGGACTCCCCGCGCCGCACCGGGGCGATCGGCGAGCTCACCCGCGCCGAGCTCGACGAGGTCCTGCTCGAAGGCGGGGAGAAGGTGCCGAGCCTCGAGGAGCTGCTCGCGCTCACCACGGTGCCGGTGTTCATCGAGGTCAAGGCCGCTGCGGCGGCGTCGGCCGTGGCCACCCTGCTGCGCGAGCTGCCCGAGGGCTCGCCGGCGGCCGCCTCGACCGTGATCTCCTTCCACCCCGAGGCGCTCGCCGAGATCCGCCGCACCGCCGGGGTGCCGGTGAGCTACCTGGTGGGCGTCGTCGACGAGGCGGCGGTCGCGACCGCCCGGGAGATCGGCGCGTCCGGTCTCGGCCCCGCGATCGACGGCCTCTCCCTCGCGGCCGCCCGCGCGGTGCACGAGGCGGGGCTGCGGCTGAACCCGTGGACGATCAACACGCCCGAGCAGCTGGCCGTCGCGCTGGCCTGCGGGGCCGACACGATCACGACCGACGACCCGGCCTGGGTCCGCGGGGTTCTCGCCGGCTGACGGGCCGGGTCCGGTCGACGGGGGCGGTGAGCCGGGCCGACGCGGCCGATCTCACCGAGTGCTGCATCTGGACCGTGTCGGGGCCTGCCCATCCGGACCGATCTCACCGAGTGCTGCATCTGGACCGCTTCGGGCCACGCGTGGCGGCTCAGATGCAGCACTCGGCGTGGACGCGGCGCCGACGGGGCGCCGACCCAGCTGCAGGTCAAGGCCCCTTGACCTGCGGAGTCAAGGAATCTTGACTAAATCTGTCAAGATCGCTTGACAGAGATGTTAAGGACTCCTTACCTTCGAAGCATGAACTCCACCGCTTCCGCCCCGGTCTCCGGCACCGCTACCAGCACCGATACCGGTCCTGTCGCCGTCAACGCCACCGTCACCGCCGACGTCGCTTCCGCCGCAACCCCCGCCGTCCCGGTGCTCCGCATCGCCGGCGTCCTCGCCCTCCGGCCCGTGCTGATCCTCGCCCTCGGCGCCGCGCTGCTGGCCCTGAACCTCTCCCTCGTCTACTCCAACGCCCTGGTGGTGATCGTGGACGTGCTCGCGCTGGCCGCCGTGGGCCTCGCGCTGCGCGCCGAGGGCTCCCGACTCCGCGACCTCTTCGGCCCCTGGCGCTGGATGGACCTCCTCTGGGGCGTGCTGATGCTGGTCATCGTGGTCATCGGCTTCCTCGTCTCGAACTTCGCGGCGAACCTGATCGTCTACGGCGGCGCCCCGCCCGTCGCGACCGGTGCGGTCCCGTCCATCCCGCTGTGGGTGGGTCTCGTGGCCTTCCTCATCGCCCCGCTGACCATCGCCCTCGCCGAGGAGGCCGTGTACCGCGGCTACGCCCAGCCCCGCCTGCAGCGCAGCCTCGGCCGGATCGGCTCCCTCGTGGTCGTCGCGATCGTCTTCGGTGTGCAGCACATCGGCTTCGCTCTCACCTCCGGTCCCGATGTCGCAGCCAAGGTCCTCACCACCCTCTTCGCCGGACTGATCCTCGGTGGGCTGTGGCTCTGGCTGAAGCGCCTGATGCCGCTGGTCCTCGCCCACTGGGGTCTGGACCTGCTGTTCCTGGGCCTGCCCACGCTCGCCCTCGCCCTCCTCTGAGCCAGCGGCGGCGACCCCGTCGGCCCCGTCGGCCCGGTCGCCCGCCCACCCCCGTGCCCCCGCTCGATCCGATCTCCCCCTCCCTGGAAGGACCCACCTCATGGCCACCACCACCCGCCGCTCCGCCAACCGCGCCTTCGTCGCCCGCTTCCTCACCGGCGTCCTGCTCTACGCCCTCGGCCTCGCGTTCAGCCCGCTCGGCGTCACGATCGGTCTGCCGCTCTGGCTGCCGGCGCTCGTCCTCTCCGTCCCCGGGATCGCGCTGATGGCGATCGCGAACATCGCCATGTACCGCAGCGGTGACGAGTTCGAGCGGCGCAAGATCGCCGAGGCGGTGCTCTTCGCCTTCGTGATCGCCACGCCGCTGATCCTGATCGTCGGCGCCCTGCAGTTCTTCGGCCTGCCGCAGATCAACTGGATCTTCGCTTTCTCCATCCTCATGATCGGATGGCTGATCGGCACCGTCCTCTCCACCGTCCGCTACCGCTGAGGAGCCCCGCCATGCGCAACGACATCAAGGCCCGCCGCACCGAGCGCCGCTGGTCGCAGGCGGAGCTGGGCAAGGAGCTCGGCGTCTCCCGGCAGACGGTCATCGCGATCGAGAACGACAAGTACGACCCCTCCCTCCCGCTCGCCTTCGCGATCGCCCGACTCTTCGGGGTGCGCATCGAGGAGGTCTTCAGCCCGGACGAGGACGGCGGGGCCGACGGCTGAGTGCCGGTGGGTGCGGGCCGACGATCGCCCCGGCCGACGGGGTCCCCGTCGGCCGCCCGCCGCTCTGCGCGCACCTCACGCCGACCGCCCTCCGAACACCCCGTGCTCCGCGCGCACGGCGCGCGTACGCTGACCCCGCTCCGCCCTCCGAATCCCGAGGGCCCCGCGACTTCGGGCCCATCGGGCCCCTGAAAGGACTGCGATGCTCGACTCGACGCTCCAGGGCACCTTCGACCAGGTCCTCCGCCGCAACGCTGGCGAGCCGGAGTTCCACCAGGCAGTCCGGGAGGTGTTCGAGTCCCTCGAGCTCATCCAGGACCGTCACCCCGAGTACCAGGAGCACGGCATCCTGATGCGGATGTGCGAGCCCGAGCGGCAGATCATCTTCCGCGTCCCGTGGGTCGACGACCAGGGCGTCACCCAGGTCAACCGCGGCTTCCGCGTCGAGTACAACTCGGCCCTCGGCCCGTACAAGGGCGGCCTGCGCTTCCACCCGAGCGTGAACCTCGGCATCGTGAAGTTCCTCGGCTTCGAGCAGATCTTCAAGAACTCGCTCACCGGCCTGCCCATCGGCGGCGGCAAGGGCGGCTCCGACTTCGACCCGCACGGTCGCAGCGATGGCGAGGTCATGCGCTTCTGCCAGTCCTTCATGACCGAGCTGCACCGCCACATGGGCGAGTACACCGACGTCCCCGCCGGTGACATCGGCGTGGGCGCCCGCGAGATCGGCTACCTCTTCGGCCAGTACAAGCGCCTCACCAACCGCTACGAGGCGGGCGTCCTCACGGGCAAGGGCCTGGACTGGGGCGGCTCGCTGGTGCGCAAGGAGGCCACCGGCTACGGCGCGGCGATCTTCGCCGACGAGATGCTGAAGGCCCGCGGCTCCTCCTTCGAGGGCAAGCGCGTCGCGGTCTCCGGCTCCGGCAACGTGGCCCTCTATGCGATCGAGAAGGCGCAGCAGCTCGGCGGCGTGCCGATCACGGCGTCGGACTCCTCCGGCTACGTGGTCGACGAGAACGGCATCGACCTGCAGCTGCTCCAGCAGATCAAGGAGGTCGAGCGTGGCCGCATCCACGAGTACGCCGACCGCCGCGGCAACGGCGCGCGCTTCGTGAAGGGCGGCAGCGTCTGGGACGTCCCGGCGGCGATCGCCCTCCCCAGCGCCACCCAGAACGAGCTCTCCGAGGCCGATGCGCAGACCCTGGTGAAGAACGGCGTCGAGGCGGTCTCCGAGGGCGCGAACATGCCCTGCACCCCCGAGGCCGTGACCGTGTTCCGCGAGGCTGGCACCGCCTTCGGCCCCGGCAAGGCCGCGAACGCGGGAGGCGTGGCCACCTCTGCGCTCGAGATGCAGCAGAACGCGAGCCGCGACGCCTGGAGCTTCGAGCACACCGAGCGCCGCCTCACCGAGATCATGAAGAACATCCACTCCACCTGCCTCGAGACCGCCGAGGAGCTCGGCCGCCCGGGCGACTACGTGGTGGGTGCGAACGTGGCCGGCTTCCGCAAGGTGGCCGACGCGATGATCGCCTTCGGCGTCATCTGAGCCGACTCGGCGCGGAGGTCGCTCTTCATCGAGTGCTGCATCTGGACCGCTATGACACTGTCGTAGCGGCCCGGATGCAGCACTCGGTGCGTTGAGGGGCGCGTGGGGGCGCGTCGAGCCGCGCTCCGGGGCGGTCGGCCGTCTGGCCCCACGAGTGACCCAGCCCACAGCCCCGTAAATGGGAAACATTCTCATCGGCTGGTAGCTTCCTGGCATGTACCTGATGAGAAGCATTATCACCAAGCGGCGGACTGTCGCCCTCCTCGGCGCGGGCGTGCTCGCGCTCTCGGCCTGCGCGGGCACCGGCACCACCAGCGGTTCCGGCACGTCCGATGCCGGCTCCGGCACCGCGACCGAGTCCAGCTCGGACCGCACCGAGGTCGGCGCGCTCAGTCCCCGCATCGTCCTCGCCTACGACGGCGGCGTCCTCACCCTCGACTCCTCCGATGGGTCGGTCCTGAACGAGACCCCGCTCGAGGGCTACGTCCGCCTGAACCCCACCGGCGACGGCCGCCACGTCGCCGTCAGCGCCTCCGACGCCGTGACCATGTACGACACCGGCCTCCTGGTCCAGCCCCACGGCGATCACAACCACTACTACACGCAGGCACCCGCCCTCACCGGGATGGCCGTCGACGCCCCGCACCCCGGCCACGTCGTCCCCCACGGCGACCGCACCGCGATCTTCGCCGACGGCACCGGCGCGATCACCGTGATCGACCCGTCGGCCCTCGCCGACGGCGAGCTGACCGTCCTCGAGGAGCTCTCGACCGACGCCCCGCACCACGGCGTCGCCGTCCCCCTGACAGGTGGCGGACTGCTCACCACCCAGGGCACCGAGGACGCCCGCAGCACCGTGCAGGTCCTCGACGCCGACGGGAACGTCACTGCCCAGACCGACGACTGCCCGGGGGTCCACGGCGAGGCCGCCGCCCTGCCCACCGAGTCCGGGGACGTCATCTCCCTGGGCTGCGAGAACGGCTCCGTGATCTACCGCGACGGCGCGTTCCACAAGGTCGCCGTCGACACCGACTACCAGCGCTCCGGCAACCAGAAGGGTCGCGAGGACTCCCCGATCGTCCTCGCCGACAACAAGGTCGAGGCCGAGCCGGCGGGCGGCACCGAGCACCCCACCTCGATCGCGCTCATCGACACCCGCGACGCGACCCAGCAGATCGTCGACCTGGGCTCGTCCTACTGGTTCCGCAGCCTCGACCGCGGCCCCGACGGAGAGGCGCTCGTGCTCACCTACGACGGCGAGCTGAACATCCTCGACCCCGAGACCGGCGAGATGCTCCACGAGGTGCCCGTGGTCGAGCCGTGGGAGGAGCCCGCCGAGTGGCAGGAGGCCGGCCCGATGCTCGCGGTCGCCGACGGTACCGCCTTCGTGGTCGACCCCGCCACGCAGACGCTCAGCATGGTCGACGTCGCGAGCGGCGAGGTCTACCGGACTCTCGACCTGCCCGTCGTGCCCCACGAGATCCAGGTGACCACCGGGACCACGTCGGGCGAGTACGAGGTGGGCGGCTCCTCCGAGAGCGAGTCCGACGAGGACCACGAGGGCCACGACCACGCCGAGGAGGAGGGCCACGATCACGGCGCTTCCGACGCCGGCGGCGACGAGGACCACGAGGGTCACGACCACTGATCCCGGCCCCTGACCCGCTCCCGCCCTCGACGTCCGCCCGGACGTCGAGGGCGGAGCCGGATCAGCCGGCGCGTCCGGTCCGCGCGAGCAGGCGGGTGCGTGCGTCGGCGCCCTCGGCCACCGGCAGCGGGGCCGCGAAGATGCCGGGACCGTAGGCGTGTTCGCCCCAGGCGTCGACCGCTGCGTCCACCACGTCGATCTCCCGCGGGGTGAAGGACACGTCGCGGCCCTGGGAGGTTCCCAGGTCCCAGCGGTGCAGCAGCAGGTCCACCCCGTAGAACTCGAGCAGGGTCGCGCCGATCGTGGTGGGGCCGAAGGCGCCGTCGTACTCCCGCCCCGCGATCTCTGGATCCGCGAGCAGCGCCTCGACCGCGGTGAGGTGCGCGGCCCACTGCGCGGCGGGGTCCCCGTCGGCCCCAGTCGCCGCGGGGTCCCCGTCGGCCGATCCCCCGGCCGTCTCCGGCATCAGGGAGTGCCCGGCGAGGAACTCCCGCTGGGTGCCGCGGACATGGTCCAGGACGTCGCGGGCGGTCCACCCGGCGCAGGGGCTCGCCGCCGACCAGTCGCGCACGGCCTCCACCTCGGCGGTGAAGGGCCCGGCGAGCTGCCGCCAAGCGCCGTGCACGTCGGCGGCAGCGGGGTTCCCGGCAGCGGGCTCTCCGGACGCGGGCTCCCGAGGTGCAGGGTCCTGGGTCGTGGACTCTCCGGTCGTGATGCTCATGGCGGGCTCCTCCTCCGCGGCGGTCCCTCCGCCGCGCCCCCTCGACGTTACGGAGCCCCGCGGGGGCGGTCTTGCACATTCCCGACAGCGCTACCCTGCGGCCATGGGGACCGACAGCGGCGCACCGGCGGGCGCTCCCGGGGACGGGGGCGAGAGGCCGGACGCCGGGGACGACGCGACAACGCCGGACGACATCGAGCGCGCCCACTTGCGCGATCCCGCGGACCGCAGCTTCACCATCGCCCGCCCGTCCGCGCCGGAGCACGTGCGCGGCTGGCTCCGCCGCTTCTGGATCCCGGTCTGGGACGTGCCCCGCGGCGGGACCGCCGAGCAGAAGGTGCTGCAGTATCCCGTCTGCCTCGCCATCACGACCCCCGCATACTCGCGGCTGCTGGGGCCGAACCCGGGACTGTCCACGACCGTGCTCGAGGGGCGCGGCTGGGGCTTCGGGGCGATGTTCGCCCCGGCCGCCGGAGCCGTGCTGCACGGCGGGCCGGTCGCGGAGCTCACCGGCACTTACCGCGAGCTCGACGCGGTCCCGCTGCTCGCCGGGTTCACCGCGGAGGTGAGGGCGCGGATGGCGGCGGATCCCACGGATCCCGACGCCCAGGCCGCGTGCTGCGCGCTGTGGGTGCGGCGCCTCCAACTGCTCGGGCCGCCGGGTGAGGAGGACCTGCTGGTCAACGCCCTGGTGGAGGAGGTCGAACAGGACCCGGAGCTGCTCGCCGTGGGCGCGCTGTGCGAGCGGTTCGGGATCACCGAGCGGAGCCTGCAGCGGCTCACCGCCCGGCGGCTGGGGCTCAGCCCCGCCTGGCTGATCCGCCGGCGCCGGCTCCACGAGGCGGCCGGTGCGCTGCGCGGCCCGGAGGCGCTCGCGCAGCTCGCCGACCGACTCGGCTACGCGGACCAGGCGCACTTCACCCGGGACTTCACTGCCTCCACGGGCCTGTCCCCGGGCCGGTTCGCCCGGCGCTGGCGGGACTGATCTTCGCGCGCCGTCCCGGGCTCAGAACCCCAGTGCGTCCGCCCGGGCGATGATCGCCTCGGCGGTGCCGATGGCCTGGTCCACGTACGCCTCGCCGAACAGGTGCACGTGGGCGAGCAGGGCGAAGAAGAGGTGCGCGGGGAGGTCCTGCTCCCAGTCGCCCGGCAGCGGATGCTCGGCGGTGTAGCCCGCGAAGATCTCCTCGAGGAAGGGCGCGCCGAAGAGCGACAGCAGGGCGAGGTCCTCGAGGCGGTGGCCGCCGTGCGCGGCGGGGTCGATGAGGGTCGCGCCGGCCGCCGTCCACAGCACGTTCCCCGACCACAGGTCGCCGTGCACGCGGCTCGGCTCCTCCGTGCCCTGGCCGCTGATGCCGTCGTAGGCGCCGTCGGCGATCACGTCGATGGCCTCGTCGACGGTGTCGTGCCCGTCGGCGCCGAGGGTGCGGGTGACCTTGTCGGCCAGCGGGCGCAGCCGACCCTCGGCCCAGAAGTCGGGGAAGTCGTCCTCGACCCGGGTCGAGACGGGGAAGGGCTTCTCGAGCGGCCCGAAGAACGCGGGCTCGGCGGGGGACCAGCCGAAGCCGGGCGCTCCCGCATCGTGCAGCCGGGCGAGTCCCCGGCCCAGCTCCCGGGCGGCGTCGGCCGTGGGCTCGACGGACTCGAGCCGCACCAGCCGTAGCTCATCCCTCCCCTCCTCGAGCACCTCGACGACGGGCACGGCGCGCGGTTCGGCCAGCCAGCGCAGCCCCGCGGCCTCGGCGGCGGCGTACCCGGCGGGGGCGTTCGGTGATCTCTTGACGAAGTCGTCCATGGGGCCACCGTGGCATCGGGGACCGGGGGAGGGCCAGCCGTGCAGGCCGCGGTGGGGGCAGCGCGGTCGACGGGCGACGACGGCTCAGTCGTCCGCGATGCCCAGCTCCGCGGCGAGCGTGCCCCGCAGGATCGGCAGCACCCGTCGGTGCGAGGTGCGGGTCGTCGCGCGGGATGCGACGTGGACGAGCATCGCGGTGCGCTCATAAGCGGTCCAGGCGCGCATCCGCTCGCGCAACGCGCCGACGTCGGCCGCGGACCCCGGCAGCTCGCCTTGCTCGGCGCGGGCGCGCGCATAGGCGCCGACGAAGGCGTCCACCGCCTCCTCCTCGAGCGGCACGTACCAGGGCCCGCCGTGCACGGCGCCGCCGATGATCGCCAGGTCGCGGGCTGGATCGTCGCCCTGGGCCCACTCGAGGTCGATGCAGCGCACACGCAGTCCGCCCGCGTCGTCCCCGGTCCGCTCCCACAGGATGTTGGTCGCACACAGGTCGCCGTGCGCGAGGACGAACCCGTCGAGCCCCGCGATCTGCGGCTCGATCGCGGCGACCCGCTCCCGCGCCGCGTCGAGGAACCGATCGAGGCCGTGCTCCGCGATCACCGGACCGTGCAGCGCCCGCCATGCGGCGATCTCCTCCTCCACCTCGCTGAGCAGCGAGGGCGGCCCCGACGGCACGGCGGCCCACGGGTCCTCGCCGAGGGAGACGGGTCCGCGGCCCGGGGCGGGCACCGAGTGCAGGCGGGCGAGGAGCTCGGCGTGGGCGGCGAGATGGGCCGCGGTCCACGCCTCGGGAGCTGCGGCGGTGCCGGGCACGTCCGTGGTGACGACGTACGGGTGACCGATCGGACTGGTCGCGGGATCGTCGTGGAAGGCGACCGGGTCCGGCCCCACCTCGGGCGGGATCAGGGTCAGCGCGGCGATCTCGTGCGCCAGATCCTGGTGCAGCTCGTCGGGCGCGACATGCGGGATCCGCACGATGAACGGTGCGTTCTCCTGCGGCGAGACCCTCCAGGCGGCGAAGCGCTCGCCGACTCCCGCGAGCGTCACCCGCGCCGGGCCCGACAGCGTCGGCGGCAGCACCGACTTATGCAACCCGGGCAGGCGCACGGGAGAGGAGTCGTCCCGCAGCGGCATCACCAGCGTGCCGGTGCGCCAGGCCTCGACGAGCCGCTCGCCCATCGCCGGAGAGGCGGGGTCCAGCAGCGCGGAGTGGTGGTGGTCGGGGGACGCGGCGGACATGGCGGCTCCTGGGGCGCGGGAGGGTCGAGTCTACGCCGACGGGTGCTCGCGGGCAGGGGGCTCGCCGACCGTCGACCTGTGCGAGAGTGCTGGTCATGCCGCACACGCCGTTCCGTCGGGCTCAAGTCGACCTCGCACTCCTCGCCCCGTCCGACGCCCCCGCGCTGCTCGCTCTGGAGACCCGGAATCGGGAGCGGCTGCTCGTCGGCGCCCCGGTGCGGCCCGCGGAATGGTTCACCGAGGCGGGACAGCGGGAGGCGATCGCCCAGGCTCTCGCCGCCGCCGACGCCGGGCTCGGGCTGCCGCTGGGGATACGGGTGCTCGAGGGAGGATCCTCACGGCTGGTCGGCCGCCTGACCCTCTCCGGGATCATCCGCGGCGCCTTCGAGTCCGCCTCGCTCGGCTACTGGGTCGACCACGAGGAGGCCGGCCGCGGCATCGCCACCCATGCGGTGCGCGCCGCGCTCGCCGTGGCCTTCGGTGGTCTCGGCCTGCATCGGCTGCAGGCGGAGGTGCAGGTGGGCAACGACGCCTCCGTGCGGGTGCTCGAGAAGTGCGGCTTTGCCGAGTACGGCCTGGCCAGGGACTATCTCCGCCTCGGCGGGAAGTGGGCGGACTGCCGCCTCTTCCAGCTGGTCCACGCCGGGTGGCGGCCTGCCGGTGGTGGGGGCGCCGGGGGCAAGGCGGGTCCGGCTGTGGGCAGTGGGGGTGCGGGTGTGCGGGAAGGGATGGTCGACTAGTGGCGTGTGGCGTTCCACTACGGCTATATAGCCGTACTGGAACGCCCTGCGCCCGTACCTGACCACCGCGACCCGGATCCCGGTCGAGGTGGCGGGTTGAGGGGATGACGGGGTGCGGAAAGGAGCGGGGCGCCCCGCGCGCTGAGATCTCCTCACCTCGGGTCGATGGGGCGTGGAAGAGTGCACGTCATGAGCCATGACCCCACCCCGCTCGACGCGGCGCGCGTCGATCCGCCCTTCCTCGCCTCCGAGCGGGAGTCCCTCGACGCCTGGCTCGAGTTCCATCGCGCGACCGTGCTGCAGAAGGTCGCCGGGCTCGACGCGGAGCAGCTGTGCCGCCGCGCAGTGCCGCCCTCCGACCTCAGCCCGCTCGGTCTCGTGCGCCATCTGGGCGTCGTCGAGGAGTATTGGCTGCGCGAGGTGCTGCTCGGCGAAGCTCGGCCCGACCCGTACTGCACGCCGGAGCGCCCCGATGGCGATCACCTGGACGGCACCCCTGCCACAGCCGCGACGGACCTCGCCTTCTATCGGGAGCGGGTCCGGGACGCCCGTGCCGCCCAGGCGAGCTGGACGGACCTCGACGCCCCCGTGCGCGGCGGCCGCGCCGGCGAGCCGCTGAATCTGCGCTGGATCCTCATGCACCTCATCGAGGAGTACGCCCGCCACGTGGGACACCTCGACCTGCTGCGCGAGGCGATCGACGGGAGGACGGGCGAGTGAGCGACGCGGCAGGTGGCGGGGTCGTGGTCCGCGCCGAGGTGCCCGCGCTCGGCGAGGCGCTCGACCTCTACGACGCGGTCGGGTGGAGCGCGTACACCGAGGACCCAGCGATCCTCGAGCGCGCCTTCTCCGGGAGCGGATCGGTGGTCACCGCACGGCGCGACGGCGACCTGATCGGCCTCGCGCGGACGGTCGGGGACGGAGCCGTCATCGCGTACCTGCAGGACGTGCTGGTCCGGCCCGAGTCACAGGGACAGGGGATCGGCCGACGACTCGTCGAGGCGGCGCTGGCCCCGTTCGGCGAGGTGCGGCAGCACGTGCTGCTCACCGACGCGGATCCCGGGCAGCGTGCCTTCTACGAGGCGCTCGGCTTCGTCGAGGCCCACGACCACGAGGCGGGACTGCGCTCCTTCGTGCGACTGCGCTGAGCAGGATGGTCGAGGTCAGGCGCGGGAGCCGGTCACGGTGCGCACCGCCTCGTCGATCAGCCGGGCGGCGGTGCGGGCGGTGCGCGAGTCGACGTCGAGGGACGGGTTCAGCTCGACCACGTCCAGCAGGGCGAGCTTCCCGGAACCGGCCGCGGCGCGCACGGCCGCGACGATCAGCGGCAGCGGCACCCCGAGGCCCGCGGGGGCCGAGACCCCCGGGGCGACCGCGGCGGGCAGCACGTCGAGGTCGATGGTCAGGTAGAGGACGTCCAGCTCCGCGGCGAAGTCCTCGACGAACCGGGTGATCCCCTCGGCCCCCGCGGCGAGGCAGTGCTCGTCCGTCCACCAGCGGACGCCCAGCTCACGGGCCCGCGCGAACAGCGCGCCCGTGTTCGAGGGCTCGGCGATCCCCAGGGCCGCGTAGTGCAGGTCCCGGCCCGCGGCCTGCTCGGCGGCGGCCATCTGCGCGAAGGGCGTGCCGGAGGTGGGGCGCGGCTCCTCGCGCAGGTCGAAGTGCGCATCGAGATTCAGCACGCCCCAGCTCCGGCCGGCGCGCGGGCCGATGCCCGAGTCCATCAGCCCCCGGTACGAGGACCACGCGGTCTCGTGTCCGCCACCGAGCACGACGGTCAGACGGGAGCCGGCCCGGTCCAGGCCGTGCGCGGTCAGCGCTGCGGCCGCGGTCTGCCCCGCCTCGAGATCTTCGCCGACGGTCGCGGCGTCGCCGAGGTCGTGCAGCTCCACCTCGCCGCGGGCGAGCGGGCCGTGCAGCGCCATCGGGGCGAGCGCCCGGCGCAGCGCCGCGGGACCGTCGGCCGCCCCGACCCGGCCGCGGTTGCGGCGCACCCCCTCCTCGGAGCGGAAGCCCAGCAGCGCCACGTGATCGGCGGCGGGATCCGGTGCCGTGACGGGGGCCGTGGCTCCGGGCGCCGCAGCATCGACGGCTGCGGCGCCGGAGCTCGCGGGGGCCGGCGCGCCGTCCGTGGTCGCGGCACCCGTCGTCGCGCTGCCCGTCCCGGCTCCGACGACGCGCACCGCCTGGTGCCAGCGAGCGTGCTCGGGGCCGTCGCCGTCGTGTCGTCCAGTCCACTCGGTCGCGGGGGCGGGGGAGCTCGTCATCGATGTCTCCTGATCGCGTCGGCAGGGGGTAGGTTCAGCCCATCATGGCACCGGGAGCGGGGCGCGGATCCGCCGGTCGACGTCCAGCGTCCGGCCCGCCGGACGGACCGGGCACGGTCTCGCCCGGATGGACCGGGCACGAGCACGGGCCCGGCCGAGGTGCCGGCGCCGGCCGCCGGTGCCCGGCGTCGTCCAATCCGGACCGCGACCACGTGACGACGAGGAGGCACCATGGCAGGGACCGCGGAGACGTCGGAGAACAAGGGGCCGGCGGAGTCCGGGCAGCCGGAGGCGACCGAGCCGTCGGTGGCCGCCGAGAAGTCGGGAGCGGACGAGCAGCCGGAGGCCGCCGAGCACCCGGCCGATACCGACGAGGCGGCGGAGCGCCGACGCCTGGGCGAACGCGACAACGCCGTCGAGGACGCCCTCGTCGAGGAATTCGAGAACACCGTCACCGAGGGCGCGAACCGGCTGAACCGCACCTGGCGCGCGCTCGTGGTCACCGGGCTCTTCGGCGGGATCGACGTGGGCCTGGGCCTGCTGGCGATGCTCGCGGTGGTCGACGCGACCGGCTCCAAGCTGCTCGGCGGGCTCGCCTTCGGTATCGGTCTCTACGCGCTGCGGCTCGCGCACTCGGAGCTGTTCACCGAGGAGTTCCTCGTTCCCATCAACGCGATCATGGCCGGGCACGGCACCTGGCCGCAGCTGCTGCGACTGTGGGCGGTCACCCTCGTCACGAACCTGGTGGGCGGATGGGCCTTCACCTGGGTGGTGATCGCGGCGTTCCCCCGCTTCGAGGACGTGCTGCGCGAGACCACCGCGAGCTATCTCGACCCCGGTCTGACCCTCGAGACCGGGGCGCTCGCCGTGCTCGCCGGCTTCACGATCACCCTCGTGACCCGGATGAGCCAGGGCTCGAACGAGGGCATCGCGACGCTCGCGAACGCGCTCATCTCCGGGCTGCTGGTGGTGGGCCTCGGGATGCTGCACGGCGCCCTCGGCTCGGTCGTGGTCTTCGCGTCGATGCACGCGGGCGATCCGACCACCTACCTCGAGTGGCTGGTCTGGTTCAGCTGGGTGATCCCGCTGAACATGGTCGGCGGGCTCGTCATCCTCACTCTCCCGCGCCTGGTGCGCACCTGGGAGCTGTCCACGGCGGAGAGGCAGGCCCAGCGGCGGGAGCGGGAGCAGGAGGGCGCGGGCAGGGGCCGATCCCCGGGCGCCGGGGTGTCATAGTGGCGCCTACCATGACCTCCCCGAAAGTCCCCGCGGCCGACGCGACGCTGCGCCTGCTGACGTTCCTCGCCTCGCGACGCGCCCCGGTGCCCGCCGCGCGCATCGCGCAGGAGCTGGACCTGCCGCGCTCTCGCACCTACGACCTGCTCGCGACTCTCGTCGAGCACGGGTACGTCCTGCACCTCGAGCAGGAGCGGCTGTACGGGCTGGGGCCGGCGGCGCACGAGCTCTCCGGCGCCTATCTGCGCCAGGAGCCGCTGGCCCGGATCGGCCGACGGGTCGTCGAGGCGATGGTCGACGAGGTGGGGGAGAGCGGGCACCTCGCGGTGCTGCACGGCCGGGACGTGCTCTACGTCGTCGAGGAGCGCGCCCGGAACCGGCCGAGCCTCGTCACCGACGTCGGCGTGCGGATCCCCGCCCATCTCACGGCGAGCGGCCGCGCGATCCTCGCCCACCTGCCCGCCGCGCAGCTGCGCGCCCTCTATGGCACCGCGGCCGACTTCGCCGCCCGCACCGACGCTCCCGGCCCCTCCACGCCGAAGGCGCTGCGGGAGCTGCTGACGGCCGTGCGGGCCGACGGGGTCGCGAGGGAGTCCGGGGAGGTCAGCGACGAGATGGGCTCTGTCGCCGCCGTCGTGCGGGACCATGCCGGCTGGCCCGCCGCCGCCGTGGCGCTGACCTTCGTCGAGGCCCGCGTCGGCCCGGCCGAGCGCGAGCGCCTAGCCGCCTCGGTGCGTCGCGCTGCGGAGGAGATCACGCGGCGCCTCGGTGGGCGGACCGGAGCGCCCCCGCGCTGACCCCACGCCGCTCGCCCAGCCCCCACCCTCCCGCCCCGCCCACCTCGCCGGTGACCGATCGGTCATGTGCGCCTGTGTTCCCTCCACGGAACAGAGATGCACATGACTCGCGAGTAATGTCCGCGTCCGCGTCCGCGTCGGCGTCGGCGTCCGCGTCGGCGTCGGCGTGGGAGTGCGCGTGTGCTTGAGCTCGGGTATCGCCAGTCCGGGATCCCGGACATCACTGCGATCCGGCCCCTCGACCCGGCCCCGGGGCGGTGATGTCCTGGGGAGAACCCCCGAGACCCCTCTCGACGAAGGAGCCGACGATGTCCCTCCCCGGAGCCCGCCCCGTCCGCGCTGACCGCGGCACCGCCCTCTCCGCCAAGTCCTGGCAGACCGAGGCGCCGCTGCGCATGCTCATGAACAACCTCGACCCCGAGGTCGCCGAGCGCCCCGATGACCTGGTGGTCTACGGCGGGACCGGCCGCGCCGCCCGCTCCTGGGAGGCCTTCGACGCGATCGTCGACACCCTCAAGGACCTCGAGGACGACGAGACCCTGCTGGTCCAGTCCGGCAAGCCCGTCGGCGTGCTGCGCACGAACGAGTGGGCCCCGCGCGTGCTGCTCGCGAACTCCAACCTCGTCGGCGACTGGGCGACCTGGCCCGAGTTCCGCAAGCTCGAGGCCGAGGGCCTCATGATGTACGGCCAGATGACAGCGGGGTCCTGGATCTACATCGCCACCCAGGGCATCCTGCAGGGCACCTTCGAGACCTTCGCGGCCGTGGCGCAGAAGCGCTTCGGCGGCACCCTCGCCGGCACCATCACCCTCACCGGCGGCTGCGGCGGCATGGGCGGCGCGCAGCCGCTCGCCGTCACCCTCAACGACGGCGTGTGCCTGATCGTGGACGTGGACCGCTCCCGCCTCGAGCGCCGTGTCGCCAAGCGCTATCTCACCGAGATCGCCGACGACCTCGAGGACGCGATCGCCCGCGCCAACGCCGCCAAGGCCGAGAAGCGCGGCGTCTCGATCGGCATCGTCGGCAACGCGGCGGACGTCTTCCCCGCCCTGCTCGAGCGCCACCGCGCCGGTGACCTGCAGATCGACGTGGTCACCGACCAGACCTCCGCCCACGACCCGCTGAGCTACCTCCCCTCCGAGATCTCCGTCGAGGACTGGCAGCGCGAGGCCGAGGCCGACGCCGAGGGGTTCACCAAGAAGTCCCGCGAGGCCATGGCCCGCCAGGTCCAGGCCATGGTCGAGTTTCAGGACGCCGGCGCCGAGGTGTTCGACTACGGCAACTCGATCCGCGACGAGGCCCGCCACGCCGGCTACGACCGCGCCTTCGCCTTCCCCGGCTTCGTCCCCGCCTACATCCGCCCCCTGTTCTGCGAGGGCCTCGGCCCGTTCCGCTGGGTCGCGCTGTCCGGCGACCCCGAGGACATCGCCGTCACCGACGCCGCGCTCAAGGAGCTCTTCCCCGAGAACGAGCACCTGCACCGCTGGCTCGACGCGGCCGGCGAGCACGTCGAGTTCGAGGGCCTGCCCGCCCGCATCTGCTGGCTCGGCTACGGCGAGCGCCACCAGGCCGGGATGCTCTTCAACGACCTCGTCCGCGAGGGGAAGGTCAAGGCCCCCATCGTCATCGGCCGCGACCATCTCGACTCCGGCTCCGTCGCCTCCCCCTACCGGGAGACCGAGGCGATGCTCGACGGCTCCGATGCGATCGCCGACTGGCCGCTGCTGAACGCCCTGACCGCCACCAGCTCCGGCGCGACCTGGGTGTCGATCCACCACGGCGGCGGCGTCGGCATCGGCCGCTCGATCCACGCCGGCCAGGTCGGCCTCGCCGACGGCACCGACCTCGCCCGGCGCAAGCTCGAGCGCCTGCTCACCAACGACCCGGCGATGGGCGTCATCCGCCACGTCGACGCCGGCTACTCGCGCGCCGACCAGGTCGCCCACGAGCGCGGTGTGCGCATCCCGATGACCCCCACCCGACGGGACTGAGGAGCACGCCGATGGCCGCCCCGACCTCGATGCTGCTCACCGGCATCTCCGAGCTGTGGACCCTCGATCCCGCCCTCGACGACCCCGCGCGCCCCGGGCGGGTCACCGAGGAGCAGGTGCTCCACGACGCCGCCGTCGTGATCGAGGACGGCCGCATCGCCTGGACCGGCCCCGAGGCCGAGGCGCCGCCCGCCGATGCGGCCGAGGATCTCGGCGGCCGCGCCGTGCTGCCCGGCTGGGTGGACTCCCACTCCCACCTGGTCTTCGACGGGGACCGCGCCGCCGAGTTCGAGGCCCGGATGGCGGGGCAGTCCTATGCGGCGGGCGGCATCGGCGTGACCACCGCGGCGACGCGGGAGGCGTCCGACGAGCGGCTGCGCCGACTCGTGTGCGCCCGGCTCGCCGAGGCCGCCGCGGGCGGCACGACCACGATGGAGACGAAGACCGGCTACGGCCTCACCGTCGCCGACGAGGCCCGGGCCGCGCGCCTGCTCGCCGCCCTCTCGGCCGACGGGGAGATCGACGAGGTCACCTTCCTCGGCGCCCATCTCGTCCCGCGGGAGTTCGACGGCACGGACGGCCGGCCCGGGGCCGAGTCCTACGTCGACCTCGTCGCCGGGGAGATGCTCGCCGCGGTCGCCGAGTACGTGCGCTGGATCGACGTCTTCTGCGAGGAGGGCGCCTTCACCCCCGAGCAGTCCGAGCGGGTGTTGCGCGCCGGGGCCGCGGCCGGCCTCGGACTGCGCGTCCACGGCCACCAGCTGGGCCGCAGCGGCGGGGTCGCGCTCGCCGCCGAGCTCGGTGCCGCGAGCGTCGACCACCTCAACCACCTCTCGGCCGAAGACATCGAGGCGCTCGCCGCGACCGCCTCCCGGCCCACCGTGCCGGCGACGGCGGAGCCCACCGAGTCTGCCACCGGGCCAGCCGCGGCGGAGGGGGAGGCGCCCGGCCTGCTCGCGGTCGATGCGGGGCCGACGGTCGCGACCGTGCTGCCCGCCTGCGACCTCTCCACCCGGGCCCCGCTCGCGCCGGCCCGCGCGCTCCTCGACGCCGGTGCCGCTCTCGCGATCGCCTCCAACTGCAACCCCGGCACCAGCTACACCAGCGCCATGGGCTTCTGCGTCTCCACCGCCGTGCTGCAGATGCACCTCAGCCTCGACGAGGCTCTCCGCGCCGCGACCCGCGGCGGGGCGCTCGCGCTGCGCCGCGCCGACGTCGGCCATCTCGGGATCGGCGCCCGCGCCGACCTCCACGTGCTGGACGCCCCCGCGGCGATCCACCTCGCCTACCGCCCCGGCATGCCGCTCACCCACCAGGTGCGGCGTCGCGGGGAGCGGATCGCCTGACCACCGCCCCACCGGCTCTCCCGGAGCCGACGCATCGACCGAGAGGACTTCCTCATGACCCACACCGTCACGCTCTCCACCGTCGGGATCACCGCCGCGGACGTGCTCGCCGTCGCCCGTCGCGGGGCGCGCGTCGAGCTCGACCCCGCCGCGCGGGAGCAGGTCGCCGCGGTCCGCGCCCACATCGACGCCCTCGCCGCGGGGGAGACCCCCGTCTACGGCGTCTCCACCGGCTTCGGCGCGCTCGCCGACACGTCGATCCCGCCGTCGATGCGCCACGCCCTGCAGCGCTCGCTGATCCGTTCCCACGCCGCCGGGGCGGGGCCCGAGGTCGAGACGGAGGTGGTGCGCGCCCTGATGCTGCTGCGCGCCCGCACCCTCGCCTCCGGTCGCACCGGCGTGCGCCCCGTCGTCGTCGAGACGATGCTCGCCCTGCTCGATGCCGGCATCACCCCGATCGTCCACGAGTACGGCTCGCTCGGCTGCTCGGGGGACCTCGCCCCGCTGTCCCACTGCGCGCTCGTGCTCATGGGGGAGGGTCGGGCCCGCGACCGCGACGGCAGGGAGCGGCCCGTGGCCGAGCTGCTCGCCGAGGCCGGGATCGAGCCGGTGCTCCTCGAGGAGAAGGAGGGCCTCGCGCTCATCAACGGGACCGACGGCATGCTCGGCATGCTGCTCATGGCGCTCGCGGACCTCGACGAGCTGGTGCGGATCAGCGATCTCACCACCTCCCTGTCGGTGCAGGGCCTGCGCGGCCGGGACACGGTGTTCCGCCCGGAGCTGCACGGCCCGCTGCGCCCCCATCCGGGCCAGGAGGCCTCGGCCGCGAACATCCTCGCCCTGCTCGCGGGTTCGGGGATCATCGCCGACGTCGCCGCCGAGGGCTCCCGCGTGCAGGACGCTTACTCGCTGCGCTGCGCCCCGCAGGTCGCCGGGGCGGTGCGGGACACCATCGAGCACGCCCGCACCGTCGCCGGCCGGGAGCTCGCGAGCGCGATCGACAACCCCGTCGTGCTCGAGGACGGAACGGTCACCTCCAACGGCAACTTCCACGGGGCGCCCGTCGCGTACGTGCTGGACTTCCTCGCGATCGCGAGCGCGGATCTCGCCTCGATCGCCGAGCGCCGCACCGACCGGATGCTCGACAAGGCCCGCTCCCACGGCCTGCCGCCCTTCCTCGCCGACGACCCCGGCGTGGACTCCGGCTTCATGATCGCCCAGTACACGCAGGCCGCCCTGGTTTCGGAGATGAAACGCCTCGCGGTGCCCGCGAGCGTGGACTCGATCCCGTCCTCCGCGATGCAGGAGGACCACGTCTCGATGGGCTGGCACGCCGCCCGCAAGCTCCGCACCAGCGTGGAGAATCTCCGCCGGGTCCTCGCGATCGAGCTGCTGACCGCCGCCCGCGCGATCGACCTGCGCGCCCCGCTGACCCCGTCGGCCGCGGGTGCCGCCGCGATCGCGGTGCTGCGGCGCACCGTCGACGGCCCCGGTCCGGACCGCTTCCTCGCCCCGGACATCGCCGAGGCGGAGGCGCGACTGCGCGACGGCTCGGTGCTCACCGCCGTCGAGGAGGTCACCGGGCCCCTCGCCTGACGAGGGGTTGCCGCCCCGTGCCGGACCGGGGCGATGAGCGTGAGGTCACCGCCGTTCGCCGGGTGCGCAGGGGCGGCCCGGGGTTAGCCTGAGACGTCGTTCCCCGGGGCAAAGGTCCGCAAGGGGGGCGTCCCGTCCCCCCTCCGCCCCGGAGCCCTCTGAAAGAAGTCCCCATGGGAGAACTGCATCTCGGCTTCGAGATCGCCGCTCTGGTCGTGCTCTGCGTGATCCTGCTCGCCGATCTTCTGCTCGTCCTCAAGCGCCCCCACGTGCCGTCCATGAAGGAGTGCGCGGCGTGGATCGGCTTCTACGTCGGCCTCGCGCTCGTCTTCGCGGCGGTGCTGTTCTTCGTGGGCGGTGCGAAGCCGTCCTCCGAGTTCCTCACCGGCTGGCTGCTCGAGTACTCGCTGAGCGTCGACAACCTCTTCGTCTTCATCATCATCATGGCGAAGTTCGGGGTGCCGCGGAGGTACCAGCAGGAAGCGCTGATGGTGGGCATCATCATCGCGCTGGTCGCGCGCGGACTGTTCATCCTCGCGGGCTCGGTGATCATCGAGCACTTCGTCGGGATCTTCTACCTCTTCGGCCTGTTCCTGCTCTACACCGCATGGAAGCAGGCCTTCGCCGACGAGGACGGCGACTCGGACTCGTGGATCATGCGCATGGTCCGCAAGGTGATCCCGGTGGCCGACCACTACGACGGCAACAAGCTCCGCACCGTCGTGAACGGCCGCACCATGTTCACCCCCTTGCTGCTGGTGTTCATCACGCTCGGCATCACCGACGTCATGTTCGCGCTCGACTCGATCCCCGCGATCTTCGGCGTCACCCGCAACCCGTTCCTGGTCTTCACCGCGAACATCTTCGCGCTCATGGGCCTGCGCCAGCTGTACTTCCTGCTCGGCGGGATGCTCGACCGCCTCGCCTACCTGCACTACGGCATCGCGGCGATCCTCGGCTTCATCGGCGTGAAGCTGCTGATCCACGCGATCCACGAGGCGCCGCTCGGCTTCATCCCCGGCTTCTCCACCCTGCAGAAGATCCCCGAGGTGCCGATCTGGCTCTCGCTGACCTTCATCGTGGTCGCCATGGGCGTCGCGATCATCGCCTCGCTCGTGGCGTCGAACCGGAAGGACAGCGCCGAGACCGCCGCCTGATCCACCGCACGAACGGCCGACGGGACCCGCTGAGCGGGCCCGTCGGCCGTTCCGCGTCCGGGAACGGGAGCGCTGGGCTCGCGGATCTGACCGCTGGCGTTGCGGATCAGACCGCCGGGGTCGCGAAGCCGCCGTTGGACAGCAGCAGCTGGCCGCGGATCCAGGCGCCCCGCTCGGAGACGAGGAAGCGCACCAGGTCCGCGACCGTCCCGGGCTCGCCGAGCTCGCCGCCCGGGGTCTGCGCGGCGCAGGCCGCGCGGACCCGGTCGTCCATCCAGCCGGTGTCGATCGGGCCGGGATTGATCACGTTGGTGCGTATCCCGCGGTCCGCGAGCTCGTGGGTGCCGGCGAGCACGAGCCGGTCCAGAGCGCCCTTGGTCGCGCCGTAGGGGAGGTTGTGGGCGGTGTGGTCGCTGGTCAGGGCAATCACTGCGCCGCCGGCAGAACCAGCGCCGCCGGCAGAACCCGCGCCGCCGGCCTCGGACTCGACGGCGACCTGCTCGGCGAAGGCCTTCAGCAGCAGCCAGCTCGCGCGGACGTTGACCGCGTAGTGCCGGTCGAAGCTCTCCACGGTCGTGTCCAGTATCGAGGAGTCCACCGACTCGCAGTGGCTCATCACGAGCGCGCCGAGCGGGCCCAGCTGTTCATGGGCCTCGGCCACGAGGCGCGGCGGCACCGCGGGATCCGCGAGGTCGCCGTCCAGCAGCACCACCTCCGTGCCCTCCGCGCGGAGCTCCTCGGCGAGGTCGGTGACGTCGGAGGGCTCGCCGTTCACCCGGCGGTCGTAGGCGTCCAGGGAGCACAGGGCCAGAGCGAAGCCGTCGGCAGCGAGGCCGCGGGCCAGGGCGGCGCCGATGCCGCGGCGTCGACCCACCCCGGTGAGCAGGGCGGCGCGGGGCGGGGCGGGGGAGACGGGGAAGCCGGCGGGGGACATCATGGGCCGACGGTAGATCCCGGCAGCGGCCCGTGGCCAGGTCTTTTCCCGGGCAGGCCGCGCCGGGTCAGCCCTCGTCGGTCCGGTCCCAGACCACGTGGCCGTCCTCGTCCAGCCGGGCGCCGGCGCCCGGCTCGTGCGGCCGCTGCTGGCCCGAGTGCATCAGGTCCAGCACCTCGACCCCGTGCTCGAGCAGCATCACGTCGGCGATGAGGCGGCGATGGCAGCGCCACCAGACCGCCTCCGAGCACATCACCGCGGTGCGCTCGCGCGCCACGTCGGCCCGCAGCTCCGTGATGCCGGCCCGGAACTCCTCGCTGCGGGTCCAGGCGGCGTAGGCGCGGAACTGGGCGACCCGCCACCAGGGGTCCCGGGTGGCGGCGTCCTCCTCCGTCGTGAGCCGTCGCCGCCCGCCCAGGCGCTCGTCCCAGCGGTAGTCGATACCGGCGCCGCGGCAGATCTCCTCGACCTTGCCGCGGGCGGCGGCGTCGTTCGTCCGGGACCCCGGGAAGCGGCGCACGTCCACCAGCTGCCGGATGCCCGCGCCCGTCAGCAGATCGGCGAGCTCCTCCGGCTCCAGTCGACCATGACCGACGGTGAGCAGCGCGGGAGAGGGCACCTCCGCGGTCACGCCCGCGGGCCGTCCAGAGCGACCGCCTGGACCGGTTCGTGCTTCGTCATCGTCGTTCCTCTCAGTCGGGGAGAAGGGTCCGCGGCGCTCAGGGACCCGCGAGCACGTCGGCGGTGCTGCGCAGATCCACCTGCGGGCCGAACAGGCCCATGGTCTGCAGGGCCGCGGCGCCGTTCGGGGCGGTGGAGGCGGCGCAGGCGTCGGTCACGACGGTCAGGTGCGCCCCGGCATCGGCGGCGGCGAGCACGGTCGCGATCACGCAGCAGTCGGTGGAGACCCCGGCGATCAGCAGCGGGGCGCGGGTCGCGTCCTCGCCGAGGTGCGCGCGCAGTTGCGGGCCCCACTTCCCGAAGGTCGGCTCGTCGACCGTGGGGTGCGCGGTGAGACCGGCCGCGCCGTCCACCAGCGCGTACAGCGGGTCGTCGGCCGGAGCGTCCGCGAAGGGCCAGGTGCGGAAGTAGTCGCCCCAAGAGGTCTCGCGGTCCGCCGTCGGCAGCCAGCGGCTGATCAGGGTCCGCTCGGGGCCGACGGCGGCGGCGAGCTCCCGGATCCGCTCCCAGGTCGCGTCCCAGAACGGGGAGGCCCAGTCCGAGCCGGGGTCGGCGAAGATCCGCTGCGGGTCGATCACCAGCAGCCAGGGGGCGGGGGCCGGGCTCATGCGCCGCGTTCCTGCTCTCGGATCTTCCCGCGCCGGGCGAACCAGGTCACGGCGAACGAGAACAGCAGCGCGAAGAGCACGCCCACGTTCGCGTATGCCCAGTTCCCGTCCCAGTAGGAGCCGGCCGGATCCTCGACGAAGGTGCCGAGGCCCAGCGGCTCGAGCAGGTAGCCCTGCCAGTTGTTCCACGGGGCGTCGTCCGCGAAGGAGTTCACCACCAGGCCCCAGCCGACCACCGAGGCGACCACGAGGGTGCCCACCGAGATCCAGTCGACGGAGCCGTAGCGGCCCGCCGGATCGAACAGCGCCTGCTCGTCGTAGTCGGCACGGCGGGAGAGCACGTCGGCGATGAGGATCCCGGCCCAGGCGGCGATCGGCACGCCGAGGGTGATGAGGAAGCTCTGGAAGGGGCCGATGAAGTTCTGCGCGAAGAAGGCGACCCAGATGGTGCCCGCCGTGAGGATCACGCCGTCCACGGCGGCCGCGGCCGGGCGGGGGATGTCGATGCCGAGGCTGATCAGGGTCAGGCCCGAGGAGTAGATGCCGAGCACCGCGCCGGAGACCAGGGTCAGCACGGCGACGATCCAGAACGGCACCAGCGCCCACAGGGGCAGGATCGAGATCAGCGCGCCGATGGGGTCGCCCGCGATCGCACCGTTCAGCTCCTCGTCGGAGCCCGCGAGCAGCAGCCCGAAGATCACCAGCACCACCGGGGCGGCGGCGCCGCCGACGGTGTTCCACAGGACGATCGAGCCGTCGGACGCCGTGCGCTTCTGGTACCGCGACCAGTCCGCGGAGATGTTGATCCAGCCCAGCCCGAAGCCGGTCATCACCATCACCAGCGCGCCGATCATCGCCTGCGGCGGGCCCGACGGGGCAGAGAGCACGGCCACGAGGTCGATGTGGGGGATCGTGAGGATCATGAAGAGGATGGTCATCGCCCCGGTCGCCCAGGTCAGGATCGACTGCAGCTTCATGATCGTGTGATAGCCGAGCACGGAGGCGCCGACGATCAGCGCCGCGATCGCGAGCGCCGCGATGACCGTGACGGCGCCGCCGGCGCCGATCCCGAGGATCTCGAAGACGGTGGCGGTGGCGAGCACGGCGGAGATCGCGAGCGAGGTCTCCCAGCCGATCGAGGTCAGCCACGAGACGATGCCCGGCACCTTCTGCCCGTGCACGCCGAAGGCCGCGCGGGAGAGCACCATCGTCGGCGCGGAGCCGCGCTTGCCGGCGATCGCCACCAGCCCGCACAGCGCGAAGCTGATGATGATGCCGAGGACCGCGACGATCGTCGCCTGCCAGAAGCTGATCCCGAAGCCCAGCAGGTAGGAGCCGTAGCTCATCCCGAACACGGACACGTTCGCGGCGAACCACGGCCAGAAGAGGTCGCGCGGGCGGGCGGTGCGCGCGGACTCCTCGATGATCTCGATGCCGGTGGTCTCGACGAGACCGGGGGCCGACGGGGCCGTCGGGCCGGACGCTCCGGCGGACGCGGAGGAGGCGGAGGAAGAGTCGGGAGAAGGCGACATACGAGGCTCCGGGGGTGGGCAGAGGACCGCCCGCGAGGGGGCGCTGGCGGCAGTCTCCCACGTCACAGCCGCCCCAGGTGTCTGCTGGCTCATGGCGGGGCACGTCCGCGCGGATCTACGCTGAGCTGGTCCTGCCCCCGGTCGACGCCCCGTGTGCGCGCGTCCCGGTGGGCAGACCCCTCGACGCCGACCGCCGGGACGCCCTCCCGGACGGCCCCGACCTGCCCGGAAGGAGCCCGATGAGCTCGCCGACCGACCTCGCCGCGCGGGCCCGCGGCCTGCTCCGCATCGCCCCCGCCCGGGTCGACCACCTCCCCGCGCTGCGCATCGCCGTCGGCCTCGCGATCCCGCTCGCGATCCTGCTCGCCGCCGGCCGGGTCGACTGGGCGATGTATGCGGGCTTCGGGGCATTCACCGGCATCTACTCCCGCTACGAGCCGACCCGCGTGCGCTTCCGCCGGCAGGGCCTCGCGGGCGCGCAGCTGACGCTCTGCGTCACCCTCGGCGCGGGCCTCGCCCAGCTCACCGAGGTCCTGCCCGTCGCGGCCGGCTCCTGGCTCGTGATCGTCGTGACCGCCCTGGTCGCGGGCGGCTCCGCGGCGTTCGTGACCTCCCGCGGGCTGAAGCCGGGCGGCGCGATCTTCCCGGTCTTCGCGGTCTCCGCCGTCGCCTCCGCGGCCGTGGCCGCCCCGTTCTGGCTCGCGGGCCTCGTCGCCGCGGCCTGCGCCGCGCTGTGCATCGTCCTCGGGCTGCTCGGGCACTGGGCGGGGGAGCGTCACCCGGACGCGGTCGTGGGCCGCGACCACGAGCTGTTCACCGCCCGACAGCTGGGCGGTGAGTTCGTCCGCTACACCGTCGCGGCGCTTGTCGCGGGGGCGCTGGGCCTCCTCTCGGGGCTGCCGTTCCCGTACTGGGCGCAGGTCGCCGCCGTCGCGCCGCTGTCCTCGCCCGGGCACGGGGCACGGGTCGAGCGGGCGGTGCACCGTCTCGTCGGCACCGTGCTCGGTGTGGTCGTCACGGCGTTCCTGCTGTCCTTCCCGGCCGAGCCGTGGCAGCTCGTGGTGTGGGTCGTGGTGCTGCAGTTCCTCGCCGAGATGTTCATCCTGCGCAATTACTCTCTCGCGCTCCTCTTCGTCACCCCGCTCGCGCTGCTCATGGTGCAGCTGGGGCACCCGCAGCCCGCGGTGCCGATGCTGCAGGCGCGGGTGCTCGAGACGGCGATCGGTGTGGTCGTCGGTCTCGTGCTGGTGCTCGGCCGCTACGCGCGGGAGCAGCGCGCGGTATAGCGCCGCCCTGTGAACCGGGCCGATGTCGTCCCGGCCCCCGGCGTAGCGTCGACGGCATGACCGACGAGACCGTGTACACCCACGGCTACGGCCCCGCCGTGCTGACCAGCCACCGCGCCCGCACCGCCGAGAACTCCGCCGCGTACCTCCTGCCGCACCTCCGCACGGGGATGCGCCTGCTCGACGTGGGCAGCGGCGCGGGCACGATCACCGCGGGCCTCGCCCGGATCGTCGGCCCGGGGAACGTCACCGCGCTCGAGGTCGCCGAGGAGTCTGCGGCGCTGACCCGCGCGGAGCTCGCGGCGCAGGGGCTGGACGAGGTGACGGTCGTGGTCGGCGACGCCCAGGCGTTGGACCTCCCCGACGACGCCTTCGACGTGGTCCACGCCCACCAGGTGCTCCAGCACCTCCCGCGGCCTGTCGACGCGCTGCGCGAGGCGCGCCGCGTGACCCGTCCGGGCGGCCTCGTCGCCGTGCGGGACAGCGACTACGAGGGCTTCCGCTGGTTCCCCGAGGATGCGCGGCTGGACCGCTGGCTCACGCTCTACCTCGCCGCCGCCCGAGCCAACGGCGGGACGCCCGACGCCGGCCGGCGCCTGCTCGCCTGGGCCCACGAGGCGGGCTTCACCGACGTCACCCCCGGGGCGTCGACCTGGTTGCACGCCACCGAGGAGGCCCGCGCGGCCTGGGGCGCGACCTGGTCCGGCCGCATCACCTCCGACCCGCTCGCGGGGCAGCTCGAGCACGAGGGGCTCGCCGACGCCGCCGTGCGTGAGGACGTGGCCCGCGCCTTCCGCGACTGGGCGGCACACCCCGACGCCTGGTTCGTGCTGCTGCACGGGGAGATCCTCGCCGTCTCGCCGTGAGCGCACCCGCGGCCACGGGAGCGGCCTACCCTGGTCCCGACCACTGTCACTTCGGGAGGATCCCCTGATGAACCTCAGCTCCGCCATCCTGCGCGCCGTCCCCGGCGCGTTCATCCTCAACTCCGGCATCGGCAAGCTCGGCATGGACGAGCAGACCGCCGCGCATCTCCAGGGGATGGCCGTCAACGGCATCCCCGCGGTCGAGACGCTCTCCCCGAAGCAGTTCGGGCGGCTCGTCGCGTTCGGCGAGATCGCCGTGGGATCCTCCCTGCTGCTGCCCTTCGTGCCCACCAAGGTCGCGGGCCTCGCGCTCTCCGGGTTCTCCGGCTCGATGCTCTCGATGTACTTCCGCACCCCGGAGATGACCGAGGCCGATGGCGTGCGTCCCTCGCAGTCCGGGACCCCGCTGGCCAAGGATTCCTGGATGGCGGCGATCGCCCTCGCCCTGATCATCGGCACCGGCAGCGGCTCCCGCGAGGCGAAGAGGGCCGCCAAGCAGGCCGAGAAGCGCGCCGTGAAGCTCGAACGCGCCCTCGAGAAGCAGGCCGACTGACCCCCGCGCCGGCCGGGCCCCCGCCCCGCCCCACCGGTTGTGGGGGGTGGGGTTTTTTTTTTTTGAGGGGCAGAGGCGAAA